>CALHAX010000044.1 GCA_937931785.1 uncultured Hyphomicrobiaceae bacterium | reverse complement strand
GTGTGGACGCAAGCGCCGAAATACGGCACGAGCAGAAATTCCGTCTCTCCCTTTTCTGAGAAAGACAACGGCAGAAGATAGCCCGCCATTCGAATGTCCTGATCGTTGAGTGACTGATTGACGACCTTGCGACGATCCGCGCGGGCCTTACGCCATATCCGGAACTCCCTGACGAGGCGTTCAACATCCAAACCGGCGTTTTGCAGATTTTTCTCGTAGTCACGCGCGAGTTCGACCGCCTGTTCATTGGTGTCTTTCAGCTTCTCTTCTTCGCTCATTTCGTGAACCCAGAAAACCGTTTCCAGATCGATACGTTGATCCGGGGTCAGGCGCGTGATTGGGCTTTCGATGGGGGCGAGTTTGGGCTGCAGCGTTTCCCACTCGATCTGCTTGGCCGCCTGTAACGGTTGAACGAATCCAAAGTGTCCAAGGAGTAGGGCGATGAATGCTGTTACTACGCGCCGTGTCAGAGTCGAATGCATCGGGCAACACCAGTTTTGTTGAGGAGAGCGGCAAGCATAAACGCGTTTTGCGACAACTTTCGGTCACCATGCTGAAGCGAGTCTCTGTTCACGTATTGAGGCAACCGCATGGAAACCCTGAACACCTGCCATCGAACCAACGCGACCCGAATTGCTGGTGAAGGGCCGAATTAGTTGAACCGAGGCGCGACAACACCGTGCCCGGACCAGTAGAACACGGAAACGTTCACAACAAATAATGCGAGAGCCACGACAAAGATCCAGCTCACCCGAAACTTCCTGGGTGTGCAATCGCCGTGCTGGCAAATGGCCTGATTGCATTCAACACGGTAACTGATCACCTGAAGGAGAAATGCAGTAAGGAGCAGGAGGCCGGACCCAATCAGGATCGGAACCTCGTAGGCGTGCGTAAAGTGATGGAACGCGACGAATGACCCGGAAAGGCCCACCTGGCTTCCGGCACTCATGATCGCTGCAAGCATTGGCAGGCCACAACAAAAAACGTGGGACAGTTCTGCCATAAGGCTGACAGATGACGATGTACGTTGCAGAAGAAGCATTGCGGGATAGCCGACGAGTAAGCACGCAGAGCGTATGACTAGAGACGAACACGAATTGTAATGCTATAACATCGACATCGCAAGCTATTTGGATTGTCATGAACAAGCTCACGAAATCGCTCACAAAAAACCAGGTCGCGGTCCTGAAAGCTCTGCAAGAGAGTTCTGAGCCATTGAGTGCTTATGAGATCATGGAGCGTCCGGATGTGCGGGAAAGCGGGCTGCGTGCTCCGCTTACGATTTATCGCGCGCTCGGCAAACTTATTGATCTGGGCCTTGTGCACCGGCTTGAAAGCATGAGCGCTTTCGTAGCCTGTTGCCATGATATCCCCCACAGTTCGCCCGCCACATTCATGATTTGCGGGTCATGCAAACAGACAATCGAGGTTGAGAGTTCTGCCATCGAGCGCCGCATTCTCGCCGAAGCGAAAAAGCAAAGTTTCGAGATTGATCGGTTGCACCTGGAGGTGTCTGGTCGATGCGGCTCGTGCGTTTCTGCCGACAACTGATGCCAGCCATTACAATGTAAAGTGTTGCGTTTGTAATGTTATAACCTGTACGCTTCGTATCGAGACAACACTTCTCCTGGAGGTTCAACGCCATGTCACGTTTGATTGTAATGACCAGCGCCGTGTTCTTTTCACTCTCTACTGCCGTACTGGCCGCAGACGATAAGACTACACGCCAACTGGATGCACACGAGCACGGCCATAGCACGTTGAACGTGGGCATCGAAGGCAAGACGGTAAGCATGGAGCTGGAAGCGCCTGGTGCGGATATCGTTGGCTTCGAATATGTGGCGGAAACAGAAGCCGACAAAGCCAAGGTCACGGCTGCGAAAAAGTCGCTTGCGGACCCACTCAGCTTGTTTCAGCCAACGGCTGCTGCTGGTTGCACACTTGTGAGCTCGAACATTGATCTTGTCGGGGGCGGGAAGGAGCGTCACGACGCCCACGGCGAGGATGATCACGACGACGCCCACAAGAAAGAAGCCAAGCACGACGATCACGCTGATCATGGTGACGAAGCCAAACATGATGATCACGATAGCCATGACGAGGCAAAAGAAGGCGGACACAACGCGTTTCACGCAACATACGCATTGACCTGCACCAATCCCGGCGCCCTGAAAGACTTTTCCTTCACTTTCTTCGAAACCTTCAAAGGTGCGGAAGAACTCGAGGTGAACGTCGTCTCGGAGAAAGGCCAACGTCGTTTCGAGGTGGAACGTGATGCGCCCAAGATCAGTCTCGACTCGCTGACCTGACGTGCAATCTCGTAACAATGTCGTGTCCTTCGATGATGTGCGGTTTTCATGGCCGCGCTCACAAGGGTTCTCGTTGCAAGTGAAGCATTTCGAAGTGTCCCATGGCGAAACTCTTCTTCTGATTGGCCCTTCAGGCAGTGGAAAATCGACGTTCCTGAGCCTCCTGTGTGGAATTATTTCCCCGCAACATGGAAGCATAGATATTCTTGGCACGGAACTCACGAAGCTCACGGCCGCAGCCCGCGATCGCTTCCGGGCCGAGCATTTCGGTGTCATCTTTCAGATGTTCAATTTGCTGCCTTACGGCACGGTTGTCGACAACATCACCTTGCCACTCAACTTTGCACCAAGGCGACGTGATGCGGCCAGACAGGCGCACCCGATCGAGACAGAGGCCGTGCGCCTTCTGTCGCGCCTGGGGATCGACGCAGACATGAAGGCAAAGGCCGCGTCATCAGATCTGAGCGTCGGACAACAGCAACGCGTTGCTGCAGCGCGGGCACTGATCGGAAGCCCCGAGATTGTCGTGGCTGATGAACCCACTTCAGCATTGGACAGCAACCGGCGAGATGACTTTCTCTCTCTCTTGTTTGAAGAAATTTCGCAGTCGAAATCAACCTTGATCATGGTCTCACACGACGAGAGTTTGGCGCATCACTTTGATCGCACCATCGTGCTGTCCGATATTGCAA
Organism: uncultured Hyphomicrobiaceae bacterium; assembly: GCA_937931785.1. Taxonomy (GTDB): domain Bacteria; phylum Pseudomonadota; class Alphaproteobacteria; order Rhizobiales; family CALHAX01; genus CALHAX01. The sequence goes on along the minus strand of CALHAX010000044.1, from coordinate 59,607 downwards.
CGACTTGAGGCCAGGCTGAACAATGACAATTATCCGCCTTGCACTGCAGTCGCTCTCTAGCCGTTGGTTTCCGGCACTGTTGACTGTCCTGGCACTCGCATTGAGCGTCATGCTTTTTCTTGGAGTCGAGAAAATCAGGAACGGCGCGCGCGCCAGTTTCGCCGATACGATTTCCGGTACTGACATTGTGGTTGGCGCTCGCACCGGCGGGATACAGCTTCTTCTCTACTCAGTCTTCCGCATCGGCAACGCGACGAACAACATCACCTGGAAAACCTATCAGGACATCGCACGCAATCGCGATGTGAAATGGACCGTGCCACTGTCTCTAGGGGACGCCCATCGCGGTTTTCGCGTGTTGGGTACGACGACCGACTATTTTGAGCACTACCGCTATCGCAGCAAACAGAAACTCACCTTCGCGCAGGGCAAGCGTTTCGATGACCTGTTTGATACTGTCATCGGTGCGGACGTGGCCACGAGCCTGGGCTACAAGCTGGGCGACTCGATTGTGATCGGGCACGGGCTTGGTCGTGTTTCACTGCTCAAGCACAAGGACAAACCGTTTCGCGTTGTTGGTATTTTGAGCAAGACAGGTACGCCGGTCGATCGAACCGTGCATGTCAGTCTGGAAGCGATCGAGGCCATCCACATCGACTGGAAGGGTGGAACGCCCAATCCAGCAAATCGCGTGACAGTCGAACAGGTGCGGCAGATGAAGCTGAAACCGCGTGCGATTACAGCTGTGCTCGTTGGGCTCAATTCCAAACTCAGGGTCTTTCGCTTTCAGCGCACTGTCAACGAGTACAAGGCAGAACCAATTACGGCGATCCTTCCGGGCGTTGCGCTCGGTGAGCTGTGGCAACTGGTTGGCCAGGCTGAAACAGCACTTGCCGTTGTGAGTGGTATGGTCATCCTGACAGCACTCCTTGGAATGATGACTATGATCCTCACAACATTGAACGAGCGGCGGAGAGAAATGGCCATTTTGCGATCGGTCGGAGCCGGTCCGCGCACTGTGCTCGGTCTTCTTGTGTCCGAAGCGGGGGTGCTTACGTTCGCAGGGGTTCTTCTTGGCACGATAGCGCTTTACGTCGGCTTATGGCTCGCCCGAGATATTATTGATTCCGCCTATGGGATTTATATCCCTATACAGCCGCCAAATCAGCGCGAATTTCTTGTTCTTGGCGGAATTGTTCTCGGCGGAATTGTTGCGGGCATCCTGCCCGCCGCTCGCGCATACAGACAGTCTCTCTCCGACGGTATGCTTGTGCGGAACTAGGGTTATGTCCGACTTAAATGGAGACGCTGCGATGCCAGTGGAACGACTTGGACCGTCGCGTCATGATTCCATTTGAATCAGACGCGCTAGAGGCCAAGGCGTTGGTCGCGCGAATTCCGTAGCAGGATGCGTAAAATCTTCACAACTTTATCGTGCCTTTGCATCGGATCAGTGCATCAATCTTAAGGACGCTCGGTGCGCTTTCCTAGCAGTGGTGAGCGGCCCAAGCTCAACAATCCATCGTTCTTCAGCCGCAGCGGCGAACCACGCACGTCTTTCGCTTGATCAAGCAGTTCCTGTTCGAGAAACGCAAGATTCTGCCCCGCATCATTCAGGGTTGAAATGACGTTTGCAACCGGTCGATGTCGCGCAGCAACCATGGCCCAGAGAATCGCGGCACGCGTACCGCTCTTGCAGTGAGCAAGAACCGGAGATGGAACTGCAACAAGAGCATTTTCAAACGCATCAATGATGTCGGATTCAAACACTGCGTGATTGGCTGTCGGGATGTGAACATAGCCAAGCCCATGCGCACTTGCCATCCGCTTTGCATCATTCGATGACATGAAATCCCCGGTTTCATCATCGGGACGCGCATTCAGGATCGATCGGAAGCCGAGCTTCAGAATTTGCTCGAAATCCCCGTCAGAAATCTGCGGTGCAATCGCGAACTGAGGTGTTATATTCGTGATTTCGAGCATGCGAACGGGATTCCGTTGTAACCGCGATCAGGTTTATCACTGATGGTTCATGCTCTTAGCGCCAGGGCATTGATTTGCCAACGAACGACGCGGAAGGTATGAAGTATGGACCCTACAGATCGCAAAATTCTCGAATTGCTTCAAACCGATGCAACGCTGTCGGCCGCGGACATTGGAGATACGCTCGGTGTCGCGCAACCGGAGTGCGCGGAACGTATCGCCAACCTCGAATCTGATGGTGTCATCGCGTCCCGTGTGACCTTGCTCGACCCTCGCAAGTCTGGTGCGGGTGTGACCGTGTTCGTTGCGATTACGACCCCAGAGCACAGTCAGAAATGGCTGGATACCTTCCACGCCTCCGTGGAAGCTTTCCCGGAGGTCATGGAGTTCTACCGGATGAGCGGACAAGTCGACTACCTCCTGCGTGTCGTTGTCCCAGACATCGAAGGTTACGACGCATTCTACAAGAAACTCATCGCAACAACCGATCTCAAGGATGTCAGTTCGACGTTCGCCATGGAACAAATCAAGTTCACAACCGAGCTTCCCTTGAACGGCGGGGTTGCGGACTAATCGTGTCACTCAGAACCGCTCTCCTCCTCGCCGTAACAGCGTTGTCAGCCGCGTGCGGATTGGTCGTGGAGATTGTTGCTGGACGCATGATTGCACCCTACCTCGGCATGTCACTCTACACATGGACGGCGATCATCGCAGTCGTCTTGGCCGGGTTTTCGATCGGCCACTGGATCGGTGGCCGGATTGCCGAGCAACCACCAGTTCGATCAATACGTAACGTTGGCTGGAGCCTGTTGCTCGCCGCGATGTCTTCCGCAGCGTGTCTTGTGCTGATCAGGGTTTTGTCCGGGCCGATCATTGCACTCGGGCTTGGTCCGGTTCCAACAATTCTTCTCCTGACAACTGCCCTGTTTTTTCTACCAAGTTTATTCGTTGGAATTCCATCGCCTGCGTTGACGCGTTTGGCAATTGAGGACAACAAGGAACATCTAGGCCACACGCTTGGTCTGTTCTACGCCGCAGGCGCCGCGGGAAGTATCGTCGGAACTCTCGCAGCCGGTTACGTTTTCATTGCGTGGTTGGGCACAATAGGAACGATACTTACGGTGGCAGCGGCCTATCTTGTCATGGCTGCGTTGATGTTCTCGCTCACCTGGCAGGAAAGTGGAGCACGCGCAAAGGTTATTCCCGGCGTTGTTGCCGTCGTTGCAGCGAGCACTCTACTCGCCAGCGGAAACCGCCTGCTCGCATTCACCTCGAACTGTGATGTCGAAAGCAACTACTATTGTATCCGCGTGATCGATCTGGAGGGACAGCTCGGCTTGCCTGCTCGAAGCATGATCCTGGATCACCTCGAACATGGTGTGAACATACGGGATCAGGCGGAATTGCTTCTCTCTCCTTATGTCGAGGCACAGGACACCCTGGCGCGGTTGCATATAAAGACTGAAGCGTCCTTTCGCGCATTCTTCATTGGCGGTGGAGCATACACTCTACCGAGAGCATGGCTGGAAGCTTGGCCGAACGGCCAGATACACGTCGCTGAAGTTGATCCCAGCGTCACACGTGTCGCTCAAAGCCAGATGTGGGTTGCGGAGACAAACCGGTTAAAGATTGTGCATGCCGATGCACGGCGCGCGTTGTCAGAGCAACGTAATACCCGTTTTAATGCCATTGTCGGTGATGCATTTCATGACATTTCGGTACCGCAGCATCTGGTGACCACCGAGTTTTTTTCCCTTATTCGTCAACGCCTTAAACCTCAAGGTATCTACCTGATGAATGTTGTCGACCATCTGGAAAGACCGCGGCTTGCCATGTCGATCGTGAAAAGTCTTGAATCAATTTTTCCAGTCGTGGAGGTTTGGCGCTCCAACTGGTCGGGGGCACGCGCGACGTTCGTGATCGCAGGATTGCAACAGAGAACCCCGGTTGAGCGACTGAGCTCCAAGGTCACGCCCGGACAGTCATTCAATCGCGTGCCGGATGCGGACATTGTCAGGTTGTCGGAAGCCCTTGAGCCCTTCAAGCTCACAGATGACTATGCCCCTGTTGATCGTCTTATCGCGGTGCACTAGCGGATAAAGTCACGCCAAATCCATAAAAACGCTATGGTTGCCATTTGCGTGAAGCTGCCCCAGCTTTATCCTTGAAGACCGTTCCGAATTCCATGGTAATTCTTGGATATGCGCATTCAATTGGCACCGTTCTTCGCCGTGAATTCAGAGATCAGATCTGCGGCGTCTTCTGCGTAAAAATCCAGAAACAGGTGGTCCGCGTCTTCGATCACTTCAAGTTCAATGTTCTTGCCGTTGACCAGAGAGGACATCACTTCCGGCACGTCCTTAACCACCGTGTCAGCCCCTGCTGCCACAACCAGAACCTGGGTACTGGAAACGGTCTTCAGAAACGCTCCCGTGTTTCGAATTTGTTTCTCTCCGTAGTAAGACCGTATCGCACCGGCGCTTGCACGCGTCTTTGGGCAATAGAGGAACCCGGGCAAGTCGAACATCTTGTCGTCACGCGCAGTCACCAACTGCGATTTGATCGATGCGATTTCGTCTGTGGAAAAACTCCCGCGGTACTCACGTTCAAACCGTCCGGGCTTTTCCGTTGAAGGGGCAAGGAGCACCGCCCCATTCAATACCTTCTTTCCGTCATTCATGGATAGATATTCGGCAACGCGTGCACCACCACGACTGTGTCCCAGCAAGACGATCTTTTGAAATCCCTGCGTGGACAGCCAATCGATCCACGCATCGATCTCTTTGTGGCTGTCGGCATACGTATCCATGATCGGCAACTTGCAGTTGCGGGGTCCCTTCCGGCGATCCTCGCGATAGGACAATGAAATCGCCAGACTGTGCACACCACGTTCGGCGAGCGCTGTCTGCAAGGCGGTCATGAGTTCCATGTCCTTATGGGCGAAGGTGCCATGGATCATCAGAACAAGCGGCGTATCCTTGCCCTTGTCACCGACTTCAGAAAGGTTAGCGAGCAATGTACGATCAGCGTGAGAAATCTCGACAAGACGCGGTTCGGCACGTGCAGTGTTCACCAGGAACACAAAACACAGTGCGGCGAAAGCACAACAGAGCAAGCGTAAAGAAGGTATCGCACTCAGATGCCTGGGAACCAACATTGCTTCTCCCGATGCCATGTACAATTGGCACGAAGCCAGATCTCAAGAATGTTACATTTGAATTATTGAATGTGTAAAGTTCGGATGTGGCAGGCACGAGCGACCAAAGGAAATGATCTTGCGAAACATGACGTCTTTCGTACGCTGGACAACGGTTTGCGCATTCCTTGCGCTTGCGACTTCCGTGTCCGGCCAAAGCCTACACGATGGCAAGCTGTCTGCGTCCGACACGGCCGTCGGCCGTACACTCGAAGCTCCGGTTAACACTCGGCCCGTTTCACAGAAGTTCTGGTGGAATGATGACTGGTACGATCAGGGTGCGCTTGCTGTGCCAGTCAATCACAAGGTAACCGAACGGGATGTCGCTTACGACAACCCGAAAGACGGAACCGAAGTGCCGGCCGTCATGTTTCGCCCCAAGACCAAGGGTCAGTTCCCTGCCGTCCTCTTTCAGCATGGGCGTCGCGGTCTGGACGAATTTGTGAAGGGCCTTGCACGGCGCGTGGCAGCACGCGGCTTTGTCGTTTTAGCTCCGGATGTCTACTCGGCGCGTTTCATAGATATCCGTCCCATCGAACATTTGCCGGAAACCGAAGGAGATGTGGAAGCAGGCATCAACTTTCTCTTGAAACAACCTGACGTGTCGACGTCACGGATCTGTTTCTTCAGTCACACACGTGGCGGCTACTACACCCTCCGTGTCGCTACCGTGATGAAGCGTCAGGACCAAGATGTCGCCTGCTACGTGTCATTCTATCCCCATTGGCAAGACCCCAACCTTGGAGAACCGATGCAGGTTTACCGCTACGCATTGGAGGCCGATAAACTCAAGATACCTACGATGTTGTTTATAGGAGAATATGATCAATATCAGCGTCGCAGGTCGCTTGAAACGGCGGTGCAGTCCATGAAAACCGCTGGCCGAGACGTAACATTGATCACGTATCCCGGCGTTGGTCGAGGCTTTGATTTCCGTCCACCAAACGTGCGGACGTTTGCTGACGATTTGGCGAGTAAAGATGCCAGCATGCGGTCAGCAGCATTCATGCGAAAACATCTGAATGCGTGGAAGAAATAATACATAGCAATTTCAGTCGAATTCCATCTCTACAAAAACGCGCCCTGCGTTGCGCGCCGCCAACTCCTTGAACGTGTGAAGATGTTTGTATGGCGATTGATCGACCTTGTAGGAATCTTCCAAAGCACCACCTTCGTCAATCAACGCCCGCATCTTGCCGCGTAGGTACACGAGATAGTCGCGTGTCCATCGTCGCACTGTCGCATAGTCCGTCGGATCACCATGCCCGGGGATGACGGTCGTTGCCCCAAGACCTTCGAACTTCTTCCACGTTTCGATCCACCCAGCCGTATCTGTATCGTCGAACAGCGGTAGCAGGCGTTGATGGAACGCCATGTCTCCGGCGATCACCACCTTTTGCTTCGGGAGCCACACCATCGTGTCACCAGGGCTGTGTGCTGGTCCTAGGTTCAGCGCTTCAATCTGCCAATCACCCAATTCGATGACATGTCGCTCATCGAACGTGATATCCGGCGCAACGACTTCCGATCCGTCAGCTTGCTCCTTGATCCGACGCTTCATGCTGTCAAGTGAATTGTGTCCGTGTTCTTCAATCTCGATCGCTGTGTCCTTATGCGCGATAATTGGAACACCCTGTTCTTTCCAGTACCTGGAACCGAGCATTGCGTGGCCCTGGCCGTTTTCGAGAATCACGAACTTAACCGGCTCCTTCGTGATTTTTCGAATGTGCTCGTGCAGTGCTTCGGCGAGTTTGTAGGCCGCACCGGCGTTCACGACCACGACGCCCTTTCCCGTTATGATGAAAGAGAGATTATTGTTGTGGCTCGCGTTCTCATAGGTCGGAGGGGCCGTTGCACCGATCGCGGACCAGACGCCAGGGACTACCTCGCGCGGTTTGTCGTACAGAATCGAGGTGGGATACTTGTCGGGTATGTTTTCATCTGCTGAAGCCCCATTGACAGTGAGGATCATCGCGACAACTAGAAACAGGACATTCCGCAAAGTCATTATTCGCTCCCTTCCAGGCTCTTGCGCATGATCTCGCGTTGCAGGTCGCTTGGAACGAGCCATTCCTCCACTGTACCGAGACCGGGAAATGCTTCAAGCAACCAGAAACCAAGCCAATTCATCGAGCCGGTAAGTATGAGGACGCCCGTCACGACAAGCAGAATGCCCATGATCTTTTCAATGGTGCCGAGGTGACGCTTGAAACGCCCCATGAACCCGAGAAAAGGACGAATGGCAATCGCGGCTAGCAGGAACGGGATTCCCAGCCCCAGGGAATAGGCGAGCAGTAGAGTAACTCCCATGCCCAGACTGGCTTCATTCGCAGCGAGTGTCAGAACGACAGCTAGGATCGGTCCGACGCACGGGGTCCATCCGAATGCGAAGGCGAGGCCGAGAAGATAGGCGCCTAACAAACTGGTCGCTTTAACCTCACCTTGATAACGCGCCTCACGGTAGAGCAATGAGATTTTTAAAAGACCAAGGAAGTGCAACCCGAAAAGGATAATGACGACCCCAGCCGCAATCCCGAGTTCAGATTTATACTGCTGGATGAATTGACCAAAAACCGATGCACCGGCCCCAAGTCCGATAAACACCGTCGTGAAGCCGAGAACGAAACACACTGAAGCAATAACGGTTTTCCGATAAACATCACGGTCCAATGTCTGCTGATCGCTCGTCATCTGATCCAGAGACGTACCTCCCAGATAACACAGGTACGGCGGCACAAGAGGCAACACGCACGGACTGAGAAAACTCATTAGTCCGGCGAGCCCGACTCCGAAATAGATGTATGCGTCTGCGAGCATTTGAATGTCCCAAGCCGCTGCGTGGTGAAGTTCTAGCCTCGAACCACTTCAATGCTCGTGTTCTGTTCGACACGAATAGTCTTCTTGCGCTTCAGGTGGTTGGCAATCACATCCCAAATGGGAGGCCCTTCCGTTCCCTCATTCACGGATGCCCATCCTGCGACAACATATTCACGTTTTGCATCAATTGGTTTTCCTGAGCGTCGCGACGTCATGTTCGAGATCCGCTCACCAATTTTACGATCGACACGGCACGTGTAAGCCAGGCCTCCGACGCGCACCATGTCGCCGCCTTGCTGGAAATATGGATCTGGGTTGAACAGATTGTCACAAACATCTTCCAGAACGGCCTTGATTTGCTCACCGGTCATCTTGATGCGGTAGCAGTTTGGATAGGTGATCGCCGTCATGTTGTAGACGTCGTCCCACGTGATTGGCGTACCGGGTAGGATCGAAGCTCCCCAACGCACACCGGGTGAGAAACAAATCTCGGCATCACGCTCCTCAAGCATGGCATCGCAGATCACGTCGTCGAAGGTGCCATTGAAGTTACCACGCCGATAGAGCAACGATTCCGACATCGCGAGTTCCGTGTTGAGCATCGCTGCGTGCGGTTTGCGGATGTCGTGAATAAGCCCCGCCATCTCGGGATCAGGTGTAATCGCGTCTGACAGGACCGGTATGAGCTGGAACGAATAATCGACCATGCGACCACCGCTCACTTCGACATCGATGCGCGAAATGCACTTGCCGTTGCAGCCCGTCGAAATCAGGAGCGTGTCGCCAACCTTTATGGCCTCGGGCACGATATCATGCGTATGCCCGACCAGTATGATATCGATCCCTTTCACACGGGACGCCATCTTGCGGTCCACATCGAAACCGTTGTGCGAGAGGCAAACGACAATGTCAGCACCGTCCGCCCGGACCGCGTCGACGTGCTGTTGAATGACTTCATCACGGATTCCGAACGACCACGTCGGGATTTTCCAACGGGGATTTGCAATCGGTGTGTAGGGAAAAGCCTGCCCGATGACACCGATCCGTACACCGTTTTTCTCGAAGATACGGGTACTCTTGAAAACCGGTTCTTCCCATTCCGTGTCGAAGACATTGCCCGCGAGAAATTCTCCCTTGAACTGACCGGCCTCATCCTTCGTACCGAACGCCTCCGTCACGCGATCAGCGCCGTACGTAAACTCCCAGTGTCCCGTGGTTGCATCCGCGCCGAGTTGGTTAAGTACTGAAACCATATCCGCGCCGTCAGACACCATCGACGTGTAGGAACCTTGCAGCGTGTCACCGCCATCAAGGTAGAGAACTTTGTCGTGCCCCCGTTCCGCACGGATCGCCTTGATCAGAGTCGCAATCCGGTCGACACCGCCAATCTTTCCGTACTCCCGCGCCAACGCGGTGAAATTCTGATCTGTGAGGACATGTGCGTTGAGAGAGTCGGGCGCGATGCCAAAGCGTTTCAGGAAATCTTTACCGGTCAGGTGCGGTGGTTTTCCAGCAACGTCGCCCACCCCGATATTGATCGACGGTTCACGGAAGTGTGTTGGCATCAACTGTCCGTGCCAGTCGGTACTATGAATCAGGGTGACCTGCCCCTTGGACGGGAAGCGTAACAGATCGTCCTGCGTGATTTTCTGTTGCGCGGCTCTTGCGCCGAACGTACTGCCCAGTCCGGTGATTGCACCGGTTGCCGCAGCCATGGCGATAAAATCGCGTCGCGTTACCATAGTGAGTCTCTACCCGTGCTTGCTGCGAGATAAAAAAAGGGCGACACCATTCAGCGATGTCGCCCTTGATTGTTCTGGTAGTGGGCTCGCCTCAGTTCCTGACTGAAGGTGTCTCAACCGGTAGGCCAGCACCGCGCCATGCAAGGTACAACTCAAGCGCAAGGTACTCGTCCGACCCCTTCTTGAAAGGCTTCGCACGGACCTGCTTGTTGCAACCTGAAAAGCGACGATGCAATGAGCCTGGCTTCTGCCATTTCAGACGGTAGGTTGGGAAACCGTTTGATTGCCCCTGGCTCAGGGTGTTCATGCGAACGCGCTGACCGAAATAGCCCTCGTGACACGTGGCACATGCCATGTCCAACTGGCCACGGCGTTCGTAATAAAACTCTTTCCCTTTATCGAAGAAAGGTTTGGCGGCGCCATCAACCTTGACGTTGACAGGCATCCCCTGTGATTGCGCTTTCACAAAGATCGACATGCCAAGGGACTGACTTGAGTCGTACTTCCACGGCTTCGCCTTCATGTTTTCAGTACGACACATGTTGATGCGATTTTCGATGTTGACCAATTTGCCACGTTTTTCGTCCAGGATCGGATATCGCGCACCAACCCCTTTCATTGATGACGCGTCATCACCGTGACAGGACGCGCACGACTTGCCGGCGTCGCCTTCAACCTTTGACCAGAGTTCCTGACCTGTGTCGTGCCAGGCCATTCCGGGATTGGAAAACTCATCATCTTGCATGGCCTGAGTGTCGGTGGCTGCATATTTGTAGCCTGACCAGACCTCTTCAAGCGGATGATCTTTTGCCGCCGGTTTGATTGGTGTCGTCACACCGTCGGCGCCACTCGCCGCAACGGAGATGCCAGCGTACCCCAATGCCATCGCAATGGTCGTGCCGCATAGGACTTTGGTGAAATTCATATTGTCCTCCCTAACGTTCGGGCCAAAGAGCGCCGACCTATTGCTTCAAGGTTTTCAGATACGCGACCACGTCTTCAACGCGCTCGGGCGACAGAATTGCCAGACCTTTGCAATCTCCAATCACACGGTTGAAGCCGGTGTTCTTGTGAAATGCCGGCATGATCGTATCCGGAAAAATTTTCTTTGGATCTACAACAAGCATTCGCAGTTCACCGATGGTGTAGCGGTCCGCCACGCCGTCAAGCGTCGGCGCAATCTCGCCTGGAAAACCGTATGCCTTGAGGCTTTTCGAGTCGCCGGGCTTCGCAAGCGCCTGAATCTTGGTCACGGCGTGACAGGCAATGCAATTGCCCAAACGCCGGTGTGTCATCCACTTCAATCCGGCTTTCGGATCGCCGTCCTTGCCAGTCAGGGATTCCTTGATCATCCAGTCGAGGTTGACACCTTTGACGGGTGTGTAGTTCGCAACCTTTTCGGACTCGCCGTCCTTGCACCGTTCCTTCTTCTTCGCTTGAGCGAATGCGCTGGTTGTTGTCAGAGCAAACGCCAACGCTACCGCAAGGCTTATTGCATTTCTCCACATGTCTCGAACCCCTCCCTGTATCGCGTCTGATCCGAATGTGATCATGACGCGTCGTCCTGAGCTAATCTTCTCGTATCTCGGTGTCTCCAACTCCGTCGAACACACCCTGGGATACAGACAAAAAAGGCCGCGTCCGTCGACGCGACCCATTACTTAATTGACTGTGATTGTTTTCTTCGCTGACCAGGTTTTACCTTTGTTGTCCTTCCAGACCATTTCCAGGTCACCCGTCTTGTCCACCTTCACGTTGAAGGCGATGTAAGGGTTCGCCGATATGGCTGCATGTGGTGTTGCAGAGAAGACGGTCGCACCGTTGTAGGTTGCCTGAAACGAATTGATGATATGCTGAGGTATGATTTCACCGGTTTTCTTGTCTTTCAGAAGACCTGTGTCCATCTTGTGGGTGATCAGCGTCTTTATCAGAACGATGTCGCCCGCTTTGGCCGTCTTCGGCACTTTAACGCGTGGTTTTGCCATTTTCGCCTCTCCTCCCGATCAGCCGCCGCAGCCGCCAATTGTGACCTTCACGGTCCGTTTGCCCATGTACACCTTGCCGTCGCTCATCTCTGCCAAGGCGATCACGTCTTGTGTCTGGCCTAGCCGCATACGGCTCGTGACTTCCGCTTTGCCGCTCGCCGGCGTGAACATGAAGCTCGCAACGTCCGGACGAGGATTGCCTTTTGCGAAAATGTGGACGGCCTTGACGTAATTGTCCGCCGTCATCGGGCTCTCGACACTGACAGAAAATGGTACCGTATTCCCGTTTTCAGCAATCTCTGGCAACTTCAAAGTCACCTTGCCTTCAGATGGTTTCGCATCGCCAACCGCAGTTTTCATGGCCTCTTCAAGTGTCGGAATGACCTCCGCATGTGCGGCCCCAACCGACAACGCTGTAATGAGCCCTGCTGCCGTAGCGCCGAGCACGAAGTCGCGTCGGTCAACAACTGCAATCTGCATCTTGTTCGTCATTGTTTCCTCTCCCCATGTCGCCGCGTGCGTCATGCTTCACAGCATTGTCAATAACCGACACATTATCAAGTGCGAATATGTGTGATTGTGAATTTTAATCGATCATCAGGCTGCGTTCTTGATAATAAATTTGTACACGTCGCCGTCCTGGCTCGACTCCACAAGTTCATTTCCTGTTGAGCGACAAAACGCTTCGAAATCGGCCACTGCGCCAGGATCCGTCGCGTGAATTTCAAGACTTTCACCGGCGGGAACGTCCGCTAGTGCTTTCTTTGCTTTCAAGATTGGCAGCGGACAGTTCAATCCTTTGGTGTCCAGAATCTCGGCCATGTTATCCCCTCATAGTGTCGCGTTGATTGAAAACATATACAGACATTTGCATGTGTAAGGTGTATCCGGCTTTCATACAAGCCATGTCGAGCGCGACGCTCGCCCCGAATATCCGGACAACATCGTGAGTGAATTATCCAAAGCCGTTTTTGTGGGAAGTGACGGCTATCGGAAGGCTGCCTTCGGACAAAATCACCCTTTGGCAATTTCGCGCGTTGAGACGGTTTATGACCTTAGCAAAATGCTCGACTGGTTGCCGGCGGATCGCTTTGAGCAAAGTCCGACGGCAACAGTTGATGATCTCATACGCTTCCATGCGCGGGATTACGTAGAAGCGCTGGCAGAAGCCGATGTCGTGGGCTCTGTGTCCTCTGGACATCGCGAAAAATACTGCTTCGGTACGATGGAGAACCCATACTTTCCCGGTGTCTTTGACCGCGCATCGTTGAGCGTTGGGGGATCCATTCGGGCCGCTGAAATTGCGGCGACAGGACGCGTAGCCTATCACCCGTCGGGCGGAACGCATCACGGTCGACCGGATCATGCCAGTGGGTTCTGCTATTTCAACGACCCGGTTTTCGCCGTACTGACGTTGTTGGATCGCGGAGTGTCACGGGTGGCGTATATCGATCTCGACGCCCATCATGGCGATGGCGTACAAGATGCATTCAACGACAATGATCGCGTATGGACTGTTTCGACCCACGAGGCGGGACGCTGGCCCTATACCGGTTTGAGGGACGATAATGGCGGCGGTCGATCTTTAAATTTGCCCGTGCCAGCCGGGTTCAATGATAGCGAACTTCAGTTCCTGATGATCGAAACGATACTGCCGTTTCTTGAGGTCGCCAGTCCCGACGCCCTTGTCATCACAACAGGAGCAGACGCCCTCTCGGGGGATCCATTGTCAAAATTGGATCTCAGTAATGTCGGATTGTGCAGCGCAGTCATGACACTGGTTCGCACATATCCCTCCGCCGTAGTTCTCGGTGGCGGCGGGTATAATCCATGGACGTTGGCGCGCTGCTGGACATCACTCTGGGGCATGCTCGCCGGGTTTGAAATACCGGATCAACTGCCCCAAACCGCTGTCTGTAGATTGAACGCTCTGGACTGCGATCTCGTTGATGAAGAAGACGTGCTTCCGAATTGGAATACCACGCTTCTTGATACACCAAACCACGGCCCAATTAGCGATCACGTAACGGAGTTGGCACGCGCTTATAAACTTCGTGCGTCGACCTAGATCCCAAGCGCACGTTCCAGATGTTTCATCCCGAATATACCGCCGATGACAATTGCGGCGAACGTCAAAGCGGAGCCGAGCGCCAGTGTCGACATCCCGGTGATGCATTGTCCGATCGTGCAACCGAGTGCCACCACACCGCCAACCCCCATCATGGCCGCACCGGCGAAATGACGTAGCGTATCCGCCTTGTCCGAAAAGCTTGTGATTGCGAAACGACCGCGCACCAGCGACGCGACGAAGGCACCAAGAATGGCCCCAAATACTGTCGCAATCCCAAAATTGATCGATGCGCCGGTGAAGGTCATCAGATACTGAAGTGTGTTCCCGGCTGGAGCAACGAAGGTCAACGATGCAAGCGGTTGAGGATCGAAGTCATCCGCAAGCAAAACGCCTGTGGCCCACCATCCAGAAATGATGAGTCCGCCAAGCCCGAACCCTGCAATCAAGTCTCTCTTCGAGGCGCGAAACGAGGCGTCCTTGAAGCAAAACCAAAGAATAGCTGCGACGAACAAGGCGGCGACCAACAACGTTGCGCTGGATATACCGAGTCCCGTGACGCCGGAGACGATCGTCCCGAGTCCGTGGTTGTCCAATCCAACTGATTCCGTATTCACTGATGTCAGCGCTTCCATCTGCACCCGAAGCACCCCAGTGATTCCACGCAAAGTCGCGTACCCAAAAAACGCAATCAGGATCAATACGACCAGCGCCTTGAGGTCACCGCCACCTACTCGCGCAAGATTCCGCCCTGGACAACCACTCGCCAGCACCATTCCAAACCCGAAGATCAAACCACCGACAATGCTGCCGAACCAGTTGAAAGAAGAACTAAGATAGATGGACTGTGTAAGGTCGATCATGCCTGCATACTGCATTGCCTGGGCCCCAACGATGGCGACTGCGACTGCAAGCAACCAGGCCCGTGCACGCTTGTAGTCACTAAAAGAAACCGCGTCGGCTACTGCACCCATCGTGCAAAAATTGGTCGTCTGCGTCAGAGCCCCGAAACCAGCTCCGATGACGAGACCGGAAAGTCCGGCCAAAGTCGCTATCGACATTTCTTCCATGGTGATGTCCTGAATTGCGAGCGTTGCACTGGGTGTTGGTTTCCTCTAACAGATACATTCGATCTTTTGAATATGAAATCTGGGCGCCCGATATGCGGCGTATTCAGATACGATTACAGTCGGGGGTACAATGGACTGGTTGAACGCGATGGGGGATATTGAACCCCTCGAAGATGCCGAGTTCGATGCCACCTTGGTGCGAGATCTCGAACACGTTGCCCCCAATCATTCCGGTCGACCGATCCGTTTCTCCACGCCGACGTTCAAGGAATACTCAAGCGATGAGTTGCAAGGTTGTGGCAAGAACTCATTCCCTGCGTTCTCTATAACAGCCGGTGCCTGCGCACTGATGTGTGATCACTGTCAGGCCAAGATCCTGGAACCCATGATCCCGGCGACCACACCGGAAATGCTGGAACAAAAGGTGCGCGACCTGATCGTCCTTCAGAACCTGCAGGGCTTTCTGCTCTCCGGCGGATCGAACCGCCGCAACGAAATCAAGTATGAGAAATACTATCCTGTCATAGAGCGCCTGAAGCACGACTTCCCGGATCTGAAGATCGCGATACACTCAGCTCTTCTCGACGAACCGCGCGCACGAATGATGGAAAGTGCGGGCGTTGATACCGCCATGATGGACGTCATTGGATCCCAGGACACGATCCGCGATGTGTATCATCTGGATCGGCCCGTCGAAGATTTTGAGGCCACACTCGCAGCCCTTTGCACAACATCAATGGAAGTTGTGCCGCACATCGTCGTTGGCTTGCACTACGGACAGATACTTGGTGAGTCCAATGCATTCGATATTGTGTCCCGGCACGGCATTCATTCGTTGGTGCTCGTCGTGATCATGCCATTCTACGCGAAGTCCGGCACGTTCATTACACCGGAGACACGCGATGTGGGACGTATCTTCCTCGAAGCCCGACAACGTATTCCTGATCGTCAGGTTTTGCTTGGGTGCGCGCGTCCACCCGGTATGCATAAAAGGATCACAGATGCTTACGCCGTCATGGCTGGGTTGGATGGCATTGCGTTTCCGGCCGATGGCGCGGTTGCCGTTGCTGAAGCGATCGGACGACCGTCGCACCAGGAGCATGCCTGTTGTTCCATCAAACTGGGTGGGAACGCTCAAACACGTGTCCGTTCGGCGTGCGCAGCATGACGACACATAATCAAGCGGGAGAGACATCATGGGTTGCGTAAAATCAGAAGGCACCATGAGCCCGAATGGCCCGAATGGCCTGGACTTCAATCCGGCCGAGGTCATGGAACCACGTGTTCCACAGGTGATTCCAAAAGACGCCAAGAACGGTGGCCGCGTGAAATCGGCTGATGTTACCCCGACCGGTGTTTACCTGCCGAACGACAATTATATGACGCCAAATATGCAGTCCCCGGACTACGTGCAGATCTCGACTGCGGCGGCGATCACGCTCGGCATCATGTCGGCCAAGATGTATCGCTGCTCCTGTACCCGGTGCCTCAACCTTCTCCTCACCTACCCGGAAGGGTGCAGGGCGAATTGCGCCTATTGCGGTTTGGCACGGCATCGAGAAGCGGATCGGGACTACGCAGATCGCAATTTCATCCGGGTAGACTGGCCTGCTGTTCCAATGGAACAGATCGTTGATATTGTTGCGGAAAAGGGTGAGCATACACCGTTCCACCGCATGTGTATTTCGATGATCACGCACCCGCGCTCCGAAGACGATACGTTTGCGGTTCTCAAGAAGTGGACAGACAAAATTGATCCGGACACGGTGCCTGTTTCCATTTTGTCCAACCCGACAACGATGCAACGCGCCGACGTTCAGAAGCTCCATGAAATGGGTTCGGACATCTTTACGGTGTCGCTTGACGCAGCAACACCGGAACTCTTTGACCGCACGCGGGGGAAAGGCGTGCAAAGCCCCCACACGTGGAAAAAGTATTGGGAAATTCTTCTGGACGCGCGTGACATTTTTGGTCCCCAGAAATTTGGGGCGCATATTATTGTCGGTATGGGCGAAACCGAGTTCGACACTCTGACCCTGGTGCAGGAACTTGTCGACATGGGGGGGCACAGCCACATGTTCTGCTTCTTCCCGGAAAAGGGTTCACTGATGGATCACCTACCCGCTACCCCGCGGGACCAGTGGCGACGCGTGCAGCTTGGTCGTTACCTCATCGACTATTGCGGTCAACGCGTCTCGAACATGAAGTTCGATGAGCACGGACGTGTTGTGGATTTCGGCATGCCTCAGGGCGAACTGGATGCCATCATCGATGCCGGCATCGCATTCCGCACGTCGGGCTGCCCGGGTAAATTTGCCGATGACATCTCCGCCTGTGACCGACCCTACGGCGACTCACCGCCATCAGACATTGCAAGCTATCCGTTCCAGCCAGAAGCGGTCGACCTGCGTCGTATCCGTTATCAACTCGACATGGAAAAACCGGGCGAACCATATGAGGATGGTGAAGAACTGGAATTCATCTAGGCACCAATCATGACAGTCCCCTTCCGTATCGTTGACTCTGGCGTGGCCGAGGGTCGGCAACAGATTGCCTATGATCAGGCGTTGGTCGAACTGCACAACGATGGCCAGGTTCCCGACACGCTTCGTTTCCTCAGGTTTCCTCCAACCGTTCTGATTGGCCGACATCAAGTCTTGTCCAACGAGGTCAAGGTTGATCACTGTCGCAACAATGGCATTGGAATTGTGCGCCGCATCACCGGCGGTGGCGCAATCTATCTCGATGAAAAGCAAGTGGGTTGGGAACTGGTCTTTGACCGTCGCAATTTGCCGATGAATGACCTTGGATCGTATACCAAAGCCATCTGTGAGGCCGTTGCAGGCGGACTTTCGAACGCCTTCGGGATTGATGCCCAGTTTCGCCCGCGCAACGACATTGAAGTTGGCGGACAAAAAATATGCGGTACAGGAGGGTTCTTCGATGGCAACACGCTGATCTATCAGGGAACCGTGCTCGTCGACGTCAATCCGACAGCCATGATGGCGTGCCTGAATGTGCCGGAAGCCAAACTGAAGAAACACGATCTCGACAAGGCCGAACATCGGGTCACGACATTGCAGGCGTTGCTGGGTGACGCACCCACCGTGGGACAGGTCCATAACGCGGTGATCACGGGGCTTCGCGAACACCTCGGCATTGAATGCGCACCCGGAGAAATTAGCGCCGACGAGGAAGAGCGCACGATTGAGGTATACCGAGACGAGATTGGAACCGACGATTTCGTCTACAGCATCGATACACCAGACGCACCGGATTTACGTTCCGCAACCCGGACAACGCCTGGCGGAACCGTGACTGCGTTTACCCGCCTCGATGGGCCGGATGGTGCGCGCCGTATTCGCGAGCTGTTGCTGACCGGCGATTTTTTCATAACGCCTCCCCGCACTGTGCTCGATCTTGAGGCCGCACTTCGCGGTGTCGAGATTACCCAAGCAGGAGAAGCCGCCACCAGGTTCTTCGAAACGGCAGAGGTGGGTATGCTCAGTATTTCTGCTGCCGACTTTCGCGGCGTGATTGAGGATGTCGTGGGAGTGAGCGCGTGAAACACGTCTCCGTCGTTCAGCACACACAGTCCGAATGGCTCGGGCTTCTTGAGGATCACCTTGAAGGACGTCGCATACGCTTCAGTTATTTTCGACCCTTCACGTCAGGGGGCAGTCTGCCCGATCCAGATGTACTTGGTGACGGTTTGATCCTGATCGGTGGCGGACAATGGGGCACCGCCAGTGCGCCACTGTTGCCGACTCTGGACAAAGAAATCAGTCTTGCGCGAACGTGCCTGATGCTGGAAAAACCTATCATCGGAATAGGCCTCGGTGCGCAAATCCTTGCGCTTGCAGCCGATGGCACCACAGAATCTGCCCCGCTTACATTCCGTGTGGAACACGCGGCGACTGTTCATGGCGGTGCACTTGGCGGCTTTGCACCCATATCCTTCCCTTCCGTTTCCTATATGCGGGATACCTTCACTCCACCTGCATATGCGACGACCATCGCAGAAGCACCGGACGGACGCCCCCTCCTCTTCCAGATTGGGACAAATGCCTTTGGCTTTGCAGGACACCCCGGGATCAAGCTCGCGATGATCGAAGATCTGATCATGGAATTTGAAGACGCACCTGAGAACATTGGTGAGCAACTCAATGAGCTGCGAGCTCTCAAGCTCGAAATTGAAGATGCGCTTGTTCCCATTATGACGGGGCTGATTCAGGCCACGGGATGGATGAAACAAGACGCCTGAGACGGCACGCTTCAAACATATTGTAAAATACGAATATGTTGTTGTGATCCCTTAAGGAACCGACTAGGGTGTGACCGACTTGAGGTGCGTCCGACTTAAACGGAGATACCGGGATGCCAGTGGGGCGACTTGGGCCGTCGCGTTACGATTCCCTTTGAATCAGACGCGCTATAGTCCGCGAAAAAGCAACACTGTGCCGGTTTGGGAGGACGTTTGGTTCATGGCTGAAAAACTTCTGATTGTGATGGCGAATACCGATCCGCGCAACGGCGAGGAATTGGGCGCACCAATCTTTCAGGCCAGCGTTGCCGCTGCCATGGAATACGAAGTCGAGGTCATTTGTACCGCTACCTCTGGACGTTTGATGAAAAAGGGCGAAGCAGAAAAGCTGGTCGTCAAGGAAGGTTCGCCGAAATCAGTCTACGATTTCATCAAGGACGCCCATGAAGCCGGTGTAAAATTCTACTGCTGCTCTCCGAACCTCGATCTTTTCAATATGTCGGAAGACGATCTTATTCCCGAATGTTCGGGGATCGTCGGCGGCGCACACATGATCGAGGAAATCATGGAAGGTGATTGCAAGGTCTTGACCTACTAGGTCAGACGACTCTTTGCAGCGCAAGGCAATACACCATGGATCATTCGACACGCGTTCAGGACTTTATTGGCGATCCGGTTTCGGATTCACCTCCGATCTCGCGCGATGATCTGGAAGAGGTGTTCCAGGACATTCAGGCTGATCTGCGTTTCGATCACGAGCTCAACGGATGTTTGAATTGCGGCATCTGTACCGCGACATGTCCGGCCGCGCACTACTATGACTTTTCCCCACGCGAGATCGTTCAATTGCTCTGGACGGAAAATCTCGAGGGCATATACGATGCCATGCAGGAGAAAATATGGTCCTGCGCCCAATGCTATACCTGTGCCGCACGCTGTCCATTTGGTAATTCACCGGGGGGGCTCGTCATGTTGATGCGAGAAGTCGCCATCAAACACGGCATGCAATCCGCCAAGGACGTTCTACGTCCCTTCTCACGCGTCATGCTGAAACTCATCTCGACCGGAAACCAGCTTTCCCCGGACATGATCAACCCGGATCATTTCGCAGATTGGGGGCCAAACCTCACAAAGGTCGAAGCGCCGCTCAAGCTGCTGCGCAAGGCCATTCCAATGGCAACACTGAACACCACTGAGACAGCTTGGGAAGTGAACCTCAAGACATCGGTTGAACTCTATACGATCTGGGAAATGACTGGCGTTCTCGATCAACTTGAGACGATCGATGAAAACCTGTTCGATGTCATCACTGACATCATGGATGAAAAACGCGAGGACTGGGAAGACTTCCAGGACGAGCAAGACGACGATGACGATTGAAGCCTGAAAGGTACGCACCGATGACGGGTACGAATGACAATGGCGGTTCAGACAACGAACGCTTCACAGGGCACGGTTCCGAATGGACCGACTCCAACCTGACGTCACATGAGGCCAAAGTTGCCACGGCGTGGGTCGAGCAGAAAATCGACAAGCGCTCAATGCTCACGAACAAGGATCGCGTCAAGGACGTGCGCGATATCATGTGGCAACTTGAAAAGGATGGAGAGATTGTTGTTCACCGCATCAAGGATGAACACAAGGCCAAAACAGTCAAAACCCTGTACGGTTGGGACAAACGCATTCCCACGACGCAGCTCTGGCATCACAAGTCATGTGGCCAGTGCGGGAACATTCCCGGATATCCAGTCTCCCTGCTCTGGCTACAGAACGAACTCGGCATCGAATACCTCGATGAAACCGATCAGACATCCTGCACCGCCTGGAACTACCACGGCTCGGGCATCGGCAACATTGAAAGTCTTGCCGCTGTATTCCTCCGCAACTTCCATCAGGCCTATGTTTCCGGCTTGGCCGAAGGGAAAGAAGCGGGACATTACTATCCGCTCGTTCATTGCGGAACCTCGTTCGGAAACTACAAGGAAGTGCGGGGTTACCTGATGCACTCAGCCGAACTCCGTGAGCGCGTCAAGAAGATCCTCGGCAAACTGGATCGGCTCGTTGACGGTAAATTGCTGATACCGGAAGAAGTCGTGCACTATTCCGAATGGGCGCACGTGATGCGCGGTGAAATCGCCAACCGTCAGGAGATTGACGCCTCGCAAATCCGCGCAACCATCCACCCCGCCTGTCACGTCTACAAGATGGTACCGGAAGATGCGATTTACGACGACGATATCCTCGAAGGTAACCGTGTCGCCGTCTCAACCGGCCTGATCGAAGCGCTAGGCGCCCAGGTCATCGACTACAAGACCTGGTATGACTGCTGTGGCTTCGGCTTCAGACACATTATCTCGGAACGAGAGTTCACGCGCTCGTTCGCAATAGATCGCAAAATCAAAGTCGCTGTCGAAGAAGCGCAATCCGACGTTATGGTCGGTCACGACACGGGATGCATCACGACGCTCGACAAGAACCAATGGATCGGCAAAGCGGACGGAAAAAACTTCGAACTTCCCATCCTTGCTGACGTTCAGTTCGCTGCGCTCGTTTGCGGAGCACATCCATATAAAATCGTACAGACACACTGGCATGCCTCGCCAACGGAAATGCTGATGGAGAAACTCGGTATTGATTGGCGCGCGAAGAAAGAAGAGTTCGAAGAGTACCTCAAGGAGGTTGAAGCGGGTAAGCAGGATCAGCTCTATGACCCCCGCCGCATGATTACCTCAGGCCCTGGCTATAAACTGATTGATGCACGATCATGACAAAACCGGTTCTTATTGTCGGCGGTGGCCCCGCCGGTCTTGCCGCAGCTCACGCGCTGGCAACGGTCGGTCAAAAGGCTGTGCTTGTTGAGAAAACGGAAATACTCGGCGGTGCACCAATCCACTCGGGATATGCCAAACTTGTTCCCTCAGGACAGTGGGCAAAGGATGCGATCGGTGGCATGGTCTCGCGCGTTGAGAAAAACGAACATGTTGATGTTCGCACCAACGCAATCGTCAAATCCTTCTCAGGCGACCCTGGCAACTTCTCTGCCGAGTTGTCGGATGGAACGACTGTTGATGCAGGAGCAGCCATCCTGACAACTGGATTCACGCACTTCGATTCCGTCAATAAACCGGAATGGGGTTTTGGTACGTTCGAGGACGTCGTTACCACGACACAGGTCGAACAAATGATCTCATCGGGACAAGGCGTGAAATGTCCGTCCGACGGACGCAAGCCGAAACGAGTCGCGATCCTTCTTTGCGTCGGTTCACGCGATCGACAGATCGGCCGGGAGTGGTGCTCGAAAATCTGCTGCACCGTGTCGGCCAACATGGCGATGGAGATCCGTGAAGAGCTTCCAGACTGTCATGTCTACATCTACTACATGGATATCCGGACCTTCGGTCTGTACGAGACAGACTACTACTGGAAGTCCCAGGAAGAATTCAAAGTCAAATACATCAAGGCACGGATCGCGGAAGTGACCTCTGACGGAGATAAACTTATCGTCAAAGGTGAAGACACTTTGGTGAAACGCCCGATCACAATTCCTTTCGACATGGTCGTACACGCCATCGGCATGGATCCCAACGTCGATAACATGACGATTTCTGCAGTGTTCGGTGTTGACCTTCACAAGCAAGGATTTATTGCACGTCAGGACAGCTATGGCGTCATGGGGGCAACCTCACGACCCGGTGTCTTCGTCGCCGGATCCGCAATCGCGCCGGAAACAATCGACGATTCCATCGCTCAAGCCAACGCCGCAGCAATGTCGGCCATCGCGTCGATGAATTCACAATCAGCCGTGGCGGCAGAGTAGGCGTTGCGTTGATCCATGGGTTTTCTGTCCGCCAAGCAACCATCAGCCCCCGAGCAGGATCGCCCAGTCCTGGACCTGAGCGGCCCGATCTTGAAGGCAGCGTTGGAGCGCCTGATCATTGCGAGTGATGGGGTCGGTGGGATTGAAAAATATTGCGATGCCGTACGCCTCAAATGTGCGCTCTTCCATGACATGCTGGGTGAAGGTAAAATCGCAACGCTACCCCAGGCGGACTTCGAAGAACTGTGTGCCTTCATGGCGACCGTTCGACGACGCATTGCAAAGGGTATCGAACAGGTTGGATACGATAAAATCCGCAACGCAATCGTCGCACTCCTGGATGGCGCGCAGGATACTACAACCGCCGATCAGCGGTTGGCTACATTCGTCGCTGTTTTTCCTGCCGACAAGTCATTCCGCTGGGCACGTGACCTGGGCGCTGAAATTCTCCATGCCATGAATCCTGAACGCTACCCCCTCATGACCAAGTGGGTGTGGGATGCAAAAGCGAATACCGGTGTCATTCGGGAAATTTGGCACGGGGATAACGTCGATCACATGGTCATCGACGCGCCGGACACCTACGTCATGTTTGTCGTGCTTCGAGAAGAGCTTTCGCAGTTCCTTTCCGAAAACG
Organism: uncultured Hyphomicrobiaceae bacterium; assembly: GCA_937931785.1. Classification (GTDB taxonomy): domain Bacteria; phylum Pseudomonadota; class Alphaproteobacteria; order Rhizobiales; family CALHAX01; genus CALHAX01. The sequence continues at coordinate 36,028 of CALHAX010000044.1, read as the reverse complement.
GTGTGTTCCGGGACATGCTGCAATACATCGATCTCCTGCAAGCACAAATCTACGCGGACTATATCAACGCGCAGGGCGGCACATATCTCCGCACGGACTTCGCGACCGAAGGTGACCCGCTCGAACATAGTCGCCGCATCCTTGGGCTCGACGGCGTGTCCTCGCGTACCGGGCGCACGAAATTCAAAACGATTGACGGCAGCGCCAGTGTTGTTCCTGAAACGAAGTACCTGTCCTGACGGTCAGCAAGAAAGTTTGAACCATGCCCATTCATGAAAAATCACTGATCAGAGAGGAGAACATCCGCACACGCGATGATCTGGTCATCGACGGTGTGGATGTGTCGGGACATTGGTCGACATTCATCGAATCCCGCGTCGTGACCGATTACAACGAAGATCTCGAAGATCAGATCGCTGGTCTGCCAGGTGGCGAGAACATACACCGGTGTTGGCAATGCGGGTCTTGCACCAACTCGTGCACCGTGAACGCGCTGAACGCGGACTTCAATCCACGCTACTGGATCTATCTCATTCGCACGGGTATGGAGTCTGAGCTGCTGCGCGACAAGGACATCATCTGGCAATGCGTGTCCTGCAACAAATGTACGTATGTCTGCCCGCGTGAGGTGGCGCCCGAGGGGGTGATGAAGGCAACAGCGCATTGGTTGGAATTAATGGGTCACACACCCAAGTCGCCCTCGACGCTATTTGATGAAGTGTTTTCCGAGCAGGTTATCAAGCGCGGCAAGATCGAAGAGAGCGGTATCATACGCGGCTTCTTCAAGAAAACCGGTCAGCCGTTGATGCAAAACTGGCTGACAACAATGGCCTTCAGATTGTTCAAGAAATTGCCTTTTGGAATGATGTTCCACATGGCGAAGTCAACGATCTTTCGCCCCAAAACGAAGGGCTGGCGTAAATCGCAACTCGCCATTGAAGACTATATCATCGAACAGGATACCAAGCATCGTAAACTGCTGGGTCTGGACAAACCAACATCACCGACGCCGCAAGCGTCTAATGACAATGCAACATCGACACTGGTCGAGGCGGCGGAGTAAGCAGCATGACAAAACTCTTGAGCAAAGACAAAAAATACAAACGCGTGGCCTACTATCCGGGGTGCGCCCTCGAAGGCACGGGCAAAGCTTACGACACGTCCACCAGGGCGGTCGGCAAGCAACTCGGTTTGAAACTGGACGAGGTGAAAAACTGGAACTGCTGCGGCGCGATGGAAGTGAAAAACATCGATCCGAAGATACAAACTTACCTTTCGTCGCGCGTACTCTCGAATGCGGTGAACAAGAACAAGCATGACGTTGTCATGGCCCCGTGCAACGGTTGCTATCACAACCTCAAAAAAGCAGAATATGACCTCGAAAATGATCCTGCAACCAAGGAGGTTGTCGACCGCCTCTCCACCAAAGCAGGTCACAAAACCTACGAGGCCGGTCAAGCCGAAACCATCCATGCACTCGACTGGATCAAGGATGCCATTGGTGAAGAAGAACTTTCGCGCCGCGTAAAGCACTCACTCAAGGGGCTCAAGGTCGCGAACTACTACGGCTGCATGTATACGCGCCCCCGACATATCTTCCCCGAGAAGGATCAGGGACCAGGCTCGGAATCAACGTCAGAACCGCACTTCATGGATGATCTTCTGGCTACTGCCGGAGCGGTGAACGTGGACTTCCCGTTGAAAACGGCATGTTGCGGCGGAGCCCACACCCTGTCCGACAGTGACACTTCGACCAAGCTCGTTCTCAACATCATAGAGGCCGCCGAAGCCGCTGGTGCAGAAGTGATCGCGACCGAATGCCCGACGTGTCACAGCGGGCTTGAGATGCACCAAATACGCGCGGAAAAAGTTCTGGGCCGAAAGACGAACGTGGTGATTATGTACTTCACCCAGCTTCTGGGGCTGGCACTCGGCGTTGCACCTCGCAAACTCGGCATCCATGAGAATGTTTCGGACGCGACAGATCTGATGATCGACAAACGCCTGTTGTGGGCGACGTAACATGGAAACCACCGCAGAGTTCTCATTCGATACAATTGAAGCCCGCATCGACTCGGTGTCCGCGCGCGATAGTGTCGGAGACGTGGTCAACCGATCCCAGCACCTCATTTCGATTGGCGAGCAAATCATGTCCGCCTGGCTCGTGGCGCACGATCAGGAACCAACAACGGAAACAAAAGAGGGCTTTCGCCTCATCGCCCTGCATCGACAAGGGTGCAAGGGCGATCCTTCGTTCAATGCCTGTCGCGAAACCTGTCGCGAATTGGCGTACCACCACAATCTGATCACCAACGATCCAGACCATCCCGACGTCTATAAGCGTCTCACTATGGCGGGCATGGTTGCAAAGCATCTTTGCTTGTTCGTGGGTGGAAAAATGCAAGTTGCCGAACTCGGTGAATTTTGTTGTTCTTCCCGTCCGATACGCGCAAACGGTGGTTGAAGAATAGAACCAAACGGAGACTGATATGCCTGATGTACGCGGTTGCCATATGCCAGATGATCTTCTCTACGATGTCGAGAACCACATCTGGTTTACGGAAGTCGGTGACGGAAACGTGCGGATTGGCATGACGGCGGTCGCTACGGCAATGGCCGGTCAACTGGTCGCTTTTACACCGAAGAAGACGGGGCGCTCCGTGAAAGCCGGACGCTCCTGTGCCACGGTTGAATCCGGTAAATGGGTGGGTCCGGCAAAATCCGCAGCGGGTGGTGAAGTCATCGAAGTCAACGAAGATCTGAAAAGCAATCCCGCGCTTGCGAACGATGATCCGTATGCCGCATGGATGGTGGTCCTCAAACCCGAAAACTGGGACGAGATCAAAGCGACGCTCACGCCGGGGGCGGACGTCACAGCACCGTACGAAGCAAAGATGGCGGCGGATGGTTTTGAGGGTTGCGGCTGATCATGAGTGTTACTCGGCGGACAATTCTCAAATATGGCGTCATAGCTGCTGCAGGTGGGGCACTCACCAGTTTCACGGCCACAACAAGTTGGGCATCCTCAACGGTCAAGCTGGGACACTTCACCATTGATGTCCTCAGCGATGGGCATTTGGTTCTGCCGCAAACTCTTATGTTCGAAGGTCTGCCGCCGAAACAGCTCACGGCCATTCTGAAGAAGGCAGGAATAACCGGCGATCAGATCATGCCACCCTGCAATCTCACGCTGGTGCGCGATGGTAAAAACACCATCCTCTTTGACGTCGGTGCAGGACCGAATTTCCAGTCTTCCGCTGGAAAAGTCAGCGAAGCGATGGACGCGAGAGGGATCGCTCGCGAAAGCGTCACCCATGTCGTGTTCACCCATGCGCATCCGGATCACATTTGGGGTTTGCTGGACGAGTTTGACGAACCGTTGTTGCCGAATGCGAGTTACATGATCGGCAAGGCCGAGTGGGACTACTGGATCAACCCCACGACGATCAACGCGATCGATGCAAACCGACAGTCATTTGCAGTCGGTGCGGCACGGAATCTGAAAGCGATTGAGAGCAACGTGTCGTTCTTCAAGGCAGGAGAGGAAATCCTGCCAGGTATCCTTGCAAGAGGCACCTACGGTCATACACCGGGACATATGGCGTTCGAGGTGCGCGCTGGTACAGAAAGTCTCATGATCGTCGGTGATGCCATCAACAACCATCACGTGGCGCTCGAGAAACCGGACTGGTTGCTCGCCTCCGATCAGGACAAAGAGCTCGGCGCAAAGACGAGAGCAATGCTGCTCGACCAACTCGCATCGGAAAAGATGCAGATGATTGGCTATCACATGCCGTTCCCCGGCATTGGGCGGGTGGAGCGTCAAGGGGCGAGTTTTCGGTATGTGGCAGCGTAGACGCGCACTGCGATACCTCAATAAACGACCGTAATGAAGGATTGAAAAACCCCGCAAACGGACATCAATTATCTGCCCGTCGACTGATATGTGATGCGGATGTGTGTCGCTCTCATCCGTGGTCGTATTGCAAGAGCCGTGGGGCGCACAGAGCGACAGGGAATGCAGCGAAGCTGCCAAGATTATTGCGGTGGAACCGGTTCACGGTACGGGTACATTGGAGACCGTCCGGACCGGTGACCCAGGTGTTGTTGATCTTGCTTGCTCAACTGGACCTTCGGAAGGTTAGATCCGAAACCGGTTGATGCTGACGGTCGGTACATGGCCTTGCAGGTCCTGGTGCGTTTGGGTGACGTGTTCTTGCCACAGGTCGACGGTTTGGCGGCGGCAGAGATGGCAATCAGCATCATCCGCCGTTGCAGTTTCTGCAGTTTTTCATCCACACCCTGCGCACCGAGTTGCTTGGACGACGGAGGCAAACACACCGGCGATCCCCAATGCGCCATTGGTGCCAATTGTCGTGCCCGTATGGAACCCGAAATCAAGCAGGCAAGCGTATTCGATCGCCGCCACCAGTCCCGACGGATCGCGCCAGTTCAAGAGTGCGTCTGATTTACCTTGAATCATGACGCGCCAAAATTCGAAGTACCAAAACCATCGCGGTGTTTCCATCTACGATGAAAACCCCTGACAGGGTTGTTCCAGACGTAGCGCCGCGTGTTCAGGTCGGATGCTGCAAAGAAGATTGGGTCTTCCTGGATGAACGTGCCCGTGTCCGGATCGTAGTCCCGGAAGTGATAGTGATAGAGCCCGGTGGCTGCGTCGTAGTAGCGGGCGTTGAAGCCGAGCGGCTGGCTGACGGTTTCAACTCGTGTTTCCGGCTTGCAGTACGCCGAATGCGTGTATTCCGCCGTGATGGCGCCCGTGTCATCGTGCAGCGCCCGGACGGTCGCAAGGTGGTCGGTGGTGTAGTAGTGCGATGCGGTGGCCGGCCCCGCCGTGCCGTCCCATTCCGTCAACGCCAATGGATCGTCGATGCCATCCGATTGGGTGATCTACGTCATGTCACGTGAGACGGGATCATGACGCCAAATGGTTGCGTTGCAAGAGGCGATACGGTGCGTTTGCCTCTGTCAAACACCCAGTGAGTAGCGCTGGTTGAGCGTGCTGTTGCGAACGCGTGCTGTCACTGATACCTCCCGAACGCGTCACCTAATTCATCCCCCAATTGATCGGTCATTGGGTGGCAAGAGTTGACGCTACTCGTCGTTGCTTGGACGACAAGCCTGTCGAGGCGAGATCAAATTTTCCAGAAAAAACAGCAGGTTCGGCGCCAGATGGCAGAACTCTTCATTGGCTGTCTGTACGTGTCATATGAAGTGATGGCGGAGAGAGAGGGATTCGAACCCTCGAGACAGTTGCCTGCCTACACACTTTCCAGGCGTGCGCCTTCGACCACTCGGCCACCTCTCCGTTCGATCCACGGGGATAACGGCCCTGCCGGGATAAAACAAGGGCATGCGGTGGTAAATCTGCTTGCGTGTGCAGAGATTGCGAAAGGTGCCCGGTTGTGCCGTCATTCTTCGACAGATGAGAGGGGCTTGCGGATGTCGTGCAAAGTGCGTTGTTTACCTTGAAATCACCACCGGAGCGCGAAATAACCGTGCGATTGTGATGTGCTGAGCGTCGAAGATCGACCTGCAGGATTGATACCTATGTTTGTATTGCGATTTATAGCGAGCTGGTTCCTGGTGGTCGGGATCATTGCGTTGGTTCATGACGGGATCAAGTCGATTGCCAATGAGGGAGGGTTCGTGATGACCGCTCTCGGGAAGCACTGGTTCGATCTGGAACCGAGCAGTCTCAATGCGTTTCAGGCTGGCATTGAGCGTTATGTGGCCGGATGGCTATGGGATCCGGTGGTGATTGCCATCCTGCAATCGCCGACGTGGATCGTGTTTTTTGTTCTTGCAGGACTTCTTTATTGGCTGGGACGCAAAAGGCGGCGGACCAACATTTTCGCGAATTGATGGTTTGGCAGGTCGTCAACCGGGAACGACGGAGCTGAACCAACCTGAGCGGTACAGGTCTGCGAACAGACCGACACCCGCAAGTCCAAACAGTAGAAACGCCAAGCCAAGCATCGCCCACTGATTGTCGCGCTGATAGTCGTGGTAGGCGCCTTCGGAAAGCGGACGTGCGTCCCAGTCCGGTGGACCTTTCAACATAGCCCGTGCATGATGCCCGGCATCGACACGCCCCTTGTCGACGAATGGTACGCCTGCACGATCCGCAATCACGCGGCCGATTTCAGGGTAGGGCAAGGCCGGATCCGGCGAGTTCTCATTGACGTATCCCAGCAAGTGCTGACGGCCGTCCTTCAGTTTCAGGACCGTTGCACGCATCATAACTGGCACGTTCACCGCCTGGTAGATTTCGCCCCGTGTCTCGACTGCTTCGATATCCTTCAATTCAACGGTGTCCTTGATGTACCGCACGTCCGGGCTCGGGCCACGCCAGCGCGGCACCGAAAACTTGACCTTCTCATCGTCGATGACAACCCGTGTTCGGAAGGACGACATGACGTTGACCAGCAGAAACAGCATCCAGACGCCAAACAGAATGGCGAGTACGATGGCCGATGCTGCATCACGCCATAACCCATTGAACCCACGCATAAAAATCATGACAGGCAAGCTGGCGAGGAATGGGAGAAGAACGATGAAAACGAAAGCAAGTATGGTCTTGCGACCTTCACCGGCTTCATAAACGTGTTTCACGGTATCCGTTTTTGCTGTGTCTTTCGTCATGAGGGGTGCTCTGACATCTTGTGGCCCGCAATAAGGTGAGGCGCCTCTAAGGTTTGGGGATCGCAAGCATGCCGATTGCCCGCAGCCAATGCAAGGCTTCCGCTGGCAGAGTCGTCCCATGGTCAGGACTCAACGTTCTCGTGTGAATGAGTTTATTTGGTGATGGGGGGCTGTGACCCTATATCAGTGAGTAGAGTAATCAGACGAACCTGTATCCGAACTGCTTTTGCCAGCCATACCGAAGGGAGTAAGAGATGTTTTTCAAACGCAAGTCGGCCGAGTTGCCAACTGCCGAAACGGCCCTTCCGGGACGAGACACGCCAATTCCAACGGCTACCCGGCACTACACCAACCATGCACAGCTGCAGGGGCCTTATCCTGCCGGATATGAGACAATTTATTTTGGGCTTGGGTGCTTTTGGGGTGCAGAACGCAGGTTCTGGTCCATCGAAGGTGTTCACGTCACGGCAGTCGGCTATCAGAGCGGTTTGACGCCAAACCCGACGTACCAGGAAGTATGCAGTGGGCAAACGGGGCACAACGAGGTTGTGATGGTGGTGTATGATCCGAACACCGTGGCGCTTGAAACCTTGCTCAAGGTCTTCTGGGAAAGCCATGATCCGACCCAGCACATGAGGCAGGGGAATGACGTTGGAACGCAATATCGTTCAGGTATCTACACCACGACCTCCAGTCAGCACGCAACGGTGCTGGAATCAAAGCGTGCCTATGAGATGGCTCTTGGTGCGAAGGGTTTCGGCCCAGTCATGACGGAAGTCCTTGATGCTCCAACGTTTTATTTTGCGGAAGAGTATCACCAGCAGTATCTTGCAAAGAACCCTGCGGGCTATTGCGGATTGCGGGGAACCGGGGTGAGTTGCCCAGTTCCGGCACCTGCGGCATCTGCTATGGAAGCCGCAGAGTAGGAAGCGCTCCCGACCACTTGTCCGTGTAATGTGGTATGCAAAAAAAGCCCGGTAGCTTCAAGCTACCGGGCTGTATCAACATTCGAAAGCGCCAGGATGGACTATCGTTTGACGACGACTTGTGTGCTCCACAAGCCGTGCTGGCCAACAAGATTGTAGAAAATCGCGGCGTTCCGGGGGGCGAGACGCACGCATCCGTGTGATGCTCTGCGGCCAAGTCTGTTTGTCCGGTTTGTTCCGTGAATGGCGTTGATGCCTGTGGCCGTTTGATCGAACTTCACCACATGAGGGAGTGTCATGTTCCATTTCTTGGATACGTGAATCCGTTCCCGTCCGAACGGTGTGAAGGCGCCGAGCCGTGTCGGCCACTTGCCCGTACCTGTTGAAACGGCCCATTTGTACTTCTGTTTGCCGTTCACATAGACACGCATGCGCTGTTCCGAGAGGTCAATGACAGCTTTCACAGTGGATGCTGATGCAGACACACCTCCCAGTGTGGTCGCCGCAGTAAGCGTGGCAAACAGTGCTCCGGTTAGCAGAACATATCGCAAACATCTCGCCATGGGCACGGATCTCCTTCAATGTCGTAAGGTGTTGAAAGCCAACGCAGTCATACCAGTTAATTCGTTCAATTCGCGCTGCGGATAAAGGTAACTTCGTGTGATTGGGCAACGCTCAAAGACGCAGCGTGATATTTTTGCATCTTAAACTGTGGAAACATATGTTCCCCGGCTGCTTCGTTGGATGAAAAATCGGTCTGGCATGCGATATACTGATTCTTGTTTGGATCAGACACTCTTGGAGAGAATCATGCAGGGTACAAAAACAACACTGGTCGTTACGGCTCTTCTCGTCACAGCAATCGCTGTCAGCGCTTGCCGTCGCGAAGCACCAATCAACGGCTTTGGTGCTCCTACTGCGCAGACTCAGGTCGCTCAGTAATCTGACGCTATCGCAGATCCTTATCTGCGTTATCGCAAGATTTAACCTCTGTTGACCCTCAAGGGTTGGCAGAGGTTTTTTTATGTCTTGTGAAGAGGTGGGATATCGTAATCGTTCGATTAACGGAGGTGAAAAATGAAACTGGTGAAGCTGGAGACATTTACCAATGCTTTCGTTGGCTTTGTGAAGGTTACAGCAGACACAGGAGATTTCGGCTGGGGACAGGTGTCGACCTACCACTCTGACATCACGTGTCAGGTTTTTCATCGTCAGATTGCGCCCTGGTCGCTTGGTGCCGATCCTGACGACCTTGATGATCTGCTGGACCGGATTACGGAACGCGAGCACAAGTTTCCTGGCTCCTACCTGCGGCGCGCCATGGCCGGACTGGATACCGCGATCTGGGATATGCGCGGTCGTATTGCCGGAAAACCGGTTGCAGCGCTGATTGGGGGGAGCGCGGGGCCCTTGCGGGCCTATGCGTCATCGATGAAACGGGAGATCAGCGCGGCGGACGAAGCGGATCGCCTCTGTCGACTTAGGGACGAAAAAGGTTTCGATGCCTTCAAGTTTCGGGTTGGAGCGGAATGCGGTCGCGATATTGACGAATGGCCAGGACGAACGGAGGAGATCGTTCCCACTGTTGCTCGTGCGTTGGGCGACGGTATTATCAAACTGGTCGATGGGAACTCGGGTTTTTCTCCTGAACGGGCGATTGAAGTTGGTGGATTGCTGGAAACAGAGGGCGTGTCCCACTTCGAAGAGCCTTGCCCCTATTGGGAGTTGGAGCAAACGAAGCAGGTGACGGATGCGCTGCGCATTGACGTAACAGGTGGTGAGCAGGATTGCGATCTGGCGACGTGGCGGCACATGATTGATATGCGGGCGGTGGACATTATTCAACCGGACGTCATGTACATGGGCGGACTAAGCCGCACATTGCGCGTTGCGAAAATGGGCGAAGAAGCGGGGTTGCCCTGCACACCGCACTGCGCGAACCTTTCCCTCGTCACGCTTTGTACGATGCATCTTCTGCGCGCGATTCCGAATGCCGGAAAGTATCTCGAGTTCTCGATTGAGGGGGCAGATTATTATCCGTGGCAGTATGATATTTTTGTCGAGGATCCATATGAAATCGTAGATGGCAAGGCAATGGTTACGGACACGCCGGGGTGGGGTGTGGAGATCAATCCAACCTGGTTGGATAAAGCTACATATCAGGTTTCGGAACTCTGATTCTCAGTTGTATTCGTTTCGTCGTCACGTTCGCGTGGCCACGTCCACCACAGGGTTATCGTCAATATAAAACCGCCAAGAGCACACCAGGGAAGCACCTGTGCCAACCCTACACGATCTAACGTATTGGTGCCTGTTACGGCATATGCAGCCAGGAACAACGTTCCTGAAAATGCCAACCGCGCCGCCAAGCTCTGCACAGAGAGATATGTTGCGCGGTAGCTGCTCTGCAGGCGCGGCTGGATGGCTTCGAGCAAGAACGGTCGCGTAAGCGTTCCTGGCACCATCCGCAAGACGAGCAGGGCGACCACGAGCGGGTGAATGATCCAGGCCATTGCGGCAATGACTGCGGTTTGCAGCGCAAGCGCGATCCCGAACATCGCTTTCGTTCCGATACGATTGCGCAGCGGTACGACGAACCATGCGAGGGTTGCTGACACGGCCATCATCACAGCAATCACGAGACCAATGATCATTGGCGTTTCCGCTGTGAGGTCCAGGGTTGTCAGCATCTCTCGCAGATATGGCTGTACGAACACGAATGGTATGTGACTCAGGATATATAATCCGCCAAAGAACACGCACATCCAGGCTAATACGGGGTCGCGCAGTCGCCCGAGAACGGTCACAAACTGATCTAGAGGCGCTTCCGCGAATTGATCCGTGGCATGCGGTGGCTCCTTGAACAGGACTGTGATGACGAGGGCAGCAGCTGCGGCGACCGAAGTCGCCAGGTAGGTAAGGGCGTAGCTGTCACCCATCCACCCTGATGCCATGAGACCGCCAAGAGCAGCAGAGATTGCAAGCGCAGTGTATGAAAACCGCCAGGCGCGCGCTTCCGCCTCGGCGATGTTTTTGGTCTGACCGGCTGCCTTGAGGCTGTCGTAAAGGAGTGCGCTGTCCGTTCCGGAATTGAAGGCCATGTGGACCGCAAGAAGGATCTGACCGGCAAGCAGCATTGCGAAGCCATTTTGATGGGCGGCCAGGAAAAACAGAAGACAAGCGGTTACGTTTGCAACGGCACTGATGATCAGTGTGACGCGTCGGCCAATCCTGTCAGAGAAATATCCAGACGGCACTTCGAGAAAGACATTGGCGATCTCGTAGAGTGCTGCGAGCGTGATGGCTTGTTCTGCGGTGAGCACCTGCTCGAAATAGAGAAACCAGACACCCTGCCAGAACAGCAGATTGCGGGCTCCCTGATACCAGGGATAGAGCTGCAGATTGCGTTCCATGCAGCGCGCCTCCCCGTTGCGTTACGCTCTTGTGACCGATAGGGCCTGATCCGTGCGGTTCCGTCAACGGGTTGCAGTGCTTGCGTCCACGCTCTGCGTTGTGCAGTGTTTCGTGATGAAACATGCAACGTTCTTGGGTAAGCGGATCATTGCTGCGACCATTGCTGCAATGACCTTGGTTGAACTGAACGCAGCCGCTGACGAGGCACCCACGATCCTGATCGAGGATGTTATCCTGACCTGCACTGCGCAGGCTCAAAGCAGCTCCATGCCCAGCACTCCAATCCCGACGCTCAATCCCGGACCGATCGAGCGGACGTTTCATGCCAGGATCGCGCGACTCTGTCAGGGGCAGACAGTGTGTCGGATTGCTGCCGCCGGGCTTCTGACACCAGAACTTCGAAACAGCACGTGCGAGGATGTGGTGATTGTTCCGGTGTGCGCGGTTGGTGCGTTCGAAAACGTCACACCGTGGGCTTCAACCGAGATGGCGTTGCCCCTGAGCGATGATGGCTATTTGGTCATCAATTGCAGCGGCAGGGCGAACCCGCATTTCTGAGAAGCACGGGTCCGCAAATTGTTGTGCGTTATGCGCTCTAGTTCTTGATCACAACGCGTGCGTTACGCAAACCGTTACGACGCACGAGTGAGAACAGTGTGCTGGCGTGACGTGGATGCAGACGAACGCAGCCGTGGGATGCAGGACGTCCAAGGGCACTGATGTGGTTGGTCGCGTGAACGGCATAGCCGCCGCGGAAGAAAATTGCATATGGCATTGGTGCGTTGTTGTACTTGCGCGACCTGTGGTGGCGGGAGAGCCACTTTGCCGTCCATGCGCCGCGTGGTGTGCGATAGCGGCCACGGCCCGTGGACACTTTCCAGCTGTGTCTCAGTCTTCCGTTCACATACACTTTCATGCGCTGCGACGACACGTCGACCTTGGCAACAATCTTTGCGGCTTCTGCCGTTGATGGCGCGGTCAACCCGGATGTGAAAAATGCAGACACTGCGATTGTGGCGGCGAGGAAAAGATTGCGCGTCGTTTTCATCAAGGACTCCATACAAACAATGACAAGGCCCTGTCGGAACGGTGCAGGACATATAAGTGTGTTGGAACTATCAGGAAAATCCGTACAATTTATCAACGTTGAGAGATGTTTTGCGAAACATTACGCCGGGAAGCGTGGCGGAATTGCGCCTACAATTCAAATGGTTGTGAAGCTGATGAGGCGACTATGGATGGTTCATGGTGCCTCATGGCGAATCCTGCGGCATAACAGGAGCAGGTTTCAATGGCGTCAGGTTGGTGTGAGAGATGGCAAGCAGCAAGAAGACAAGTGCCAAGCGGGCACCACGATCCGGCGCGACGTCAAAAGTTCCCGTGCAGCCTGGCGCCTACAAAAAGAAAACCATCGCGCTGGTCTACGATTTTGATGGAACACTGTCGCCGAAACCCATGCAGGAGTATGGTTTCCTGCCCAAAATCGGTGAAGCGCCGGCTGACTTCTGGAAGGAAGTGAACGACAAGGCGCGGACCGAAGGTGCGGACGGCATGATCGTCTACATGTTGCTGATGTACCGCAAGGCACGCGAAAAGGGCATTGAGATCAACCGGAATGAATTGGTTGCCCTGGGAGCCGATGTTGAGTTGTTCGAGGGCGTCGAAGCCTGGTTCGATGAGATTGAAGACTATGTGAAATTGCGCGCCGAGACGGACGTCACGGTGAAGCACTATCTGATCTCGTCCGGGCTGACGGAGATTGTTCAGGGCACATCCATCTATTCGAAATTCAGTAACGTGTTTGCCTCGGAATATTTTTTCGAACCCTACGAAACACCGTTCCCGAAACGGGTCGTCACGGATACCAACAAGACGCAGTACCTGTTCCGGATCAACAAGGGGATCGAAGACCTGGGCGTTTCGATCAACGAGCACATGCCGGAGGATCAGCGGCCCGTGCCCTTCTCCAACATGATCTACTTCGGTGATGGTGATACGGATGTGCCCTCCATGGCTGTCACGCGCCAGAATGGTGGTGCTGCTGTTGCCGTGTATTCGCCGAACGAGACAGACCAGAAATGCCGCATGCTCTATGAAGCGTCGCGGGTCGATTTCTTTGCCGAGGCGGACTATCGCCCCGGCTCCGACCTGTTCCGGCGCACCTGCCTTCTGATCGACCGCATTCTCTCAGATATTCGCGTGAGGGAAGAGCGCTGGGCGATGGAGCATGGTTGAGGTTGAAGCCGCAGGACATGCCACGGCATGAGGCACGTCGGCCTTGACCGCTGGGCCGCGGGCGGTCCATCACTCTCGCCAATTGCTTCATCCAGACCATCGGACAGACAACCATGACCCACGCTGCGCTTCAGGCCACGATTGAGAAGGCCTTTGACGATCGCGATTCCATCAACACAGACACGAAAGGCGAAGTTCGCGATGCGGTGAACACCGCCCTGAACCTGATGGATAAGGGCGAAGCGCGGGTTGCCGACAAGTCATCCGGCGCGTGGGTGGTCAACCAGTGGTTGAAGAAGGCTGTGCTTCTGTCGTTTCGGCTGAACGACATGGCAATGATCAGCGGTGGTCCCGGTGGATCGTCCTGGTGGGACAAGATCGATTCCAAATTCCTGGGCTGGGGAGAAGCCGATTTCCGCCAAGCCGGCTTTCGCGCTGTTCCCAATTGCGTTGTTCGCAAGTCTGCCTACATCGCGCCGAGCGTCATCCTCATGCCGAGCTTTGTGAATCTGGGTGCTTATGTCGATGAAGGTACAATGGTTGATACGTGGGTAACTGTCGGGTCCTGCGCACAGATCGGCAAAAACGTGCATCTGTCGGGCGGTGTCGGCATTGGTGGCGTTCTTGAGCCGCTGCAGGCCGGGCCGGTGATCATCGAGGACAATTGCTTTATCGGCGCGCGATCCGAGGTTGTGGAAGGCGTGCGCATTGGCGAAGGATCGGTGATTGCGATGGGCGTGTTCATTACGGCTTCCACCAAGGTCGTCGACCGCACAACTGGTGAAGTGCATGTGGGGTACGTCCCCCCGTATTCCGTTGTGGTCTCCGGGAACCTGCCGGGCAAGCCGTTGCCCGATGGCACGCCGGGACCGAGCCTTTACTGTGCTGTGATTGTGAAAACCGTGGACGAGCAAACCCGATCCAAGACCAGCATCAATGATCTGCTTCGGGATTGATCGAACGACCCTATTGGGGAGGGGCGCATGAGCAGTATTTTCTATCCGTTTTCGTTCTCCGGACGGGTCGGACGGTTGTCGTTCTGGAAGCTTGCGCTGATTGCAGCGTTGCCTTGGGTTGCGATTGCGCTGATCAACGATCTGGCAATTGTATCAGGCGCTGGACGGCTTGACGCAATTCCACGGAACTGGGTGCTGGGTCTGTTTGCTGTTACCGCGTGGATTGCGGCTGCGGCGACCATCAGACGGTTTCATGATCGGGGACGGTCCATGTTCTGGCTCATTGTTCCTTTGATCTATGCGGCATGGTTTTCCTGGGACTACATTCTTGCATCTGAAGCGACGCGGGGCTCGACTCCGCTTCTGTTGCGCAAGCTGCAGCCAAGCGAGATTCAGGCGGCACTCGAAAGTGCAAAATGGACAGCGATTGCATGGTTGACAGGTTTGGCATTTCTCTCTGCACCGGCACTGTGGATGGTTCTGGACCTTGGCGTTTTTCGTGGGGAACGTGGCGCCAACAAATACGGTCCGGATCCTGTTGTATCTGTAACGCCGCGTTAACGCTCTGCTATCGTTAATTTAACGAACTTTGCCTAGCTTGTGTGACGGGCAAGGCATGAAATGGCAGGGTATGTGTATGACGACCACTCCGTTAACAGATAAAATTAGTGCGTTCGCTTCGCGCGTATCGAAGCATTACTGGGTCGCCGTGGCAGCTCTGACGGTCGTGAATACCGGACTACTCGGAGCAACAAGTGCGATTGCCGGATTGTCGGTGGATTCTTTCACCTCCGGTGCGCGAGAAGTTGTGATCATCAACGTAATGGCCCTGACATTGCTGGTCTGGCCGACGATGGCCCTGACGGTCAAAGGACTTTATGCCCGCCGTAAATGGTGCTGCTGGGGTGCGGCGATGCATGCGGTCTCTGTGTTCGTTCTGATGGAAGCATACTTCGGCAAGCCATTTGGCCTGGCTTCGGAGTCTGTCGTTGCGAACCTCATGCCGACGATCCTTTTCATGGGACTGAGTGCTTGGTTGATTGTCGAGTGGCGGGCGTCACGTGAAACAGTAACAATTTCAGCGCGCTAGGGTGTGTCCGACTTAAATGGAGACACCGGGATGTCTGTGGAGCTACCTGGGGCGTCGCGTCATGATTCCATTTGAATCAGACGCGCTATAGGCCTCATACCTGTCTGATCGGAAGATTACGCGCGGTGGTGTTCGACGGATTGCTTTTCGATCAATGCTTCATTGTCGCATGCGTCGGGTCTAGTCTCTCAGTTCGAATCAAACGGGATTCGCAGCGAGGAGGAATCCGTCATGAACCCTATCAGTCTGTTTACGAGTTTTTCTGGACGTATCAATCGCGCCAAGTGGTGGATTGGTGTCATTGTAGCAGGCGTGCTTGGATCGGTTGCATCCATCGCGGTCAATCCTGCCGCCATGCAGGCCTTTTCAAATCCGGAAGCGACACTGAACAACATCGACCTGATCAAACCGACGATCGGTCAACTTGTGGTTGGACTGATTTTTGCGGTTTTTATCCTGGCCGTCATCTTCAAGCGGCTGAATGATCGCAATTGGCCAGCCTGGGTCGGAATGCTGATTGCTGTCATTTATATCGGCACGCAGATTGCGCAGTATTTCATGCTTCAGGGCGCGACTGATATCGCGGACTTTCAAGCCAAGAGTGTTCCGTTCTCCATCATCAGTGGGGTTGTTTTCCTCTTCCTCCTGATCGACAACGGTATGTTGAAAGGTACGGTCGGTCCGAACCAGTATGGTGAGGATCCACTGGCCCATAAAGGTTCCGACACCACCGTATAGCATCAGGCGTAACATCATATGACTGACATTCTGGATCCCGTTGCCCACACGCAGGCTCTTGTTCGTTGCCCGAGTGTGACGCCGGAAGAAGGCGGCGCGCTCACCTATATGCAGGGTGTGCTTGAGGGGGCGGGGTTTGATTGCCATCGTCTGGTGTTCTGTGATGAGGGTATTCCGGATGTCGACAATCTGTTTGCGCGGATTGGCACGGGTGCGCCGCACATCTGTTTTGCCGGGCACACGGATGTGGTGCCGGTTGGCGATGTAGCGGCGTGGACGCATCCCCCCTTCGGTGGAGAAATCGTAGACGGTGTTCTTTACGGGCGTGGCACTGCTGACATGAAAGGCGGGGTTGCCTGTTTCATGGCAGCGGCGCTGCGTTATCTCGACAAGCACAACGGCGTGGCACCTGGCAGTATCAGTTTTCTGATCACCGGGGATGAGGAAGCTGTCGCAATCAACGGGACCAACAAGGTCCTTGCGTGGATGGCGGAGCACGGCCACGTTCCCGACCACTGCATCGTAGGAGAGCCGACCAATCCGGAGAATATCGGCGATCAGGTCAAGATCGGACGTCGTGGCAGCCTGACAGGCGATCTTGTGATTTCCGGAAAGCAGGGCCATGTTGCGTATCCGCATCTCTCCTGCAACCCGATGCCGGCGATGGTTGCAGCGCTTGGTGGATTGACGCGCGATCCCCTGGACTACGGCACCAATCATTTTCAACCATCCAACCTCGAAGTCATCACGGTCGATACGGGGAATGCGGCGGATAATATTATTCCCGCGAAGGTTCGGGCGACGTTCAACGTCCGTTTTAACGATCTGCATTCGCAGGAGAGCCTGCGTGAGCTGCTGACAGACCGTGTGACGCGTGCTGTCGAGGAGCTTGGCATGGATGATCGTCTTTCGGTGGACTTGCAGTTCCGCTTTTCCAATGCGGATGCGTTCATGACGGAGCCGGGGCCGTTCATTGAAGCGATTGCCGGTGCAATTACCGAGAAGACGGGTATCAAGCCGGAACTCTCCACTGGTGGCGGAACCTCCGATGCGCGTTTCATCAAGAATTACTGTCCGGTTTTCGAGTTCGGTCTTTTGAACCTGACGATGCATCAGGTCGACGAGCATATGGCCGTTGAACACCTGCATACACTCACCGATGTCTACGAAGGTTTCATCGATCGCTATTTTTCAACACACGACGGATCGTAATCAACGCGGGTGAGATAAAGGCCTTCGGGGGGAGCGACGGGACCGCATGACTTGCGGTCGCACGCTTCAAGAGCGGACCGAACATCGTCTACCGTCCATTTTCCCTGTCCGACAAGCTTCAGGCTTCCGATGATCGATCGCACCTGATTGTGCATGAACGACGGCGCGCGAACGGTCATCTGGATGTGATCGCCTTCGCGCCAAAGCTTGAGTTCGGTGATCCGTTTGACAGGTGATTTCGCCTGACAGCGGATGGAACGAAATGTTGTGAAGTCATGTCGACCGACCAGAATTTGTCCTGCGGCGTGCATCGCATCAACATCAAGGGGCAGACTGACGTGCCAGGCGCGCATCCGGTCCAGCACGAGAAACTCCCGGCGGTTCACAATGCGGTACAGGTAGTGACGTTGCACGCCTGAGAAACGGGCGTCGAAATCGTCGCCAACCTCCTCCACGCCAATGATCGCAATTGGATCAGGGACAAGATGTGCGTTCAAGGCGTTCCGGATAACGCGAGGATCGCGGGCCGTTGCGAGGTCGATGTGTGCAACTTGCCCGGTGGCGTGAACACCTCTGTCGGTACGTCCTGCGCCGCGTGGCACATAATCTTCGCCGGTGAAGGTTTTTATAGCACGTTGCAGGCGTTCCTGTACGGAAGGGCCGTCCTTCTGGGCTTGCCAGCCCCAGTATGGGGTGCCGTCGTATTCGATCGTGAGTTTGTATCTTGGCATGTGTGCTGGCCCAGCTTTGCGCGAGCAGAGGGCCAATGGACCCGACCGGAGTGCTCGTCCCGCAGCGAACGATCCAGTCAGGTCCTGTAGCGTTCACCAAAAGGCGACGCAAGGTTTACCGGCTCAACATGTGTGGCCGGGTCAATTGTATCCACGACGGTAGAGTTTACTCG
This sequence comes from uncultured Hyphomicrobiaceae bacterium, assembly GCA_937931785.1. GTDB lineage: Bacteria > Pseudomonadota > Alphaproteobacteria > Rhizobiales > CALHAX01 > CALHAX01. Next base: position 17,887 of record CALHAX010000044.1, on the reverse strand, counting down.
TGTACAACCCTTTGGGGTTCAGGTAGCGGCGGTTGTTGGAGCCGTAACGACGATCCTGCCAGGGTCGGTTCACGCCTGGATGTTGCTTGCGATATTTCGATCGGCCAAAACCGTCGAAGATACGGACGACCACGCGCTGCCCACGACGCAGTACGATGCGGTGCTTGTGAGGGGCAACCGCATTATCAATGTGAGATGCAGTTGGTGCGGTTTCAGGCTCCTGTTCCTGAGGTTCCATGAGCTTGTGGATGCGAACGCCATGTCCTGTCTTTGATGACCCTGCCAAGGCTGGTGTCATAATCAGGACTGAGGTTGCGAGCGCAACTCCGGCCAGAATGTGAACGCGCATCACTTTAACTCCTGTCACTGAAACTCGAATGTTTCGGAGACTAGCGCGTACAACTCGTTATGCTGCGTTGTTTGTCTTGTTTGGTTAACGGGCGAGGAGCCGAATTTAGAGAACGTGCTGCCCAGTCGCCAGTCGTGCACCGCGCGCAAACTCGTCGGCGGGAACCGCCCTCTTTCCAGCCCGTTGGACTTCGACGAGACGAATACCAGAACTATTACCGCATGCGATTGTCGTGATGTCGTTCAGGATCGTGCCCGGTGAAGCGTTTGTTGCACCTGCGATTTCACACTTCAGAACCTTCACGCGTTCCGACTTGCCGGAAGTCTCCAATTCGAACCATGCCCCCGGAAATGGCGAAAGCCCGCGTATCTGATTGTGTACCTCCGATGCCTGTTTCGACCAGTCGATGCGTGCTTCGCTTTTGTCGATTTTTGCAGCGTACGTCACGCCCTCCTGCGGCTGAGGTGTGCATTCAAGTGAGCCGCGTTCCAGTGCGCCGAGGGCACGCACCAGCATGTCGCCCCCGAGTGTTGCCATATGGTCGTGGAGTGCACCGGCCGTCATGTTGGTGGGCACAGATACGGGTTCGCGCAGACAAACGGGGCCTGTGTCCAGTCCGGCTTCCATTCGCATCACGCAGGCTGCCGTTGCGGTATCACCCGCCATGATGGTGCGTTGAAGTGGTGCGGCACCACGCCAGCGTGGCAAGTCGGATGGATGGAAATTCAGGCAACCGTGAACTGGTGCATCAAGAATCGGTTGCGGCAGTAGAAGACCATAGGCAACCACAACGGCAACGTCAGCCTCGTGCGTGCGAAATGTGTCCTGAGCTTCGTCTGTTTTCAGGCTGTTCGGCGTCCAAACGGGCAGCCCGAATGTGTCGGCCTGCTCGTGCACAGGTGTTTTGCGGAGCTCAAGGCCACGTCGTCCAGCGGGGCGCGGGGGTTGCGAGTAAACGGCCACAACATCGTGACCGGCGCCGACGATTTCCGTCAGTGCGGGAACGGCGAAGGTTGGTGCACCCATGAATATGACGCGGAGCATGGTGGCTAACCCACAACCGGGTTTCGTGCGGCCTTCACGAATTTCTTCACAATCCGGTCCCGGCGCAAGCGAGAGAGAAAATCGATGAACAACTTGCCGTCGAGGTGGTCGATCTCGTGCTGGACGACCGTTGCCAGCAATCCGTCGCAGTCAAGTTCCTGGAGGTTGCCTGCACGATCCGTGTAGCGCACGCGGACTTCTGCCGGACGTTCAACCTCGGCGAATACTTCCGGAATCGAGAGGCAGCCTTCATCGTAGGTGTTGACCTCATCGCTGAGTGTCAGAATTTCGGGATTGATCATCGTGATCGGATTGGGGGCTGCGTGTTCGTCCCGTGTTGCATCGATCACCAGTAACCGGCGTGGTATACCGACCTGGATTGCCGCAAGTCCGATGCCTGGTGCGTCATACATCGTCTCGAACATGTCATCGATCAGACGCTCAAGGTCGCCGTCTACGCGTTCGATCGGTGCACTTTCCTTGCGCAGGATCGGATCGGGAATGGTGATGATATCCATCAACGCCATGATGTGCTTGTAACTCCGGAAACGGGATATGCCGTCAGACAGGCTCTTCCTGTCAGATAGGTGATGGCACCGGGAGGGTCAACGCGTTGGGGGCCTACATTTCCCTGCGCGACTTGACGGCAGCGGCGAGGGTGCCCTCATCCAGGTAATCAAGTTCGCCCCCAATGGGCACGCCATGTGCGAGACGGGACACCTTGACGCCGCAGGACTCAAGTTGTTCGGTGACGTAGTGTGCGGTCGATTGCCCTTCCACTGTGGCGTTCAGGGCGAGCAGCACTTCGTCCACTTCGCCCGCCTGGGCCCGCTCTACAAGTGTGCCGATCCGCAGATCGTCGGGGCCAATGCCATCGAGCGGAGACAAGTGCCCGCCAAGAACATGAAACCGGCCACTTACGACTCCTGCGCGTTCCAGTGCCCAAAGATCCCCCACTTCCTCCACGACGACAATCATACCTGGATCACGTCGCGGATCGGCGCAGATGGTGCACGGTGAGATCGTGTCGATGTTGCCGCAGTTGTCGCAGATGACGATCTTTTCCGCCGCCTCGTTGAGCGCATCGGCCAATGGCAAAAGCAGTTCTTCGCGCTTCTTGATCAGATGAAGTGCCGCCTTGCGCGCCGAGCGTGAGCCTAGGCCCGGCATGCGTGCCAGATACTGAATCAGGCGTTCGATCTCTGGTCCTGCAACCTTCTTGTTCATTCTGGGTGTCTCTTTGTGGCGGCTCGATTTCTACTCGTAGACGATTCACCCTCGCGCGACACAGGTATCGGCAATTTTTCGCCCCGTAAGATGGGTGATAGCTACGTGGCTGCGATCTTGGCCGCAAGTTCCGTATCCCAGAACGCAGCCTCGATCTTGTGGCCGTCGAGGTCGTGAACAAAACATCCGTAGTAGGGCGCTCCATATTCTGAGCGTGGACCGGGTGGTCCGTCATTTGTAGCGCCAGCTTGCAAGGCTGCCGCATGAAAGGCATCGACGGCTGCCTTGCTCGTCGCGATGAAACCGAAGTGGGTTCCGTTACCTGTTGATGCGGGACTGTCGTTAATTGGTACGACGACCCAGAATTCCGGCCAGACTTTTCCATAAGCAACAGCGTCCGGATGTTCCATCACACGCTTGATTTCAAGTGTTGCAAGCACGCTGTCGTAGAAGGTGATGGCACGTGCGAAATCGTTCGTTCCGATTGAGACATGAGAGATGGTGCTCGGGTTATCGTCCATGCGATTGATCTCTCCTTTTAAAAAAGGTTCATTCCTGGCGGTAGTGGCAGCCCGCCCGTGACCTCTTTCATTTTTTCCTGCATGAGCGTTTCTGTTTTCGAACGAGCGTCGCTGGCGGCGGCTACGATCAGGTCCTCGACAATCTCAGCCTCCTCGGGCTTGAGCAGTGACGGATCGATTTTCACGCCCTTGAGTGTGCCCTTGCCATCCATCGCTACGGAAACGAGACCGCCACCGGATGTGCCCTCGACCTCCGTGTTGGCGAGGGTTTCCTGCATATCCTGCATTTTCTGCTGCATGCCTTGCAGCTGACCCATCATGCCTTTGAGGTCCATTATATTGTTCTCCGTCGTTTCAAGCTGCGCCATCGCGGCTCTTGGTGTCTGCAGTGCCTGAGGATTCACCGTCATCGACGAGCGGTTCGATCTTCAGGATCTCAGCTCCGGGGAATGCTTCGAGCGTCGCTTTCAGAAGAGGTGCGTCGCTGATCAATGCCAGTTCGGCGGCTTTGTGGGCATCCTCGTCTTCTCTGAGGGTTGAACGGCCTCCTTCGCGCACAACTGCGATGTTCCAGGCCATTTCCGTCCATTTGTCGAGTTTACGTTTGAGGTCGCCGACGATGCCTGCGCGCGCCTTTGGCTCCAGTTGAAGCTCGATCACGCCCGGTTCGAAGCGAACAAGGCGGACCTGTTCCTCTAGTTCGATCTTGAGATTTACGTCACGCTTCCTGCCGACGTAATCCACGACTTCCTGGAAGCTTTGCAGTATCGGCTCCGCATCATTTGACGCCTGTGGATGAGGAGGCATGGGCGTGTTGGTGCCCGCAGGTGTGCTTGTGGTGCCATCGCTTGCAGTTGGTGCAGGAACACCGTGTTTGATGAGATCATCGGGTGTTGGCAGGTCCGCCGTGTATGCCATGCGGATGAGAACCATTTCGGCTGCGGCGAAAGCGTCAGGTGCGCGGCCCACTTCTTCATAGCCTTTGACAAGCATTTGCCAGGCGCGCGACAGCAATGGAATGGAGAGTTTATCGGCCAGCGCAGCGGCGCGTGACTGCTCTTCCTTTGAGAGCGTGTCGCCTGCTCCATCTGCGCCTGCAATCTTGGCACGGGTTACAACGTGAGCGGACTCGGCAAGATCTGACAAAACCTGAACGGGATCTGCGCCATCTCGTGCCAGACCGGCAAAGGCGTCAAGTGCCAGTGCGGCCTCGCCCTTGAGCAATGTTTCGAGGAGATCGAAAATCCGACTGCGATCTGCGAGGCCGAGCATATCGCGTACGACGTCAGCGGTGACCTTGCTGGAGGCAACGGCGAGAGCCTGATCGAGGATGGAAAGTCCGTCGCGGACCGAGCCTTCGGAGGCGCGGGCGATCAGGGCCAAGGCATCGGTGTCGGCTTCGGATCCTTCCGCCTTGGCGATGCCGCCAAAGTGCGCCACAAGTGTTGGTGCATCGACGCGACGGAGATCAAAGCGCTGACAGCGGGACAAAACCGTTACGGGAACCTTACGAATTTCCGTTGTTGCGAAGATGAATTTGACGTGCTCTGGCGGCTCTTCAAGCGTCTTCAGCAGCGCGTTGAACGCGCCACGTGAGAGCATGTGCACCTCATCGATGATAAACACCTTGGTGCGCGCCGAAACCGGTTTGTAGCGTGCGTTCTCGATAATCTCGCGCACGTTGTCTATGCCGGTGTTTGAGGCTGCGTCCATCTCGATGACGTCTGGATGGCGCGATGCCATGATGGATTCGCAGTGAGTCCCCAACTCTGAAAGATCGATTGTCGGTCCACCGGAACCGTCTTCTTTTTCATAGTTCAGGGCACGTGCCAGAATGCGCGCTGTCGTGGTCTTGCCGACGCCGCGCACGCCGGTGAGCATATAGGCCTGTGCAATCCGGCCGGTCTTGAAGGCATTGGCGAGGGTTTTCACCATTGCTTCCTGGCCGATCAGATCATTGAAGTTTTGCGGGCGATATTTTCGCGCGAGCACAAGATACGGCTCGTCACCGTTTCCTGCCTTGTCTGACGTTGTGGATTTGGACTTGGCCATGTGTTGTACCCGACATTCCTGCACATCGACCCGAATGGGTGAGCGAAGCGAGGACCAGCGCCGAACAGGCGCGCAGGCCGCGTGTGCCGCCAAGCGGCGTGGTCGTTGAACGCAGACCGAAGCTAAAGTGAGAGACTGGACAGCGACCCGAACCGAAACTCGTTAGGGCTGCTTCCTTCCGGATCTGACCCGGTTGGCGAGGAGTTCGTCCGCGCCAGCCTCTCGCCGCCCTTATCCTACGTCTGAGGAGGGTCTGACAAGCAATGATTGCGATGTTTCAACGGGATGGGCCAATCAAAATGCAGATTGTCAGGCTCCAAGCTCTTCGCGCTTCATCTCCAGCTCGATCCATTGCTCTTCTGCTGCGGCGAGGGCACCTTGGCTGGCTTCGAGTTTGGCGGCTGTTGCGGCAAACTTCGATTGATCTTTGGTGTAAAGATCAGGGGTGGCGAGCAGGTCTTGCAACGTCTTGATCTCGGTCTCAAGTCGGGCGATTTCGTCAGGTAATGTTTCAAGGGCGTGTTTGTCCTTGAATGAGAGTTTTTTCGACGATGGCCTTGCGGTCGATGACGACAGCCCTGAAGCTAAACCATTACGACCGGCTGTACGGGCGACCTCTGCCGTCTCTCTCGCCGCAACTTTTCGTTGTGCGAGCATATCGGAGTAACCGCCGGCGTATTCGCGCCAGAGCCCCGGACGTGCGTCCGGCAGATCAGCGCCTTCCCAGACCAGAGTCGAGGTGACGATACGGTCGAGGAAGTCGCGATCGTGGCTGACGAGCAGCACGGTGCCCTTGTAGTCCGCCAGCAGTTCCTGCAGCAGATCGAGAGTTTGCAGGTCGAGGTCGTTGGTCGGTTCGTCAAGGATGAGGAAGTTGGACGGTTGCGCCAGTGCGCGCGCCAGCATCAGTCGCCCGCGTTCGCCACCGGAGAGCACGCGAAGAGGTGAGCGAACCTGTTCCGGCTGGAACAGGAATTCTTTCATATAAGCGATGACATGGCGTTGCGTGTCGCCGACCATCACCATGTCGCCACGCCCACCGGTCAGGGCGTCTCCCAGTGTGGTTTCCGGGTCAAGGCTTTCCCGGCGCTGGTCGAGTGTCACGATCTGCAGATTGGTGCCGAGGCGAACGGTGCCGGTGTCAGGTGCCAGTTCGCCGGTCAGCATCTTGATGAGCGTGGTCTTGCCTGCACCGTTCGGGCCTACCAGACCGAGCCGGTCGCCGCGCTGCATACGGAGAGACAGGTTGTCGACAATGATCGTGTCGTCAAACGCCTTGCGGAGTTCACGTGCTTCCAGAACGAGTTTGCCTGCGGTGCCACCTTCAGCGGCCTGCAAGGACACGTTGCCTTGCGCCTTGCGGTGTTCCTTGTGCTGGCGGCGCAGGTCATGCAGGTCGCCGAGGCGTTTCTGGTTGCGTTTGCGCCGTGCCGTCACACCGTAGGTCAGCCAGTGTTCCTCGCGCACGATCTTGCGTTTGAGTTTGTGTTGTTCGAGTTCTTCCTGGGCCAGCGTTTCGTCGCGCCAGGCTTCGAAGCCTGAAAACCCTTTACCGAGTTCACGGGACTTGCCGCGATCAATCCATACGGTCTTGCGGGAGAGGCGCTCGAGAAAGCGTCTGTCATGCGAAATAATCACCAGCGCGGACGATAGTTTTGCCAGTTCGGATTCGAGCCATTCGATTGCCGGAAGGTCCAGATGGTTGGTCGGCTCGTCCAGAAGTATGATGTCCGGTTCCGGCGCCATAACGCGCGCGATGGCGGCGCGGCGGGTCTCTCCGCCGGAGAGTGTTTTTGGATCTGCGTCGCCGGAGACGCCCAGGCTGCCGAGCAAATAGCTCGCACGATAAGGATCGTCGCCGTCGGTCAAACCTTCTTCCACGTATTCGAGAACGGTCGACCAGGCAGACAGATCCGGCTCCTGCGGGAGGTAACGCATGGTCGTACCGGGTTGGACGAACCGTTCGCCGTCATCCATTGCGAGCTGTCCGGCGGCGACCTTGAGCAAAGTGGATTTGCCGCAACCGTTCCGCCCGACAAGGCAAATACGATCCTTCTCGAAGACAGCCAGATCGGTGCCTTCAAGGAGAGGGGTTCCGCCAAAACTCAGCTGGACGTCGCGCAGTTGCAAAAGGGGTGGGGCCATGGTGTGCGCTGCATACCCTCAGGGTGTGGGTGGCGCAATGACTGTTGGTCACTCTGTGCTGCTTTGCCCACGTTTCTGCACGAAATGGACAATCAGATCGATCGCCGGGCTATGATTGCGAAACGGCCAGGCCAGGTTACGGATAATTCCGACATGATCGACGCCCTCTGCGACGTGCGTTTCGACCGGCACATTCAACGCGCGCAGTTTCGTGGCGAGTGTTTCCTGGTTCCATAATTTGACGGTCTTGTCGGAGCTTCCGTGGATCAGCAGGGCTGGCGGTGCGTCCTCGGTGGCAAAGTTTGACGGTATTGTTGCTGCTGCGGACTGATTTGCAGCGAACAGGTCGTGGGTTGTCGGATAGTCGGTCAGATCGAATGCGTAGGGGCCTGCCAGACCCACCAAACCTGCTGGAAGCGGGGTTTCTGCATCCAAATTGCGTATGTAGGATGGATTCAGGGCGAGCATGGCCGCCATATGAGCGCCCGCGGAATGGCCCATAACAATGATAGGTTGTGACGTGTCCGCAAACCGGCGTTGGGTCCAGACGTACGCTTGAGCCGCATCTTCGATGAAAGCCGGGAACATGACATCGGGAAACAACCGATAATCAGGAATGAGCGTGGTGATCCCGCGTGCAGCAAGCGCCGCGCCGACAAACCCGTAGATGGCGCGATCACCCTCCTTCCAGGTGCCGCCATAGAGGAAAAGCACGATAGGCGCATTGCTGCCACCCCGTTGCGTCTCGGGGGAATAAATATCGATCTTGAGCCGTGGATGATCTCCGAACGCGATACCGCGCTGTACGTCAACGCCACGATCCGCAACGATTGCACTGAAGAGGGAATAGCGCGATGGGTTCGCGAAGAAATAGGACGGTTGGATCATGCCTGCCAAGGTGAACAATATGATGCCGGAAATCGCAAACGTGACGACAGTTCGGCGTGGCATCCGGGGGGTCAAATTTTGAACAATGGCTGGAACAGCCGTACGATCGGGTTACGGAAGCGAAGTGGTGCATCGGTCACGGCAAGGCAGATGCAGTCTTCGTCAGGTCCAGCGATTGGTTGATGTTCAACATGTTCGTCGGTGAGTTCCACATCGCCACGCGCAAAGGTACCCAGCTTGTCCGAAAACGAACCCGCAAGAACCAGCGTGAATTCATTCCCGCCGTGACTGTGTTCTGCAACAGGTCGTCCGGCCTTCACCCGTAGTAACCGACAGGACGTTGTCTGATCGCCTGTTTCGAAAATGACCTGTGATACGTCGCCATTGAGCCTGCGCCACTTGAGATGCGCCACGTCACCGCCGACCATTTGCCGCAACGGTTCCGGAAGAATGGGGGTGAGATTTCCGCCTCTTGGTCGAGTAGGGGACGTGGGCGTCACAGCGATAATCTCATCGCGTGGCTCCGCGATCCGGGACATGATGTCCTGCAATGATGTGCTTGCTGTTGGCACAGGTTCGATATTTTCGAGCAAGACGCCCCCCACAGCTTCAAGCACCTGGACACGTTTGCGGCAGGCCGGACAAAGCGCGAGATGGGTTGCAACACCGAGAGACCATCCGGCAGAAAGTTGCCCGCTTACGTAATCTTCAAGCATTTCATCGGAGACATGATGCATCATGGCGTCTCGTCTCCAAGCGCGTGACGTACCTTTTGCATGGCAAGACGCAGACGTGACTTTACCGTGCCGAGGGGAATGCCGAAATCCTGGGAAATCTCGTTGTGTGATTTGTCCTGGAAATAGGAAAGTTGCAGCATCGTTCTCTGTTCTTCGGGCAGTGTGGCAATAATTTTGCGCAGGCGCTCTGCGATTTCAGTTTGCATCATGACATCGTCTGCGGGGGCGTCCGCGTCAGGCCTGAATGCGGGGTCGTGTGGATCTGGTTCCGCGCGTGACGCCTTGCGGTACGCATCGATGCGGAGATTGCGTGCTATCGTAAAAATCCATGTCGAAGGCGCTGCCTTTGCGGGATCGAACTTGTCCGCCTTGCGCCAGATGGAAACCATGGTTTCCTGCATCAATTCTTCCGCCAACGCGCCGTCAGTTCCAAGCTTGAGCATGTACGCTTTGACCCGTGGGCCAAAATATCTGAAGATTTTTTCAAATGCCGCACTGTCACGTTCTGATGCCACAGCGATGATGTGATTGACCATCTGACGTGAAACAACAGGGTCAGACAGGCGATTGGACGATTTTGTCCTGTCTGGCGGGGACTGTTCTGACATGTTTCTCCGTGGCGCCACGCCGAATTTCCGAGCGACGGCTTGCACAAAGGGAAACGGGTGCGCCGTCGTTTGATGATCGTCCAAATGTGTTGCCTGATCAATGGTCATGGCAGCGTTACGCGGTGACAACCGCTGCGGATCAGCGGATTTACTCAAAAATCCGTGCGCAACCGGCAATGATCGACCAAGGCGTGATCAAACCTGAATCAGTGTGCGAACGTCGTGCTGCATGACAGGCTGTCCATTGTCGGGCTATGAGCATTGTATCAATTCGGTCGTCGGCAGGGAAAATTGAAGATGTCTGAACAAAACAGGTCCGAACGTCGGGCCGCACGCAAGGACGGAAAACTGGATACAACTGCGTTCCTTAAGACGGCTGACAAGTTTATCGATGTTGCAAATCGGGAAAACCAGCGCGTTCTCGCAACCGAGTTGCACATGGCGTTTTTATTTGCGTCTGCCCGTTACAGCGCACATGTCGCCAAAATGGTGCAAAACGTGGATGAACATGAAAAATTCGTCGAGCACATGACGACGCAGTATCAGGAGATGCTGCGGCAACACCTGGCAGATGATGCGCTGGATCCTGATTCACAGGCGCACGGTTAGTCAGGCTTCGTCGGTTTCCAGATCGGTGTCTTCGTCCTGATCGGTTGTTTGAAGCTCCGCTGATGTATTCGATGCCTGGATAAGGTCCTCGTCAACAGGGGAATGACTGGTAATTGCGACTGCTTCGGGAGGGGGATTGTCAAGAGCACCGCCCTGCGCATCCTCTGCGGCGATGGAGGGGGCGGCCGGATTTTCCTCTCTTGCTTTCCTGTCCTCCTCCAGGCGTTCCGCGTCACGTTCAGCAACTTCCTCGTCGGTAAGGTAGCCTTGACCAACTTTCCATGCGGTCTTGAGCACGTCGACGGCCAGTGCTGCGTCGGTGTAGTCCTCATCGTAGTCGTTCAATCCATCCACGTTGGCAAGGATAGGATTGCTGCCCCAAAGACGCCGGAGTGCGCGTTGACGTAGCCGTTCAGGAACTCCGGCCTGCATGAACTTGGTGAAATCGGCGTCGTAGTCCAGCGCTTCGATATCAATATTTTCGAGTTCTTCGAGATCCAGCTCTTCAACTTCGTCGGTTTTGATGGCTGGGTCTTGTGGTTCCGATTCCACCAAGGGGGATCCGGATGACACACTTGCAACTTCGAGCTCTTTTGCTTTTTCGTCATCGGGAGTCTTGACCGGCAACGGTTCTGTGATCATGCGTCCACGGACTGGCGCGGCAACCTCAGGTGCCTTTTTCTGGAGTCCGCCCGGCGCGTTGTTTTCCGCCTTGCGCCGTGCCCAGCGGCCAATAAAGCCGTCATCATCTGTCGCCATCAGTGATCGCGCTCCTTGTTACGGGCTGCGCGCACGAAAATGGGCTCTTGACCAAACTTATGATCTTCCACGCGTACTTCGTTACGCTTTCGTTTGATGAATTTTTCTTCTACGTGATTTCTGTCCACGAACCGATGGACCCATGCAATGAGGCTGTCCGGCATCGGGACACTGTCGACGATTTCTTCTCCGGAATCGAGATAATCCTGCGACTCGTAAGCGGATACGGTGACGAGATGTACCTCGATCGGTTGTGGTGCGTCTATATCGTCCGCTTCCCGCATCACGACGTATACAACAGGAACCTTGTTCTCAAGATTGACCTGATAGGCTTCCGTCTCCTTGCGAAAAACTTCGATTTCATGAGTGCCGGCGAAATAGCGGACAACGCCTGGCTCGCGGTCGAGTTCGCGCCAGCCATCATCCGGTTCGCCACCGATTACGATGCCAACCGCACGCCAGACGAAATCTTGCCACGGATTGTCTGCGTCTTCGCGCGCGACAATGACGCCGACCGGTATCGAAAGACGACGTTCCATCCGAAAACTCTGCTTTCCCTAGCCGTGAATTTTTTGAAAGATGTCACATTCCTCTAGGCGTGGGAAGTTGTGAGCCGTAAATAGGCTATAGATGAATGTGCAGCGCCCCCAAGATCCAGAGACCCACAGCCCATGAGTGACGACCAAACCCAAACGGCATCCGCGCCACAAGTTCTTGTCTGCAGTTGCGACGAGACGATGGAGATCGACGGGGCTGTACTCGGCAAGTCGTTGGCAGGTCTGACGGGGAGCGATGCTGCGTTGCCGGTGTTCCGTCAGTTGTGTCGAAGTCAGATTTCGGGATTTGAGGCTGCACTGGATGAAGGCCGCCCGCTCATTGTGGCCTGTACTCAGGAGGCGCCGCTCTTTACCGAGGTTGCCGGCGAACGCGGCGCTGTTGCGCCGATGTTTACCAACATTCGTGAACGGGCTGGATGGTGCGAGGCGAAATCCGGGGCAACGGCCAAGATGGCGGCGTTGCTGATGGATGCAACCTATGACAGTGCACCGGCAGAACTGATGACGCTGACATCCGAGGGCGTCTGTCTGATTTATGGCGCCGGGCAGGCGACACTTGATGCAGCGAACCGGCTGGCCGGTCGATTAAGCGTGACGGTCTTGTTGAGCGATGTCGGTGATGCGGTGCCCGTTGGGACGGCAGATACGCCTATTTATACAGGGACGATCGCCAGGGCTTCTGGAACGCTTGGCAGCTTTGAAGTCATCGTGAACGGGTACGCGCCTGTTGTGCCCTCGTCCAAGGATGAGTTGGCGTTCATGATGGCGCGCGATGGCGCGGCATCAAAGTGCGATATCATCATCGACATGTCAGGCAATCCGCCACTGATTGCCGAGGCAGACCGGGCGGATGGATATTTTCATGTCGATCCATCGAAACCGGGTGCTATTTCGGATGCGTTGTTCGATGCGTCGGATCTGGTGGGTGAATTCGAAAAGCCGCTTTATGTCCGTTACGATCCGGGGATCTGCGCGCATGGGCGATCCGGCAAGGTGGGTTGCAGCAACTGTATCGATGCTTGCCCGATGTCGGCGATCAGTTCGGCGGGTGATACGGTTGAGATTGATCATGCGGTATGCGGCGGGTGCGGAAACTGCAGTGCGTCCTGCCCGACCGGGGCGGTCAGTTACGCATTTCCGTCACGCGATGACCTGTTGTCTCGGACGCAGCGGCTGATCGGAACTTACAGCGAGGCAGGGGGGCGAAATCCGGTCATCCTGTTCCACGATGCCGGGCATGGTGGCCCACTGATCGCGGCGATGGCGCGATACGGGCGCGGTCTTCCGGTGAATGTGTTGCCGCTTTCGGTCTACACATCCACGCAGATCGGCCACGATCTCATGGCCGGTGCGCTTGCGAGCGGGGCGGAACATGTCGTTATCCTCGCCCCGAATACGCGGCGGGATGAGCTGGCGGTGCTGCAAGCTGAAGTAGATCTGACAAATGCGATCATGACTGCGCTGGGTGGCGTGGAAACGCGCGTGCAACTGCTCGTCGAAGATGATCCGGATGTGGTTGCGGAGGCGCTGTACGGCCTGCCGCAGATCAAGGGTGTTGCGCCAGCGACATTCGTGGCCTCGCCGCAGAAACGTGAAACTGCACGTCTGGCACTTGCGCAGTTGCACCGAAGCCTGCCGGATGCGCCGGAAGTTATTGCACTGCCTGAAAACGCCCCATACGGGCGGATCAACATCGACACGGACGGTTGCACGCTGTGTCTCGCTTGCGTCTCGGCATGCCCGGTGAACGCACTTGCCGACAATCCGGACCGCCCACAGCTGGCGTTCACAGAAGCCGCCTGCGTTCAGTGTGGGCTCTGCAGCAAGACGTGCCCGGAAAGCGTGATCACGTTGGAGCCGCGCTACAACTTTTCGTCCTCGATCCTCTCACCGACAGTGCTGAATGAGGAAGAGCCATTCAACTGCATCATCTGCGACACGCCGTTTGGGACGAAAAGTTCTGTTGAGCACGTTGTGGCTGCACTGAGTGGCAAGCACGCGATGTTTGCCAGTTCCGACCAGGCCAAAATCATCCAGATGTGCGACAATTGCCGTGTCATAGCGATGAACGAACACAAGAATCCTATGGCGTCGACTGAGCGTCCGCGTGTGCGCACGACTGAGGATTACCTGATGGAAGACGCTGAATCGAAGAAAGTGTAGTGCCGGATTGCATAATACGGGCATATGGTGGGCCTGAATTCGTGAACTATAATGCAAGCTGATGGGCCTGCCTGTTGATCAAGCCCGAAATTAACTGGTCTGCTGGTATGCCAACGCTTGCCAAGCCCCGGATTCCGGTTACATTGTTATCTAAGCAGCAGTTAATGCTGGGAGGAAGCGACCATAATGCCCGAACAGGGTGGCAATCCGCGTGAAAATGCTGGTGTGTCCAGCGAAGACATCTTGCGTGCGCAAGTTTACGGTCTTGTTGCAAATTTCCTTTCTGCGTCTCCCTCGACAAAGTTACTGAAAATCGGTGCGGGCCTCAAAGGCGATGAAACGCCGCTTGGCAAGGCTGTAGGAACGTTTGCCCATTTGTGTGAACGATCGAATGCAGAAGCGGCTTCCCAAGAATATCATGACCTTTTCATTGGTGTCGCACGTGGTGAGCTTCTGCCTTACGCGTCCTATTATCTAACCGGTTTTCTGAACGAAAAACCTCTCGCCAAGTTGCGCAACGACATGGATGCGCTCGGCGTTACGCGAGATGAAAACGCGAGCGAACCCGAGGATCACATCGCTTCGGTGTTCGATATCATGGCGGGTTTGATTGATGGCCGGTTCGATGAAGCGGTTTCGCTCGACGAGCAACAAAAATTCTATGACACGCATATCAAATCCTGGGCTCCCTATTTTTTCCGGGATCTCGAAGGTGCGAAATCATCGGTTCTCTATGCAGGTCTGGGCTCCATTGGCCGTGTCTTTCTCGAAATTGAGGACACGGCTTTTTCAATGGTGTCCGCTGCATAGCTGAAGACATACGGGTTGCGTTAAGGCCCCGTGTGAACTGAGAGAAGGAGAGACTGCATGAAGCCGTCTGACAAGAAAGTGGATGCCGGGAGGAGAAATTTTCTTTCGCTCGCGGGAGCAAGTGCCGTCGCTGGTGGTGCTGCGATCGCAAGCGGTGGAACGCCGACTGAAGCATCGGAAGTTGCTGAAGGTCAGGATACCAGACTCTATCGCGAAACGGATCATGTCCGCCGCGTTTATGAGTTGTCCCGCTTCTAGTATTCCTGTCCGGGTGTTCGAGCCCGGGTGACGTTATCGGCCCTCGCGGTTGTGCCGTAGGGTCATTTCCAAATCTGAGGAGGAAACCATGCTCAGAAAGAAGACGAACGGGGTTGCGAATGGCCCCCGTCTCTCGTCCGCTCTTGGCGAGCTTTCAGGAAAAACGGTTGATCGCCGTACGTTCCTGAAAAACTCTGGTCTCGCGATCGGCGGCCTTGCGGCTGTCGGAACTGCAGCGACCGGACGTGTTGCACCAGTTGAAGCCGCATCGGCTGCTGGTGGTAAAATTGAACTTATCAAATCCGTCTGCACGCATTGTTCGGTCGGTTGTACCGTTGTTGCCGAAGTGCAGGACGGTGTCTGGGTCGGCCAGGAGCCTGGCTTCGACAGTCCGTTCAACCTTGGTGCGCACTGCGCCAAAGGCGCTTCGGTCCGCGAGCACGCGCATGGCGAACGCCGCCTGAAGTACCCGACCAAGCTTGAAGGCGGGAAATGGAAACGCATTTCCTGGGATCAGGCGATCAACGAAGTCGGCGACAAGATGATGGAGATCCGCAAGTCGAGCGGCCCGGATTCTGTCTATTGGCTCGGTTCTGCGAAGTTCAACAACGAGCAGGCTTATCTATTTCGCAAGTTCTACGCCTTCTGGGGTTCCAATAACGGCGACCACCAGGCGCGTATCTGTCACTCAACTACAGTTGCAGGTGTTGCGAACACCTGGGGCTATGGTGCGATGACGAACTCGTACAACGACATGCACAATTCGAAATCGATGTTCCTGATCGGTTCGAACCCGTCTGAAGCCCACCCGGTTGCGCTCCAGCACATCATGAAGGCCAAGGAGCAGAACAATGCGGCACTGATCGTCTGTGATCCGCGGTTCACGCGTACCGCGGCACATGCGACGGAATTCATGCGCATGCGCCCCGGGACCGACGTTGCGGTGATCTGGGGTCTGCTCTGGCACATCTTCGAGAATGGCTGGGAAGACAAGCAGTACATCAACCAGCGTGTCTGGGGGCTTGAGTATATTCGGGAAGAGGTGAAGAAATGGAATCCGGAAGAGACTGAAAAAGTCACCGGAATTCCTGGGTCACAAATGCGCCGAGTTGCCCGCACCATGGCCACCAACAAACCAGGCACGATTGTCTGGTGCATGGGCGGCACGCAGCACACCAACGGGAACAATAACACCCGCGCGTACTGCGTCCTGCAGCTTGCACTCGGTAACATCGGTAAAGCCGGTGGCGGCGCGAATATTTTCCGCGGCCACGACAACGTTCAGGGCGCGACGGACATGTGCGTTCTCTCGCACTCGTTGCCAGGTTACTACGGCCTGAAAGCTGGATCCTGGAAGCACTGGAGCCGCGTTTGGGACGTGGATTACGAGTATATCAAAGGCCGTTTCGAATCCCAGAAAATGATGGAATCGAAGGGTATCCCGGTTTCGCGCTGGGTGGATGGTGTGCTTGAAGACAAGGGCAACATGGATCAGACGGATAACCTCCGTGCCATGGTGTTCTGGGGCCACGCACCAAATTCGCAAACTCGCGGCATCGAGATGAAGAAGGCGTTCGAAAAACTCGACCTCCTCGTTGTCGTCGATCCGTATCCAACGGTTTCTGCCGTGTACCACGACCGTACTGATGGTGTTTACCTTCTGCCGGCGTGTACGCAGTTCGAGACCTACGGTTCGGTGACTGCATCCAATCGGTCACTGCAGTGGCGTGACAAGGTTGTCGACCCGCTCTTCGAGTCGCTTCCCGATCACACGATCATGTCGATGTTCGCCAAGAAGTTCGGCTTCGACAAGGAGTTCTTCAAGAACATCAAACTTGAAGACAAGACCATCAAGTCCAACAACAAGAACATGACAGTTGCCGACCCTGTCGTCGAGGATATCACCCTCGAGTTCAACAAGGGCATGTGGACCATCGGATACACCGGTCAGTCACCGGATCGTATCAAGGAGCACATGAAGTACCAGCACACCTTCGACAAGACGACGTTGCAGGCCAAAGGTGGGCCGCTCGACGGCGAATACTACGGTCTGCCGTGGCCTTGCTGGGGCACAGCAGAGATGAAGCATCCAGGGACTCCAAACCTGTATGATCCATCGAAGCCCGTGGCTGAAGGTGGCCTCAATTTCCGTGCACGTTTCGGTGTGAAAGCACCTGACGAATGGGGTGGAGCAAACTTGTTGGCAGAAGGCGACGTGGAAGGTTCCTCGTATCCGGTTGGCAACGAGCTCAAGGGCGGTCATCCGGAATTCACGATGGCTATGCTCACCAAGCTTGGTTGGGACGCTGATCTCACCGATGGTGAAAAGGAAGCCATTGCGAAGGTTGCCGGAGAAAAAACCAACTGGAAGACCGACCTTTCGGGCGGCATCCAGCGGGTGGCGATCAAGCATGGTGCGGCACCATTCGGTAACGCAAAGGCGCGTACCGTCGTGTGGCCGTTCCCGGATCCGGTTCCAACGCACCGTGAGCCGCTCTACACCAACCGTCGGGATCTTCTCGACAAGTATGCCACGTACAAGGATCGTCAGATGTATCGTCTGCCGACCCGTTACGCCTCGATTCAGGAACAGGATTTCTCGAAAGACTATCCGATGATCCTGACAACGGGTCGCCTCGTGGAATACGAGGGTGGTGGTGATGAAAGTCGGTCGAACCCATGGCTTGCAGAACTGCAGCAGGACATGTTTGTCGAGATCAATACGAACGACGCAAACAGCCTTGGTGTTCGCGACGGGAAGATGGTCTGGGTCGAAGGTCCTGAAAAGGCACGTGTGAAAGTTATGGCCATGGTGACCGAACGGGTTGCACCTGGCGTTGCGTTCATGCCGTTCCACTTCGGGGGTGTGTATCAGGGCAAGGACCTGAGGGATAAATATCCTGAAGGGGCTGACCCATACGTGCTCGGCGAAGGTGCGAACACGGCCATGACCTACGGTTATGACTCCGTCACCAACATGCAGGAGTCCAAAGTGACGCTCTGCAAGATTACGACAGCTTAAGGAGATACAGAAATGGCTCGCATGAAGTTCCTTTGTGACGCCGAGCGCTGCATCGAATGCAACGCCTGTGTCACAGCATGCAAAAACGAACACGAGGTGCCGTGGGGTGTGAACCGCCGTCGCGTCGTGACAATCAAT
>CALHAX010000043.1 GCA_937931785.1 uncultured Hyphomicrobiaceae bacterium | reverse complement strand
GATCCGGATCGCATCGGCCGACGCTATCCCCACCAGGTTTCTGGCGGACAATTGCAACGCCTGATGGCTGCGATGGCGCTTGTCGAGAAACCGGACCTTCTTGTCCTCGATGAGCCGACCACGGCGCTTGACGTGACCACGCAGATCGAAGTGCTGAAAGCCTTCAAGAAGGTGATCCAGGAAGAAGGTTCCGCAGCGATTTATGTAACGCACGATCTGGCAGTTGTGGCTCAGATCGCAGATCATATCGTTGTACTTTATTCCGGAAAGGTCCAGGAAGCCGGACCGACGGAACAGATCGTCAGCAATCCGCAGCACCCCTACACCAAACGTCTCATGGCAGCCGTACGACCAGCACCGCATGCGGCGCAAGGCGACGGCTCGAGCGGGGAACACAAGACCGACGTCCCGGCCCTGACCGTGAAGAACATTACCGCAGGATATGGCAAGAACAAGGATGGTTCACCAGCCGTCACCGTACTGCGCGATGTGAATGTGTCCGTGGAACGCGGGCATGTGGTCGGTGTGATCGGCGAATCCGGTTGCGGAAAATCAACCCTTGCACGCGTTATGGCCGGGCTGCTTCCTGCCGCCAAAGGAAAGGTTATTCTTGACGGCGTAACGCTGGAACCTGACCTGAAGCAACGCAAGCGTGACGAATTGCAAAAAGTGCAGTTCGTGTTTCAGATGGCAGATACGGCGCTAAACCCGAGACAAACGCTTGGGCAGATCATTGGCCGTCCGTTGACATTTTATCATGGCATGCGCGGCAAACAACGACGGGACCGCGTTGCAGAAATCCTCGAACTCGTCGAGCTGCCGCCATCCTTTGCAAACCGGTTGCCCGCAGAATTATCGGGTGGTCAGAAACAGCGCGTGAACCTTGCCCGCGCGCTTGCTGCCAATCCCGAAGTGATGTTGTGTGATGAGGTCACATCGGCACTTGATACGATTGTCGGTGCAAACGTCATTCAATTGCTTACGAACCTCCGCGACAAGACCGGAGTATCCTACGTCTTCATCAGTCACGATCTCTCGACTGTGGCCTCATTCGCAGACGATATTGTTGTGCTCTATGCAGGCCGGGTAGCAGAGCAGGGCCCAACGGAGCAGGTCCTCTCACCACCGTTCCATCCCTACACACGTCTGTTGATCACATCTGTTCCAGAACTTCGGGTTGGCTGGCTTGAAGAAACCATGGAGACGCAGGAAGCACTGGCCGGGATTTCCCGCGGTGTCGAACTGACAGATGTCGGTTGCCCGTTCTACAATCGATGCCCGGTTGCAATTGACGGAACATGCAACACGACAGTACCACCCGACCGGGTCGACGAGAAAAATCACGTCATTGCCTGCCACCGTGATCTCAGCGAACTTATGGCAACAGACCGACCTCAGCAGGCGGCGGAGTAACCCACGTTTGGGGGCGGACGTTCAGGTGCTTGATGGCTTCACACGAGACATGGTGTCGCCAGACGTTCGGCTTCCTTGATGATAATCCCTGCGATGTTTGCTCAAGCGATCTACGGGATCAATCGCACGACAAAAACACCCGTACATGCAAGACGCTCTGTGCTCACGATGCAATTCCTTGTCGTCGGTGCAAGCCTTGCGGTGTACAAATTCATACGTAACGCACGAACGCGATAAGCAGCACTGGCTGCGCACATCAGCGCAACTCAACGGAACAAGCGACGATGACTGAGCCTTACTCGCCAATGCGCGAACCGATAACCCAGCCGGAATGCCCACCGTACGGACTCATCATGCGCGCACTGCGATTGACTGGAAACATTGGCCTCACGCTTGCTGGATGGCGCATCTCAGGTGCGTTTCCAAAAGATCGCAAGATGGTCATCGTTGGCGGACCACACACCAGCAACTGGGATTTCGTGATGATGTGCCTGTGCGCGTTACACCTGCGCGTCCGCATAAACTGGATCGGCAAGGACACCCTCTTCAAACCTCCGTTCGGTCGGCTCATGCGTCGTCTTGGAGGTATTTCGGTCAATCGAAGCAAGGCCAGCGATACCGTGGGTCAGGTTGTTGAGTATTTCACCAAACATGACGACATGATCCTCGTCATCACACCAGAAGGGACACGCGGCAAGGTTCAAAAATGGAAATCCGGTTTTTACTGGATCGCCAAAGGAGCCAACGTGCCAATCGTGCTATTCTATGCCGACTACAAGAAAAAGATCCTTGGATGCGGTCCTGTAATCCATCCGAGTGGTGACTACGACACGGATGTTGCAACAATGAAAGCTTTCATGGCAACCAAGACGCCCAAAAACCCTGATCGCATCCCCAAAGAAGAGCGAAATTCAACCCATTCATGAGGTGAATGCCGATGTCTGATACAGCCAGCGATGCCATCGCCGATCGCGAACCAACCTTTCGTGAGAACGTCGATATCATGTTCGGTCGAGCTGCGGCTCTGCTTGACCTTGGTCCGGGTTTGGAAGAAAAAATAAGACTCTGTAATTCGACCTATACAGTGCGATTTGGTGTTCGACTGCGCGGCGCAATCCATACGTTCACCGGATATCGTTCCGTCCATTCCGAACACATGGAACCCGTGAAGGGCGGTATTCGATATGCGTTCAATGTGCATCAGGATGAGGTTGAAGCGCTCGCAGCGCTGATGACATACAAATGCGCGATCGTTGAGGTCCCCTACGGCGGATCCAAGGGAGGTCTGCGCATTGATCCTTCCGAGTGGAACGAGCACGAACTGGAATCCATCACACGGCGCTTCGCCTATGAATTGATCAAGCGCGATCTCATCAGCCCATCACAAAATGTTCCAGCCCCCGACATGGGCACTGGTGAGCGCGAGATGGCCTGGATTGCGGATCAGTACGCACGGATGAATACGACAGACATCGATGCAAAAGCCTGCGTCACCGGAAAACCGCGGCAAAGCGGTGGTATAGCAGGACGCGTCGAAGCCACAGGTCGGGGCGTGCAGTATGCATTACAGGAGTTCTTCCGCCATCCAGAAGACGTCGCTCTATCAGGTCTTTCTGACGGGTTGGCTGGAAAGCGGGTCATTGTCCAAGGGCTTGGCAACGTTGGATATCACGCCGCGAAGTTCCTTCACGAGGAAGATAAATGCAAGATTACCGGCATCATTGAACGTGACGGTGCCATCTCCAACGAGGCCGGTCTCGATGTCGAAGCCGTCAAGCAACATGTCGCCGATACGGGAGGAGTAAAAGGGTTCAGCAACGGCACATACACCTCTGATGGCCGTTCAATTCTAGCGAATGACTGCGATATTCTTATACCTGCTGCCCTGGAAGGCGTGATTGATCGAAACAATGCAGATGCCATCAAGGCACCACTCATCATAGAAGCAGCCAACGGTCCAATCACCGCAGGGGCTGATGACATTCTGCAGAAGAAGGGCGTCATCATCATCCCCGACATGTATGCAAACGCAGGCGGCGTAACGGTGTCGTATTTTGAGTGGGTGAAAAACCTTTCGCATATTCGTTTCGGTCGCATGCAACGTCGCGCAGATGAGCGAAGCCATCAGGCCCTCATTGATGAAATGGAACGCATGACTGGAAAAGAGTTCTCTCCGGAATTTCGCGAGCAATATACAAAAGGTGCCGATGAACTGACGCTTGTAAGGTCTGGATTGGATGACACAATGCGCGTTGCTTATCAGGCCATGCGCGAGGTGTGGCACGCACGCGCCGATGTTCCAGATTTGCGAACAGCCGCCTACCTCGTAGCGATTGAGCGTGTGGCCGCGAGTTACCGAGCTCTGGGGCTTTAGGGTGTGTGTCCGACTTAATTGGAGACACCGAGATGCCAGTGGAACGACTTGGACCATCGCGTCATGAGTCCATTTGAATCAGACGCGCTATAGGTCTTGCACTCACCACGCGCTGAACCGGTCTTCCGTTGAAACGATAAGGTGGCATCAGCACTGCGGACGCATTGTGACAAAAAAGTCGGGCGACAAACGCCGCCCGACTCCCTCTCAATCGAAATTTTATCCGATTAGAGTTTCGGCATAATGACAGTATCGATCACATGCACAACGCCATTTGACGCGACAACATCAGCGGTTGTGACATTGGCTTCGTTCACCTTCACACCATTGCTGGCATCGATGTTGAGATTCTGCCCCTGCACCGTTGCAGCGGTCGTTGATGTCCCAACCAGGTCAGCAGACATCACTTTCCCGGGTACCACGTGGTACGAAAGGATTGCGACAAGCTGTTCCTTGTTCTCAGGTTTCAGAAGATCCTCAAGTGTACCGGCAGGAAGCTTTGCGAAGGCCTCGTCTGTCGGAGCAAAGATCGTGAACGGGCCCGATCCTCTGAGGGTATCCTCAAGACCTGCCGCTTTGACGGCTGTAATAAGCGTGTTGAACTGCCCGGCATCAGCCGCCGTTTGTACGACGTCCTTCTGTGATGCCTGCACCAGGCTCAGCCCCGCACCCACGGGGAGGGCAAAAAAGGCAATAACCAGAAATCTCTTCAGAATGTTCATGACGAACTCCTTTGAGTTGCTCTGTTGGCGCGCCCCTCATCCATCTCGGATCAGGACGCATGCAAAGGGTACGGTCCCGATTGCGGCAGAGATCTGGATGGGGAACATAAAATATCGGGGCAGGGCGTCGCAGAATACCCCTTCTGCTGAGCATTAGTATTTCAGCTCCTGTATACTGTGAAAGACCGTCAGGTTAATGTTTCGTTAACCACTGGGCGGCAACGTCTTCTCATGCTTTCACTAATCAGAAAATTGCGTTCATGCGGCCATGAGGACCTTGCGATTGCAGGAGACCTCGACGCGGCTATCGCAGATTGGTTGTCATATATTTCTTCCGATCGAGGTTTGGCAGAAAAGACCCATGAAGCCTACGCACGAGACCTTGCGCAGTTCCGCAGCTATCTCACAGCGGACCGCAAATTCCCCGCAACGCTGTCTGACGTTGCGAATGCCAGGCCACGCGACTTCCGGGGGTTTATGGCCGCACGCCGCAAGGAAGGTACGTCCGGGCGCAGTCTCGCACGCTCCATGTCGGCGCTGCGAATGTTCTATAAATTCCTCGACAAGCGCGGCATTGCAGCCAACAAGGCAATCTTGTCCGTTGCCCTACCCAAAATTCCACACAGTGTGCCCAAACCACTGACAGAGGAAAAAGCCATCAACCTTGTCGGCACTGGTGACGTCGATGCCATCGACTGGATCGCCGCGCGTGACATTGCCGTTCTAACACTGCTGTACGGCGCCGGCCTCAGGATATCTGAAGCTCTAGGCTTGACAGTAGCACAGGCACCAACCGGGGATCGTGAAACAATCAGAATCGTCGGCAAAGGAGAAAAAGAGCGTATTGTTCCAATTCTCCCGGTCACACGCGAAGCATTGCGGCGTTACATCATTCTCTGCCCTTTTCCGCAGGATGCGGACAGCGCCCTGTTCCTGGGCGCCAAGGGAGGCGTACTCAGCCCACGTATCATACAGTTGCTGATGAAGAAATTGCGGGAGAGATTGGGATTGCCCGACACGGCAACACCACACGCGTTACGTCATTCCTTTGCCACACATCTTCTAAGTGCCGGTGCTGATCTGCGTCAGATCCAGGAATTGCTCGGTCACGCCAGTCTATCGACGACGCAGGTTTACACCGAAGTGGATCGAGATCGCTTGTTGTCGGTTTACGAAAGTGCGCACCCGCGTGCTTGATTTTTGCTGATCAGTGAACCGAAAACATTCGGTCCCTATCTCTCAGCAAGAACAAGGCAATCATTGCCGCAAGCGTAGGCACTGCTGCCCAGAAGAGTGCATTGACGGACTGAAAGGGTTGCGCAAGCACACCAAGCGTTGTGAGCGTTCCGGCCCCGTGCATGAGCATGGCCGCGCCATAGGTCCAGAACTTGAACGCCCCAAGCGCAAACGCGAGGATCAACGTGAGTTGCAAGGCACCGACGATCAGGATCATCGTACCAGATGGGGTGGTCATGTAGAATTTCTCGAAGATTCCCTGTCCCGCAGCCGGCGTAACAATCTTCTTCAACGCCCAGACGGCCAAAAAGGCAGCGAGGGAAAGGCGGATCAACAAAAGGCTGATCTGGAGATGGCGGTCATCGTGGGACATAGTGGGCTCACAGAAAATTGGATTTGCTATTACACGTGCTCGCAATATGAGAAATGTCCCGGATTTTATAGATGGCCACGAGTCACGTTGCCGTGTTCAGGTTTTGCCGCGAGAGGGAAACGTTCATGAAAAAATCAGCGCTTATCGTTGGAGCAGGATCAGGCATCAGTGCATCGTTCGCACGGAAACTCGCAGCGGACGGTTATCATGTCACGCTCGCAGCCCGGGATACGGACAAACTCTCGGAACTCGTCGAGCAGATCGGCGGAGCCGCATTGGCATGTGACGTTTTGGAGCCCAGGCAAATTGTTGAGACATTCCACAATCTGGACGCCAGGGGGCACGACCTCGACGTCGTGCTGTACAACCCGAGTTTTCGCGAACGTGGCCCGTTTCTTGATCTTGATCCTGAGCGCACGCGCAAAGCACTGATGGTGACAGCGTATGGCGGGTTTCTTGTCGCCCAGCATGCGGCACAACGAATGGTACCACGAGGGGCTGGAAATATTCTCTTCACCGGAGCATCGGCCAGCGTGAAAGGGTATGCGCAATCCGCACCGTTTGCGATGGGCAAGTTCGCATTGCGAGGCCTTGCTCAATCGATGGCACGCGAACTTGGACCGCAGGGCATCCACGTCGCTCATTTCGTGATTGATGGCGGCGTAAACAATCCTGATCGTCCAGAACGGATTGCAGCACCGGAAAACCCGGATAGCATGCTGGATCCGGACGCGATCGCGGAGAGTTACATGCACGTCCTCAAACAACCACGATCCGCGTGGACCTGGGAAATTGAACTTCGGCCATGGGTCGAGCGGTTCTGATCAACCACGCCTCCCAATGTCGACAGATCTATTTTTTCCAACGCAGGTAACGACTGTTCACCCAGCCCTTCTCGAAAGCATAGGACACCTTGACCCATTTACCGCGACGCGGACCGGTGCGGACGACACAGGCCGACCCGGGTGGGATCGATCCGACGATGCGGTATTTCACGCTGGGGCCGGAGCGGATGTTCAGCACGTCGTTGTAAGCGACGCCGGTTACTTGATATGTGCCACAACATCCACACGCCTTGGCAGGTTCGGTGCCACTGGTCAGAATTCCGGCAGCAAGAAGAAGCGGCGCTGCGGCCATGAACGTCGAAAGTGCAAATTTGGAAGACATGGTTGGGGACCTTTCACGATTGCATTGAACGTATGACGCCGGGGATGTGCCTTCGGTTCAATGAATATTGTTGTCCCACAACACAATACTTCACCTGAATATGAAATGAACTCCCTCAGGTAGAAGTAAAAAAGGGACGCCCGTCTGGAGCGCCCCTTTCTTTTTTTCAAACTTTCAGATGGCAACGAGTCTACCATCTGAAATACGCGCGCAAGATCCTACTCTGCCTGCTTGCGTTTGTAGGCTTCGGATTCGTGACGTCCGCCAACCCAAAGGGCGACAACACACATCGCAATCGAAACACCAAGCCAGATGATCTCCATCCCGCCGCCTGCACCTGTATAGTAGGCACCTTCAACACCATTCCAGGTGGCTTCTTTCAAGGGTGATCCCATGATTGTTCTCCTTTTCAAGGTGGCTCCAATCGGGTTGAAGCCAGCCAAACATCTGAAAACCAAAGTTGCAGGACGTGCCGTCACTCAATTTAGGTAACGCCACGTCCGGTTGTCTTATTCAGCCGGAACTGCGGAGGGCGAGATGCCTTCCGGATAAGCCGACGATGGCACTTTGGTCGGGTCGAGACCGGCAAGTTCTGCCGCTTCGCCGACGCGCAGGACGCCCATCATTTTCAGGATCAATGACACGACATAGCCAGGCACAAAACCGACCAGGAACATCACAATGGCACCAACGAGCTGCCCCATGAAGCTGATGGTCGCAACGCCAGCGTCGCCGGACAACGCAGGGTATCCGATGGCAAAAATACCAACCGAAATGACACCCCAGAGACCAAGCGTCCCGTGAACGGTCACAGCTCCAACCGCATCATCGATTCCGAGTTTTTCGAAGAAGCGATACGATGCGGGCATCATGCAGGCTCCGATGAAGCCAACCGCGAATGCCAGTGGCGGCCACCAGAGGTCGAGACCGGAGGCACAGGAGATGATCCCGCCAAGAGCGCCGGACATCATCCAGAACGGATCGCGCGTCACCATCCACGCACCAATGATCCCACCAGCAAAACCCATCAGGATGTTGAAGGTCAATGCGGACAGAGTGATCGGTGTGCCATAGATGTTGGTATACTCAACCGCATTCCAGGACCAGGATTCCCCCGGCACCAGAACACAGGCCATCAGGAACCCCCAGAAGCCTGCAATAATCAGCATCAAACCGATCAAGGTGAGTGGCATGTTGTGACCGGCAATGTGGTTGGCAGACCCATCCGCATTGAATTTGCCGATCCGTGGTCCGAGGTTGATCAAGACACCAAGGGCAAAGAAACCTGCAACGGCGTGAACAAGCCCAGCAGCGCCAAAGTCGTGATACCCCCAGCCTGTGACCAACCAGCCATCAGCGTGCCAGCCCCAAGCCGCAGCGAGGACCCAGGCAAAGCTGCCCAGCACAATGGCAAGAATGACAAACGCAACAACGCGAATGCGCTCAATCAATGCACCTGAAGCAATCGAAGCGGTTGTGGCCGCGAAGAGAGTAAAGGCGCCCCAGAACACACCTGTTGCCTGGTCCGCGAGGCTTGGCCCCATGACCTCACCAATCGGATTGGCAGCACCAACAGCATATGCCCAGCCACTGATTTCGCTAGGTCCGGGTGTCATCGAGAATCCCGTTGGGAATGCCCAGTACACAAACCAGCCGAAGTAATAGAACGTCGGCACCATGAAAGCGAAGGCAAGGATATTTTTAATCCCTGATGCCAGAACGTTCTTTGTTCTCGTGGCACCCATCTCATACGCCAGGAAACCGGCATGAATCAGCACCATGAGTGGGATCGTGAGATAGTAGTACATCTCCGTGAACGCCGTATTGCTGGCGTCATAATCCTTTCTCAGCTGCGCGACCTCCGCGACAAGCTTTGCAAGTTGTTCTTCCATTTTCTTTTCTTCTCCCTGTTTTATTTGCTCCGCGTTGCGATTGCCCCGAACCCTCATGCTTTAGGGGCAGCATAAGACTGAGCGTGACCTCATCGCATCTTCATAATGTGCTGCCTCAAAAGCCGAGTGACTTTCAGGAACAAAAGACGTGGCCCCCCCACATGACAATAGACTGCGACTGATTGTATCCGCAGAACTGCGACAGTTTGGCAGAATGGTCTGCAAATGCAACCAATCCAATCCAATTGTGGACCAATTCCTGTTGTGTGGACGTAGAACACGTTAGAATGCTGAACCTGTTTTGAGGAGAATGACGATCGTGCCCGAGACGTTACGTGCCGCACCGGCAGCAGATATTCAGGATGCCTTCATTGGCTGGCAGTGCCGTGTGCGCCAACAGGCGATGCGAAACGACGAGGGACGCCCATCGCAAGGCATGATGCCACGTGTGCTGACCACCGACGCAAGCGTGCTGATGGAACGGATGATCACATTGATTGTTCCACGCCATCCCTTTGAAAGCACAACGTTTTTCAAGCATCAAGTTCGCAAGACCCATGATCGGCGCGAGGTCATGGAAAAGGGGCTGACATACCTGCAGTCGACGCATTTCCAGGTCTCAACCGGCTTTCGCGATGAACTTACGGCAGTGTTCGCTCCGCACTCGGAGGTGGCCAAACAGTTGATCAACACACCGACGTGTGTGCTGGAATTCAGTCAGTTCAGCCAGTCGTTTCGTTTGCCATGTCGCGCGCGCGCGCTCTCGCCGGATAGCGGCATTTACCAAGCTACGCTCTGGCACAACCGCTTGTTCAACCCGCAGTTGCCGGATGGCGTGCCCATTCTGGGGTTTCAGCCTGATTGGGACGAGGCATTGATGGCGGTGCC
>CALHAX010000042.1 GCA_937931785.1 uncultured Hyphomicrobiaceae bacterium | reverse complement strand
GTACACATAGACACATTGCGCACGTGCATCGTAGCTCAACTGGTAGACTGCGGTGACCAGAGATACGCCCATGATCACCAGAAATACGCCGATCACCCAGCGCGCCATGTCGCCAAGCTTGAACATCAGTCCAAGCCCCATGACCATGATGAAGATGATGATCTGGTTCGCGTGCTCGATGCCGAGAAACTCGAACACGTTGAGCAACAGGTTCATCAACAGGTCCATGCGTCTCTCCCCTCAGCATGATGCGTTGGAGGCATTGGACCGGTTTCGTGTAACAATTTCAACCGGGATCGGGGCATCAGCCCTGGCGATCTGCCCGCGATCAGGTGATCGGTTTCGGTAAGCTGTTGAGATCCTTGATGTACCAGTTCTCGGCTTTCACGATCGCCGGATTCTCACCATTCTCGTAGATCCAGCTATCAACAGCATAGCGCTGGCCACCCTCGTTCTCCGTAAGCACCGCAGCCCAGTGTGGCCATTGCGAAATACCGCCGATCAACACGTTCCCCTTGGAGAAGGGCGTGCCCACCTTGTGGTGCTTAAGCAATCCATTGTGCTGCAGAACAAGCAGGTAGCTGGTCGTGTTGGTCGCCTCGTCGACGCAGTCCTGCTGGCCGGGATCACCGGATCCGGCATAGTCCATACCGGGCCGGTCGTTCGACGTGCCAACTTTCTTGCCGATGTGCTTTTCGAGCCAGGAGACGGCGTAGGCCACAGCACGGCGTTCCTCATGCGGCGTGTCCTTCTTCTTGGTCTTGCGCATCACCTTCGCGATCGCCGCCACATCGCCCTTCGTCAGCCGGACGCGGGTCTGGTTCTGGCAGCCATAGCCGTGGCACACGGTGATCCGGTTGCCCCGCGGCTCCTCTGACTTCACGTCACGGAAATGATGCACGACCGGGCCATTCCGCTCGTACGTACAGGCGTTGAGAATGCAGGCCACACCCGCTAAGAGAAGGGCACGACCAATGGAGCCGCTGCAGCGCTGGCGAAACACGTTCATCATGCCAAAGGCGCTAGGGCGATTCCATGCTGCCCGACAACGCACATGCGTAGCGGCATGGCCTATTTCGGTTGCACTGACACCGGTAAACAACAATGCCCACGCATTGGGCGACGACTGGAGCGCAGATGTCCACAGGACACGACAATACGACCCCTGTTCATGTCATCGGAGGCGGCCTCGCAGGCAGTGAAGCCGCGTGGCAACTCGCAGAAGCGGGGCATGCCGTGGTGCTGCACGAGATGCGCCCCCACGTCGCGACAGAAGCCCATGAGACGGACGGACTGGCCGAGATGGTCTGCTCGAATTCGTTTCGCTCGGACGACGCCGAGAACAACGCCGTCGGTGTGCTGCACGAGGAAATGCGCCGTGGTGGTTCACTGATCATGCGCTCCGCCGACAAGGCCAAATTGCCAGCAGGCGGCGCTCTAGCCGTAGATCGCAACCTGTTCAGTCAGTATGTAACAGAGGCGATCGAGAACCACCCACTCATCACTCTGGACCGAGCTGAGGTCGTGGGCCTCCCCCCCGCCGAGTGGACATCCGTAATTGTGGCGACCGGACCGCTCACCTCACCTGCACTATCGAGCGCTATTGCCGAATTATCCGGTGAGAACGATCTCGCGTTCTTCGATGCAATTGCGCCAATTATTCATCGCGACAGCGTCGACATGGACACCGCATGGTTTCAATCTCGCTACGACAAGGCCGGACCAGGTGGCACGGGTGCAGATTATCTGAACTGCCCAATGGACAAGGCACAATACGACGCCTTCATCGATGCGTTGCTGACTGCCGAAGTGACCGAGTTCAAGGAATGGGAAAAGAACACACCTTACTTCGACGGGTGTTTGCCGATTGAAGTCATGGCAGCGCGTGGGCGCGAAACATTACGTCACGGTCCAATGAAACCGGTCGGCCTGACAAACGCGCACAAACCGGATGAAAAAGCCTGGGCCATCGTACAATTGCGCCAGGACAACGCGCTTGGAACGTTGTGGAACATGGTCGGGTTCCAGACCAAGATGAAATACGGTGCACAGGTCGAAGTCCTGCGCTCGATTCCGGGGCTGCAACATGCAGAATTCGCGCGCCTCGGTGGCATTCACCGCAACACGTTTCTGAACAGCCCGAAGCTTCTCGATCGCGAACTGCGCATGAAGGCCGATCCGCGCCTCCGTTTCGCTGGACAGATTACCGGTGTCGAAGGGTATGTGGAATCCGCGGCGATGGGACTACTGGCCGGGCGATTTGCAGCAGCGGAACGCGAAGGCCGCACGCTTCCCGCCCCGCCTTCGACAACAGCATTCGGGTCTCTGCTCGACCACATCACCGGCGGCCACATTGCAGGCGAAGCGCGCGACAGCAAGACGTTCCAGCCCATGAACGTGAACTTCGGCCTGTTCCCCGAAATTGAAACGCCAAAGGAACGCAACGGCAAACGTCTCAAGGGAAAAGAAAAAACCCGCGCCCGCAAACAAGACCTTGCCGCCCGCGCGCTGCGGGATTTTGATGCGTGGCTGATGCCGGACCGAGCGGAAGCTGCAGAGTAACGGATCAAACGCAGGCTTTGAAACTCACTCGACCTCCGGCAGAGTGATCCAGAGCCCGAGATTGTTGAGTGTCAACTTATCATCCCCGTTGAACTGCCCATAAAACTTTGTGACGACAATCTGCGAGCGTCCCGATCCTGAAATCGGATCCACAACAACTGCACTGCGATTGTTTGCACCATTTACCTTCTCGAGCATCTCCGCAACCGGCTTCAAATCATACCGACCAAGATTGTCCCCCTTGTAGGTCAAACGTAAGATGTTGTCTGCAAAGACAGCATTCATTTCATCGTCACGCCCCCGGAAAATATTTTTCCCGTCCTTGTCCTGCGTTTTGTAAAGTCGCACCGGTCCAAACAGCGCAGAAGAACTGGCGAACTCAATCCGCTTCGGTCGAATGGTATTGAAACTGATATGCCGCATATCACGAGGACCTGATTGATGGGTCGGAATCACAAAGCGAGACATCACAGATTTATAGGATTTATAAACGCCTGCACGACGTGCGCGTTCACTGGAAAATGTGCCAAGCACCGTATCTGCATCATTCCCGAGTAAAGACCGTACTTGGTCAAGGCGGTTCTGCCGCCGAAGATACTTCACGATACTCGACATGCGTTGTTGAACCTTGCGGTCACGTTTCGTCGGCAATTCTGCCTTGGCCTTGATCACGCCGTTGCTGTCGAGACTGCCCTCCGCGGCCAGAAGGTCCCGCAACTCTGACACCAGCAGCCGCAACGGCAGGCCTTCAAGACTCCACGGGCCGACAGAGGTGAGGGCCAGTAGCCCTGCAAAAGTCGCAGGGATGATCCTCAAATCCCGCGCCAGAAACCGAAGACCGAACAGCACAACAACGGCGAGCAACCACACGCCAAGAAGAACCAGATGATAGCGCTCCTGTGTCAGGCCATAATCACTGATCCGACGAATGACACCAAGGAACAGAAGGCCGAGTGGAACAAGCGTCAACCAGAACCAGTGCTGCCAGAAAAACCGCACCAGTGCTCCGGCATGATCCCGCGACGGAAACACCAGCAGTGCTGTCACGACGCCGATAACGCCAAACGCCGACACCATGTAACCGAGTTTGCCACGCGGCAGCTCCCATCCGATCCCGATCTTCACGGCATAAACATAGAGGATCACCGTGTAGATCAGCAGCAGCGGCACCAGAATGAACTTCGCCAACACCGTGATCAAACGCGTGGTCAGTTCTGCATCCTTCTGATTTCCCTCCACGACCTGAGCATCAAAGCGCTTCGGGATTGTATTCAGCCAGTAGAGGGGGGCGACAAACGTGAGCGCAACCATCCAGACTTCAGGCCATGTCTCTTTGCGAATATCGATCTTGAACAGATACTCAAGCGTCGCCAGCGTCGCAGACACACCGCCTGCAAGCAGAACACCGGCGATCAGGGCAAACGCGGCACCGATCCAGAGATCGTGGTTGAACTCCCAGAATGCCCGGTTATCTCGTGCACGCAACAGGTACGGGGCAAGTCCGACAAGAACGATCAGCGCTGTCGCAAGACCGTACTCAACAAGGTCGATCTCTCTGTGAAACCAGAAGATCAAACCGGCAACCACGGCACCCACCGCACCGAGAGCGTGTCCGAAGCCTGAAGCTTTGCCATTCGCCTCCGCGAACAGAACCATGCTGACAGACCACAGCGCACCACATGTCAGCGTGCCCACGATACGCAGAACAAAATCAACGTCCCCTTGCCAACCTCGATAATCTTCCGTCACGAGAATCAGGAAGACAGTGAGCAGCGCGGCACCAGCAATCGCGAGAGGGAAACGGGACAACGCCTCACCCAGACGCGGCAGAAGGGCGCTCCTGATTTGCCCGGAGAAACCTGTCGCGGCATCACTCATCTGCTACTTCCCGTACTTGCGCAAAACCTTGCGCGCCGTTGGCATAACCGCATCTGCAATCGCCGCATGCCCCTCAGCGGTCGGATGAAACGCTCCTGAATATGTACTTGCGAGCACGACCTGGAACCATCGCAGTTTTTGTGCATTCAGCACCTTGCGAGCAATCAGCGTGGTAACATGATAATGTGCTGTCAGATAAGCATCGTTCGGAGTGCGGAACCATCGCCCACGTGAAGCATACGGACGGTACGCCGATGGGGGGAATGGCTCCCACCGACCATCCACCATGCGGGGAATGCGTACATCATCCGCGTTGCTTCCAAACGGCCCCGTATCGGCCAGGATCACATTTCCATCCGCGCATAAACCGTGACCTACGAACATCTTTCGGTGCGCATCCACGTATGACCATTTGTAACGTCGTGCGGCACGTTTCATAGTCTTGTTCAGACTGGCAGCCACATCTTCGCCCTGCCGGACTTTACCCGCGTCCAAACGGAAATCGGGGAACACACCCATGCCGGCGCGCCCGTCCGGACAAACACGACCAGACTCGTCGACGATCGCCATCGGCGGATATCCCGTCAGGATCACCCTGTCCGATTGGCTCCACGGCACATGAAGCAGTCCGTGGATTGCCCGGTTCAGCGCCTTGTAGCGTATGGCCAATTCCTTGATATACGGTGCCGCCTCACGCGGCCCAAACACACCACCAACCCAACCACTGAGTTTCTGGAGGGTGGATTTGTTCGCGAGCACAGCGTTCGCCACAAGTTTTGAAAAGCCGACATCGTTCCCGCCAACTGACACCAGAAGCAGGTCAATCCGCCGAGCGCGTTTGCGTGGGCATTTCTTCAGGAACATATCGCGCAGCACCGGCAGTTGATCTTGGATCGTGTAGGCAACCGGATAATTTGTTTCAGGGGCCTCAGTCGTTCCACACTGCGCTTCCGCGACCGCACTGATTTGCGGCACACGCGGTGGATCAGGAACCCACTCGTTGCCCTTGTACTTGACGAATAAACCACTGGTAATCTCGGCACCGGCGCAGGAAAAATGCGCATACGTTACAGCCCGGTGCGGTTCCTCAATCGCAAGTTGCAGCGCGACCCGTGTCTGATGGGAGTAAAGTGATCGGTGGCACGCCTGACCAAGCCAGCGGGGGCCATTCTCGGCAAATGCGCGGTCTCCAAACCCGGTCCACGACCCTGCCCGCGTCGGATAGCCGTCCATTGCGCGATCGCCCGGAGCAAGCCCGTATGAACCAGCGCGTTCATCCGAAAGGCGCACCGGTCGATCCGGATTTCCTTCCCCCGACCCAAAACTATCACCAATGCCAACCACAAAAACATCCTTCACGAGGACCTTTTTCTTTATCGAGCGACCGTCTGGCATGCGCACCACGACACGCGCACCACCAGGGTAGGGAATCTCGAACTGGACATCATCATCGCAGAATGCCGTATGCCCACGCTTGCGGAATTTACGATCCGACTTGCGCAACGGTGTTACAGACCAGACGCAATCGTCATCGAACTGACGTGCACTTTCCACTCGCAGTGTCACACCATGATACCGCGGTTTGATATACGGATTGTTATTGCGGCACCGGCCATGAAGATGCTTGCGCGGCAACCAGCACGTTTTATCGAATGCCTCCGCGGCCCACCCCTTGCGATATCGCGCCGAGAGTTCCTGCTCGACCGCTAAAACGGGAGTATTGCGTGCAGTTTCGTCAAGTCGTTCATAAACTCGGCGATGCATGGCAGTCAGCTTGGGATCGGTAAAAAAACGAAACGAATTCGTCACTCGCCACGTTATCGTTGGCACCACACTCCTTAAGGAGTCAGACGAAAAATCCTGCGCTATCGCAGCACGTCCGTCAGCTATCACCAGGCCAAGCAATGCCAAAAGAGATACGTTGAAACTCACCCGCTTCATATCACCCGCTCCCGTATGTGAATTTCAGAACTCGTCGCAAAATTCATTGTGCCATGGTCTCAGGGGCAAATGGTGCGATTGTGTGAAGATCTATGCTCGTGATGTGAACAAGCGAAGCTAAAACCGCCCCAACCAATAAGCCAATGCGGTGCGCCACACCCGTTCAAACCGTTCCGGTGGCGCTTTGCCATCACGCACGTCGTGGCGCGTCAGACATACCGGTAGATAAGCCACACGCTTACGCCGTGGCTGCTTTGCCAGCTCTGCCCCCACGTCCACCGAAGCCGTCATTACACGAGAAATCAGCTCTTCTTCTGTCAGAACGATGCCAAAAGCATCATTCAGATCAACGCCTGCTCGCGCCTGCTTCACAAGCGCCGCGAACCCACATGCCCGCCCTGCCTGATGAACAATCCTGGAATCAAGGGAGAGGCCAAGGCAGCGCATCGCCAACTCGAATGGCGCGGCGTGACGCTTGGTTATCCAGACACCCAACAGATGATCGTCAGAAAACCTGGGTTCACTCAGCTGATCTGCAATAGCATCAGCAATGCCGATCAACAGTCCCTCCGGCAGATCATGTCGCGTGATGGCCGCAAGAACCGTTTTGCCAATGGGGTGATCGGACATCGCGTCGCGCGCAATGCGCTGCAACTCATCACGCCACCACTGGACGCGGATCTGCGCCAACGCGGGCTCGCTCACCGTAGCTCGTATACGCTCAAGATCGCCTACAAAAGCTGCAAGTGCGATCAAATCACCCTGCACATTGGTCGGCGCAAGTGTGGCGGCAAGATAACTGTCGAAATTCCAGTTCCGGGCAATCTGACGAACCTCATTGGTCAGGGGCATGGGGTGATCGGGGAGTGACATCTCAGTCAACGGCAATCACGGCTGCGGCAAACGCACGCTGTTCAATCAAAAGGACATTATAGGCTCGACATGCGGCCCCCGTATCCATGACCTCAAGACCGATCCCGCGTTCGGCGAACGTGGCACGTAGCGCGGAGGATGGAAAAATCTGCGTTGGCCCCGTGCCCAGCATCAGGAATTCGATTGCTTGCCCACTATCGAACACCGGTGCGAAATTATCTTCGGACAAATTCGATGCATCCACTGGCTCCCACTCGAAGATGCCCGCAGGCATCAACAACAGTGATCCGCGATGGCTCATACTGG
The DNA here is from genome assembly GCA_937931785.1 of uncultured Hyphomicrobiaceae bacterium. GTDB lineage: Bacteria > Pseudomonadota > Alphaproteobacteria > Rhizobiales > CALHAX01 > CALHAX01. The sequence continues at coordinate 12,992 of CALHAX010000042.1, read as the reverse complement.
CGAAGCGGAAACCGCCGTTGCCATAAGCATCGATTGGAACCTGCTCGGGATACGCTGCCACCGACATGATTGTTCAGGGCTCCGGAAGATGATCGGCAGGCCGGACAGCCTGCCGTCTCAATCAGGCGTTACTGACCGCATCCTGCTTGGTCTTGCTCGTCGCCCCGGCACCCCACTCGCGTGTGACACCGAAGATCAGTAGCAAGGGCGCTGCAATGAAGATCGAGGAGTACGTTCCGACCAGAACACCCCAGATCATCGCAAACGTGAAGCCCTTGATCACTTCGGTACCGAACACATAGAGCGAAATCAGTGCGATCAAAGTCGTGACCGATGTCAGGATCGTGCGCGACAAGGTTTCGTTGATGGACACATCAAGCAATTCCGCCAGCGGCATCTTCTTGTACTTGCGCAGATTTTCTCGAATGCGGTCGTACACGACAACCGTATCGTTCAGCGAGTAACCAACGATCGTCAGAAGGGCTGCGATTGTGGACAGGTTGAACTCAAGCCCCGTCAGCGAAAACATCCCGATTGTAAGAACAACGTCATGAATCAGTGCAGCAATGGCACCCGCTGAAAATTGCCATTCAAACCGGAACCAGATGTAGAGCAGCACACAGATGATCGCGACAATGACGGCAATTGCCCCGTCGCGTTTCAATTCAGCCGATACGGTTGGTCCGATAACCTCGACGCGACGCTCTTCCATGGTGTCGCCGAGCAGCGTACGCACCTTCTTGGCAACTTCCTGCTGTGCCTTCTCACCACCCTCCTGCAATTCAATGCGGATCAGCACGTCTTCCGGTTTACCGAACTGCTGTACCTGAATGTCGCCAAGGTTCAATCCGGTCAGCTTGTTGCGTATTTCGGCAATATTTGCCGGGCCGTCCTTACTGCGTTTTTCGATGACGGTTCCGCCGACAAAATCGATGCCGTAGTTCAACCCTTGCGCTGCAAACAGTCCAAGCGAAGCCAGCATCAGCAACCCTGACACCAGCATAGCGATGGTGCGAAAACGGACGAAACCGAAGCGGGTATCGTGCGGAAGAAAATCCAGACCGCGAAAAGCCATGATCAGTTTCCTAGCTTAAATTGGGATCGCAACGGAACCGCGTTGCTGTCGTGAGAGCCACCAGGACACCATGAGCCGCGTCACGACGAATGCCGTAAAGACCGATGTCAGGATGCCGATCGAGAGTGTCACCGCAAACCCGCGGATCGGCCCGGAACCGAGCCAGAAAAGCACGATGGCTGCAATGAACGTGGTGATGTTTGCATCAAGGATCGTGCCGAGCGCTCGTTGGTAGCCGGACTCAATCGCAACGACAGCGTTCTTGCCATTGCGCAATTCCTCGCGGATTCGTTCGAAAATCAGCACGTTGGCATCCACCGCCATACCTACCGTCAAAACGATCCCGGCAATACCTGGCAAGGTCAACGTCGCCTGCAAAAGCGACAACGCCCCCATCAGCATCGCAATATTCGCCATCAACGCGATGTTGGCGAAAATTCCGAAGAAGCCGTAGGCAATAAGCATGAAAACCAGAACGCCGCAAAGCCCGATCAACCCCGCCCTCAAACCGCCGGCAACCGAGTCCGCACCCAATGTCGGACCAACGGACGCTTCCTGAATAATCTCGGGCTTCACCGGCAGCGAACCGGAACGCAACTGGATCGACAGGATGTTCGCACGCTCAACCGTAAAGTTCCCGGTAATTTGTCCGGACCCGGTCGGGATCGCAGAGATGATGCGCGGCGCAGATATCACCTTGCCATCGATCACAATGGCAAACGGTCGTCCGATATTCTCCACCGTATGTTTCGCAAACTTGCGCGCGCCGGCAGAGTTGAAACTGAACAAGACAGCAGGCTGGTTGTTTTCATCGAACGACGGCTGTGAATCGACCAGGGATTCCCCCTTCACGATCGGACGTTTGAGTAGCAGCAATTGCCCGCCACTCTCCTGATCGGGGGCAAGAAAGTAACGCGGCGGCACACGTATCTGCTGTGCCTCGGACGCGGTCATCGAACGATGTACATCATGAAAATTCATGACAGCAGGGTTACCAATGAGAGCTTTGAGCGCTTCAGGGTCATCGGCGCCAGGGGCCTGAACAAGGATCCGGTCCTTACCCTGCCGCTGAATGGTCGGCTCAGTCACTCCAAGACCATCAACACGCTTGCGGATGGTTTCAATTGCTGCCGACATCACACTGTTCACACGTTGCGTCACAGCCTGGTCTGTCAACTTCACGGAGATGCCATTGGCACCGACGGCATCAATCTCCATGTTGACGCCACCCTGACCGGTCAAAACGTTCTGGTTAAGTGGCAGTATCAACGGGCGCAGCGCCGTCAGCGCCTGCTCCTGCGTGCCCGCTTCGCGCAGCGTGATCTTGATCTCTTCGCCGACCACACGCACTTGCGGACGCTTGATCCGGGCGTTGTTCAATGTGCCACGTACCTGATCCGCCAAATCACTGAGCGCCAAATCCGTAAGCTCATTCACCGGCAATTGTAGCAAAAGATAAGAACCGCCTTGAAGGTCCAACCCAAGACTGAGCTGCTTTTTCGGCAACCAGTCTGGCAGACTTCTCAACGTTTCCTTGGAAACAAGGTTCGGGGCTGCAAACACCAGCCCGAGGAGGCAGGTAGCGACAATGGCCGCCGTTTTCCAGGGAGAAAAATAAAGCATGGGATCGTCTGCCTCTCTGCGGTTGCGTTACGCAGTGGTCGCAATCTTACGTTTTGTCTTTTTTGGGCGTGTCCTTGACCGGCTCGCCCTTGGCGCGCACGTCCGTCAAGGTTGACTTGACGGCGCGCACCCGCACGCCATCTGCAATCTCGATCTGGACCTCAGTCTCGTCAATCACCTTGGTGACCTTGCCGATCAGTCCACCAGCCGTCACCACACCATCGCCGCGGCGCACGTTCTCAACCATAGCACGGTGCGCCTTCAACCTCTGCTGCTGCGGCCGAATGATCAGAAAATACATGATCGCGAAGATCAGGATCATCGGGATCAGGAGCGTATCTGCAAAAATGCTGCCGCCGCCTGCTCCTTGCGCATATGCCGGAGTGATGAACATGCCGTCGGGTCCTTGAAACTGAGGTCGTAGAGGCGTTCGAGCAATTCGAACGTCGCGTGAATTCTACCAAACATTGGGAGAGTCGCGCGACTATAGTCACGCACATGGGGTTTGCAACCGCTGGCACAAGGTCATTGTGCACGTTCTGCCACACGATTTGCCGAACTTTAGGCTTTTCGGGTACGTCCCGATCTTGAGATGCCCGTTTGCACCCGGCCCCCTGGTCTGATTAGAAGCGGCACCAGAGCCGTCAGATTGACCGGAACCGCCCGACCTGGGCCTCGAAAGAGCCTTTAAGCATATGAGCACCGATCCAGATATCCTGAACCAACTCAACCGTATCGCAAATGCCCTGGAAAGCATGACGCCCAGCAGACTTTCTGATGTCGATTTCGATCAGGCAGATGCGTTCGTCTGGCAAACCGAGCCTGACACGTTCCAACCCGTACCACATGTGAACCGTGTCGCACTTTCACTACTGAAGGGCATCGGCCACCAGGGCACCCAACTCCTCGACAACACGCGTCGTTTCGCAGAAAACCTGCCAGCCAACAATGCGCTGCTATGGGGCGCACGTGGCATGGGGAAAAGTTCACTTGTGAAGGCCGCACATGCCGAAGTGAACGAGAAACGGAGCGACACAGCCCGGCTCAAACTCGTCGAGATCCACCGCGAGGACATCGACAGCCTGCCGAATTGCCTCAGTCTGATTCGCGAAAGTGCGCATCGCTTCATCATTTTTTGCGACGACCTGTCGTTCGACCACGACGATACGTCCTACAAATCCCTGAAGGCTGTGCTTGAAGGCGGGATCGAAGGGCGACCCGACAACGTGATCTTCTACGCTACCTCGAACCGGCGTCACCTGATGCCACGCGACATGATGGAAAACGAGCGATCAACCGCGATCAATCCATCAGAAGCTGTTGAGGAAAAGGTATCGCTTTCTGACAGGTTCGGCCTCTGGCTCGGGTTCCACAAATGCAGCCAGGACGATTATCTGGAAATGGTCGACGGATACGTGACGCATCACGGCTTGAAAATCGAAGCCGATATCTTGCACGCCGAAGCCCTAGAGTGGTCCACCACGCGTGGCTCCCGCTCCGGCCGTGTCGCCTGGCAATTTGTGCAGGATCTGGCAGGGCGTCTTGAGCAACCGTTGCAAACGGATTGAAAAACAAACAAGAAAGGGCGGCCCGCAAGGACCGCCCAATATGTTCGAGATCTGGCAAACGCTAGTTTTGTGCAAGGTACTTCAGCGGATCGACCGGCTTGGAGCCCTTGCGGAGCTCAAAGTGAACCTGCGGGCGATCTACGGAGCCGGTTCGTCCAGCTTTCGCAATGATCTGACCGCGACGCACCTTGTCGCCACGTTTCACAAGCAGGCGCGAGTTGTGGCCATAGGCCGAAACCCAATCATCAGCGTGGCGAACCAGAAGAAGCTGACCGTAGCCTTTCAGTTCGCTACCGGCATAGGCGATCACACCATCTTCAACGGCCTTGACCGATGTGCCCTCCGGTACAGCGAGGTTGATCCCGTCATTGTTCCCGCTTTGTGTCTTGCCGCCAAAGCGAGAAACAATCCGCCCACGTACTGGCCAACGGAAACGCGTGGATTTCTTCAACTGCGATGCAGGCTCAAGCGTATCGTCGCCAAATCCAGCTGACTTGTCGAGCGAGGCCACTCTGCGTGGCTTCGGTGTCGTCACGGTACGTGTGCGGGTCAGCGGGCGTTCGTATGTCGCAGTTTGACCAACACGACTGTCACCACCCGGGATTGTCAGCACTTGGCCGATCGCAAGCCGAGACGGGTCAGTGATACCGTTCGCCGAAGCAATCGTATTGGCTTTCACACCAGTCTTGCGTGCAATTCCGTAAAGTGAGTCACCGGGTTGAACCTTGTAGGTTCCCTCCGAAGACGTGGGAATCGTACGTGTGCGGCGGATAGGTTGTGGATCGAGCTGGAGACGATCACCTGCACTCGCTGTCGTTTGCGGATCATCGTAACGCGAAGTGTTTTCATACCGGTTGGTCGCAGTGCCAACACCGGGAATGATCAACTTCTGGCCGATGCGAATATTGCTCCCAACCAGATTATTCGCAGACTTGATCTTAGAAACCGAGACGCCCGTTCGGCGTGCAATGCCATAAAGTGTGTCGCCGCTTTGAACCACAGTTGAACGCCCGACGGCACGCGATGCTGTGGGCAGTGGCTCTGGTTGATACTTGCGAACGCGCACAGGTTCAGGCCGACTCTTTGGCTGGATCTCGTAAACCGAATCCGCTGGCTGCCCAAGATTGGATCGACTGATGGACGTATCTGCCTGCGCAACCTTGTAAGGCTTCGGCGCGCTGTACGCCGGAAGCTTGTCCGCCGTCTTCGGTTCGTTGAACTGGTAGATCGGTTCAGGCGGCGCGGGAAGCGCTGCCGTGGTGTCACCGTTCTGACCAAGACTGAATGCAGGGAAATCAAATCGTGTAACGTCGGCACTGCAGGCCGACAGGAGGACACCGGCTGCCACACAGGCGGCGGGGCCTCGAAGATGCTCAACAAGAGCTATTTTGGTACGCATGGAACTATTCATTACCCAAACCTCGAAACTACCCACACGGTAGGCTCGCACGGTTAACGAGCCCTTAACGAACTGAAAAACGATTCGGGAAAACCCGAAGTTTTTTGTCAAAACGCGGAGTGCTGAAAGGGTCGCGCGGGGGGATACGCGTTCCACCTCGTCCTTCTCCACCGAATGGCGGTTTAGGCGACAAATGTGCGATGCACGCGGCGTATACGGGGCAATTTTGGGGCGAAGCGTGGCGCGTCAACAACGAACACGACAGAGCAAACCTATTGCCAGACACCACACTTTGCCGTTCCATGACGGTCTTATTGCATGTTTTTGATGGAGTATTTCATGAGCGACACCGAGCAGAATGTCGAACTTTTGCGTCACTGCTACACACAATGGGACGCAACAAAGGGCGGAAGCACACAGGACTGGATGAGCATTCTTGCGGACGAAGTTGATTTTCGCTCCCTCGCAATGGCCGCCCACCCAAGCGCAAATTTCACCGCCCCCCTCACGGCGAAATCAGACGTGGCACAGTATTTTGAAGGCCTGTTGAGCCAGTGGCAAATGATCCACTACACCGTCGAGGATTACGTCGCCCAGGATAACAAGGTCTGCGCCATCGCCACAACGGCATGGACGTTCAAATCTACCGGCAAGACCATCGAAACGCCGAAGGTTGATGTCTGGCGTTTCAAGGACGAAAAGGCGGTTGCGTTCTTTGAGTTCTACGATACAGCGCTGCTGTTTTCCGCCGCTGAAGCGGACTGAGCGCCGCGCCGCCAGAGCACGAACGAGATGGCGGCTGCGGCCGCCATCACACCCAGACCGACCAATGGGCGATACCATATCCAGGCCACACCGATCACCGTGCCGCCGACCAGAAGCGCAAGTATGAGCGCAATGGTGCTCGTGCCATAGCGGACCAGCGTCCCCGCAATCGGAACAACATCGGCCAGCACCCCGAGCACACTCATTATCGCCGCAAAAGCCGCGAAGAGAAAAACAAGTCCGACCACACGCAGCAACCATGTGATGATCGTGTTCGCCTGTTCCGCTTCCTTGAACATCGCCTTGGCCGCCACGATCCCGCGACTGACAAGCAGAAGCTGATCCCCCGCTTCCGTTTGATACGGCGCGAGCTGGGTCGTCCCCTGAACGTCGATTTGCTGCCCGATCACGCTCATCTGCCCTGCAGCTGCGCTCGTCATGACCAGACGCATGTCCCCGACCTGCGGCGCAGTGCTGTTACGCAGATATATTGTGTTGCCTTGCAGTTCAGCATTCGCGCCACCCGGCACCTTGCTTCGAACCTCAGTCATCATCGCGTCCGTGATCGCAACCGGATCCCCCCCAGACAGCCGCCCGAGAATGCGCTCGTCCATCGTAAAAGCGCCAAGCGGTGCCGAGGTCTGCGTTACAGTGCCGGACTGCACCGTCGGTGCAGGATTGGAGTGCCCCTCAGGTTTTCTGAAATCCGCAGACTCGATGCGTCCAGATTTCCATTCGCGCGCGTAGTTGCAGGTGGTGACTGTCTCCTCGCCTCCGCCAAGCTTCTTTTCAGATCGACTGCTGCACGTCTCCACCCACTGGTACATTTCGGCTTCACGCTGCAAACTGACGGCCACGACGCTGATCCCCGTCACCGGATCAACCAGCGGAGTCTCAACCTTCAGATCCCCGGCAATGTGCAAAAGTTGACCGGCATTCTCCGACGCTACGCGATCCGATGACACTTCGCGGACTGCCGACGCACCTTCCTTGAGTGACTTCGCGGTTTGAACGGCACGCCCCTCGTTCCAGAACAGCAGGATCGGCATCGCAATCAGCAAGATCAACCCAATGACAATCCCACCGAGCGACTCCTTGAGCCGCGTTCCCCAACCCTTGTAGGTCGTTTCCTGAAACTGATCCGACATGTCTAAGCTCCCGTTTTGCAGCGTGCAAGGAAGGTACATCACAATTAAAAATTGACGTTATGGAAATTGTGTTTCTGCACAAATGAAAGGACTTTCGAGCAGTGCCGAGCACCAGGAAAAGATAAACTACTTAAGAATGTTACGGTTCACATGCAGCAGTGAACGTGGCTGACACGGTCGATTTTTTCCGAAAATGACCTACTGCAGTCATCATCAACTTGGCGTTGATGAGTTCACACTATCAGCACTATTGCATCAAATGATGCACGCCCACACATGGCTCGGAAGACTTGTAGCGGCTTGAGCACTGCGAGTCCGCAGCTGATGCCCCTTCTTCGCCATGCCTGGACACCCACCGATCACGATGGCAATTCAACTGATAGCCGACATGCCGATCTCCCAAAAAATAAAACCGCCCCGCCAGTTTCCTGACGGGACGGTTCCATTGTCGGTAATTGCGGAAACAAATTACCGCGAGTAAAATTCGATCACGAGGTTCGGCTCCATCATCACAGGGAAGGGCACATCAGCAAGCCCCGGTGTACGCACAAACGTACTTGTCAATTTGGAGTGGTCCGTATCCAGGTAATCTGGAATATCACGTTCAGCAGACTGTGTGGCCTCGATGACGATCGCCAGATCACGTGACTTTTCACGCACTTCGATCACATCACCGTCCTTGCAGCGATAGCTCGGAATGTTGACCTTACGACCGTTCACCTTCACATGGCCATGGCCAACGAACTGGCGGGCCGCAAACACTGTCGGCACGAACTTCGAACGATAGACAATCGCATCCAGACGGCGCTCAAGCAGGCCGATCAGGTTTTCCGAAGTATCGCCCTTCAGGCGCACGGCTTCCTTGTAGGTCGCCTTGAACTGTTTTTCGGTGATGTTGCCATAGTAGCCCTTGAGCTTCTGCTTGGCGCGCAACTGGATACCGTAGTCGGTTTCCTTGCCGCGGCGCCGCTGGCCATGTTGACCTGGACCATATTCACGTTTGTTGACCGGGCTCTTCGGACGGCCCCAGATGTTCTCGCCCATGCGGCGGTCGATCTTGTATTTCGCGCTGATACGCTTCGTCATGTGTTCGTCTCCGGACGATTAGGTTGCATATAAGAATAAAGCGCGCCCTCCTCTGCCCGTTCCCGGAAAGAACGGAGCTGACAGCAATCACTCAGATGGTGAGAGACGGCACGGCCGCGCGGCCCCACAGACCCAATACGGCCTGCAGTGCGCCGGGTATCGGTGATGCAGTACGCAATGTCAACGATATATGGACGTTTGGAGCCAGATCAGGCGTCAGCAACAGAGCTGAAGATCAACGCATTACTCCGTCGTGACCTTCTTGCCCGTGACCTTCTCCACATATGCCGTGATGCGTTTCTTCACGTTCTCACGCTCGGCATCCGTACAGGTCGGCTTCTTGCGCTTCTTGCCTTCCTTGAGCGCCACATTCTTCTGATCGCCGTCCGCCGTAATTTCGACGTTACCGGTAAGCCAGAGGATCGTGAACAGGTGCAGTTGCGAGATATAGAGCAACTGCTGGTCGTTCCATTGCTTCTTCTTGTTTTCAACGCTCATCATAGCTCGGTAGTTCGAGCTCTGTGCATTGGGAAGGTTGCAGATTTGAGCAAACGCCGAGAGGCGCGCGACCTCGATCACACCGCGCCCAACCTCGACAGGAACAACAATCTCATCCTTCTTGGTCTTGTCGACCACAATCACCTTGTTCTCACGCGTGGTGAATTTCTCGGGCAGAATGGTCCAGGCATAATCCATCAACACCGCGACGGAACGGTCGCTCAGCGCCTGCGCAGCAGCGTCACGCGGCTGCATCGTCAATACCGACGCGGCCAAGAGTGTGGCGCATGCAATCGCCTTGCTAGCTTTCGTAACCATGGAATGCCCCTTTGTTCCCGCCGGCACGTTAAGCCGCAGAGTGTTGAGCCGTAAACCCAAAATCCTGAGCAGCCTACGGGTTTCCCCATTCTCTAATGTCCCGCGTTCATCGAGGCAAACGCAAGGAAAATCACGGCGAGACTAAGGCAAGCCGCCCGCCTTATGAACCCGACCTCAAATGCGTCCGCACCAGCGATGCCACAATGCCACGCAAGGTGCGAATTTCTTGCTCGGTTGCCCCCGTGCGCTCGAACAGGGCGCGAATATTTCTCACCATGGCCGGACGTTTTTCGACAGGGCGCAGGAAGCCCGACTTATCGAGTTCCCCCTCAAGATGCTCGAAGAATCCGACCAACTCAGCCTTTGTCGCCGGACGGGAGTCACGCATGTGAAGCCCGGTCTGCACTGGCGCATTATTAATTGGCTCTCGTCCTAAAGTGCCGGTGCCACGCAGCTTCAGCCACTCATACCCAATCAGAAGAACCGCCTGCGCAATGTTCAGAGAAGCAAAATCCGGATTGACCGGGATCATGACCACCGTGTTCGCAATAGCCACGTGATCATTGTGCAACCCCGCTTTCTCGCGCCCGAACAAGATGCCGCACTTCTCGCCACGCGCCGCCCGTTCGATCATTTCAAGCGCAAGCTGTTCCGGAGTCATCACCGACTTGGTCAGATCGCGCGGGCGCGCCGTGGTCGCTGCGACGAAATGCAGATCGCTGACCGCCGCCTCGAAATCATCAAACACCTCAACCTGATCGATGACGTGTGTTGCACCGGATGAGGCGGCAACCGCCTTCTCGCTCGGCCACCCGTCGCGGGGCGACACCAGTCGCATACACTCAAGTCCAAAATTCCCCATGGCACGCGCGGCCGTGCCGATATTCTCGCCCAGCTGCGGCTCAACCAGAATAATCGCCGGTGACGAAAGCGGTTGATCAGTCATGTTTTGAAAACATCAGGTAATCGCCCTCTGGCAAATCAGAACCAAGCGTAGAACTGTCCATGACCGTCATACGCTCATCCTGCAAGCAGCATGTATGCGAATACATGCTCCGCAACTGCGCAAACATGTCCGCAAAATCCGACCGCTTCCGGTCACGATCCAGAAACTCGAAGACCATCGGAACGCGTGCCGCGACGAGTTCACGCGCACCTGCAACAACGCCCGGTTCAGCCCCCTCCACATCGATCCACACAAGCCCAACCTGATGAGGTGTCAATTTCGCAAGCTGCATATGTTTGTCGAGCGTGATCATCGGAACCATGACACCCGACGCAGAGTCCCTGGCTTGGTGTGCGGCGATGGAATGTGCTCCGGCATTGTGTGGGTGCCGGTGGAGCGTCACTGTGCCCTCTGTTCCGCCAACGGCATGCCGGAACAAGTGCGCAACCTCAGTCAGCGCATTATCATTCATGTTCATCTCGAACAGTCGCGCATTGTCGTCCTCTGGCTCAAACGCATGAACTCCGGCGAAGGCTCCGGAACGCAGCGCATAGAGTGTTTGCGTCCCAATATTCGCGCCGACATCAAGAAAGAAGCCCGCTTCCCTCAAGCTGCCGTGCGCGCGGAGGACAGCGACAGCCCGTTCCAGCTCATCCCGGTTCCAGTGCCCTTTTTCCAGAACCGCCGTCGTGATGGTGCTGTCGCATGGATTCAGATGAACAATGTGGTCTTCCAGTTCGCACCGGATTGTTGCCGTCGTTCCGAAATGTTCCTGGAACAGCCCGTTAAGCATATCCTTGCGCGCATGGCGGTTCTCCAACAGGGATTTGATCACCTGGCGGTTGGCTGCTCGCGCGCCAGAGGTTGTATCTCGCGCCGTCACGGCTTATCCCATCGGCTGATTGGCGTCGCACGGCGTATCCGCTAGCGTCCGCCCGATTCCCAAACTTGAAACGCGCTCATTCGTTGCGCGCTCCGCTCCAAACTGTCGAGGCCCTTCTCTCATGAGCAAGATCAAAGTTGCAAACCCCGTCGCCGATCTCGATGGCGACGAGATGACCCGGATCATCTGGCAGCTCATCAAGGACAAGCTGATCCATCCGTATCTGGACATCGACCTCGACTATTACGACCTCGGTATCGAGCATCGTGACAAAACAGACGATCAGGTGACCGTCGATGCGGCCCACGCGATTCAGAAGCACGGCGTTGGCATCAAGTGCGCAACCATCACACCGGACGAAGATCGCGTCGAGGAATTTGGCCTCAAGCGGATGTATCGCTCTCCGAATGGCACCATCCGGAACATTCTGGGCGGTGTGATTTTCCGTGAACCGATCGTGTGCACCAATGTGCCGCGCCTCGTGCCCGGCTGGACCCAGCCCATGGTCGTGGGTCGTCACGCGTTTGGCGATCAATACAAGGCGACGGATTTTGTCGTCCCCGGTCCCGGCAAACTGACAATGACATTCGAAGGCGCCGACGGCACCAAGATCGAGCACGAAATCTTCGACTTCCCTGACGGCGGCGTCGCCATGGGGATGTATAACCTCGACTCATCGATCCGCGATTTCGCGCGCGCCTCTCTAAATTTTGGCCTGCAACGCGGTTGGCCAGTTTATCTCTCCACAAAAAACACGATCCTGAAAGCCTACGACGGCCGCTTCAAGGATCTCTTCCAGGAGATTTATGACGCTGAGTTCGCCGACAAGTTCAAGAAAGCAGGCATCACCTATGAGCACCGCTTGATCGACGACATGGTCGCAGCGGCACTCAAGTGGTCTGGCGGGTTCGTCTGGGCCTGCAAGAACTATGATGGTGATGTGCAGTCCGACACCGTGGCGCAAGGGTTTGGCTCCCTCGGCCTTATGACATCACAGCTCATGACGCCGGATGGATCCGTTCTCGAAGCCGAAGCCGCCCACGGTACTGTAACCCGTCACTACCGTCTGCATCAGGACGGTAAGGAAACCAGCACAAACTCGACCGCATCTGTCTTCGCCTGGACTTGCGGCCTCGCCCATCGCGCAAAACTCGACGGAAACGAGGAACTGGCCAAGTTCGCCAGGACCGTCGAAGAGGTCACCGTCGCCACCATCGAAGGCGGCCAGATGACGAAAGACCTCGCCCTGCTGGTCGGGCCGGAACAAAAATGGCTCTCCACCCAAGGCTTCCTCGACGCCATCGACGAGAACCTGCAAAAGGCGATGAGGGCGTAAATCCACGTCACCACATCAACGACAAAGGCCGGGCAATGCCCGGCCTTTTTTTTGCGCCTCTTTGGCAGCCACGGACGTCATCCTCGCGAATGCGAGGACCCACGGGGACATCGGACGCGAAGATCATCGTGGGACGACGGATCAGACAGAAATGGTGCTGAGTTCTCGACGCGCATCAGTGCTCATGCCTTGTGCATTCGATCATAGCGGTATTTTCCAGCGCATCACCCGGAACACGAAAAGCCATCAACGCAGACATTCTCGTGGCTCCCCGCATGCGCGGGCATGACGGAGTAAAAACATTGACGAGCGTTGCGTGCCCTAGCGCCCAGAACCACAGAACCGCT
>CALHAX010000041.1 GCA_937931785.1 uncultured Hyphomicrobiaceae bacterium | reverse complement strand
TCTCGACGGTAACCATATCGCAGTCACCTTCCGCAATCGGATCAGAAAGCTGCCATTTGCAAAACTCAGCGACCCCACGTCGACCTGTCGCATTTAGAACACTTCGCTCAGATCCGGCTATGACTGAAAACTCTGCAATGCAGTCCCCCCCGTTCACCTCAATTCCAGTCTGTGGATGCTGGCAGCGTCACAACGTGCGATGCGCTCGGGGAGCGCAATTCGCAGGTGAGTATGATTGTCATGGCGACGCCGGTTTCGAAAACTGAAAACATGGGCGCGGAAATCGCCCGGCTTGAGTCTGAGTTGGGCAGATTGCGGCGTGAGCGTGATGAGGCCAGCCGACCGTGTGCCGACGTGGATCTTTCGTGTCTGAAGAAAGACTCCGGTTCCGCGAAACTGGATCTGCGACGCCAGAAACACCTGCGGCGCGGCATGATCCCGTATCTGCGGGATTACAACTGGCGCGTGATCCTGACGGGGCCTGTGATCTATGGAACGTTCATTGCGCTGGTGATCCTGGATATTGCGATCACGCTCTACATGTGGATTTGCTTCCCGATATACCGGATCGAAAAGGTGAAGCGGAGCGAGTACATTGTCATTGATCGCCACCAACTGGCATATCTCAATGTGCTTGAGAAATTGAACTGCGCGTTCTGTGGCTATGCCAATGGCCTGTTCGCTTACGGACTGGAGATCGCCAGCCGGACCGAGCGGTTCTGGTGTCCGATCAAGCACGCGGCTGCGGCCCGTGGCAGTCATCACCGCACGGAAGCATTTGTGGATTACAGCGATGGCGCAGCCTATCGCGTTCTGCAGCGTGAGAATGCGGCCGCCACGCGTGCACCGTCTTGCAACGGCGGACATTGCAAAGGCTGTGGCAGCTAAATCCTTTATCTGGACTTGTTCTTGCGCTTATGAACTTCGCGGAAGCGAATTTCACGCCCTTCAGGCCAGGATATGCGGTAGCCGAAGTTGATCACCATGCTGGCTTGCGGTGCAAGTTCGCGATCCCAGGCGAGAACACCGGGTTTGTCCTTCACGCCGGTCACCGTCGGCGCTGTCACATTGCCGACCATTGTGACCTGAATGTCGTCGTCGCCGGACACGGGTAACTGATCAAACACCCGCACGTTCACAGCACGCTTGTGGCCGTTGACAATCGTCATACGAAATTTCCGGGTGTCTGTTTTTGTTGTGGAGATAATTCCACTTTCACCGGTCTTTTGTGCAAGCGTCACGTGTTCGACGCGCACCGTGTCATCCTCGCCAAATCCAAGTTCATGGGTTTCACCCGAGGTGAGGGTTGGCAATGCGCCGCGACCAACGAAGACACCATCACGGAACAGAGACACTGCGCCAGGGAGCAGGCGCTGTCCGTCCGCCACCTTGATATCGGCGTAAAGGAATGCGGCAGCCTTCTTGCGCGGGACGGCTCGCACGGCAATGCTCGGCGCGAAGCCCACACGGTCGATCTCGATGTTGCGTACGGCACCGTCAGTCGGGATAGTATGACGTCCGGGAATTTCGTACGTCGCCTGAAATGCAGCTTCCACGACACGGGCCTGCTTACGACTGGCACGCTTGCGAACGGGACGCGCGACAAGCCCCCGCGCCTGGGGTGCAACATCGTCGAGTTCAAGCTCCATGGCTGGCGCGCTCGGCATGGGCTCCGGCGCCCTGGATTCAGATGTTTTATATTTACGTTTGGAGATCGCAGGTTGGAATTCCGCGCGCAACGAGCCGACGCGCGGCGCTGACGTGCCGCGCCCTGGGCGCGTGGAAGAGAGGAGCAGCGCAATATTCTTCCATTCTTCGCCCGTGCGCTGGTAGACGCGGGCCCGTCGCGTCAATCGCAAATCTGGCTGGGTCGCATCGTCTCCGGTTGACAGACGCGCTTCGTAAGCTGGCGTCCATCCAGCATCTGCGACCTGATATCGGATAGTCAGCGTGGCCTCAAGTGCCGTTGCAGCCGACACATTGATACGCACTTCGGTTCGTCGGACACGCCGTGGCGGAATACCGGCCAGCTTGCGTTGCAGATCATTGATCTGCGTTTGGACATCACGCATGGCGATGTTTGCGGTACGGATCTCCTTTTGCGCTTCAACCATCTGTGCACCGATGAGTGCAGAGATGGCAGCCCAGTCGGATGGGCTGCGCGCGCCTTGCGGTTCACCTTGCGGAGCAGGTTGAACTGGCAATTGCGCGAGATTGCGAATGAGCGTCTTGCGCGCTTCCGCAGCGGCGATGTTGTCGGAGATCGCAGACGATCGATCCGACAAACGCTCGATTTCCTTTTCCAGGCGTTTGCGCTCTGCGGTTGCGCTGGCGTCCTCAGCAAGCAGTACCGATTTTGTATCCACCGAGCCGATTTCAAGTTCGCCGGTTGCCTCTCCTTCGACACGGATCGAATCTGCGCGGAGACGCGCCGGAAGATCGCCAAGTACCACGGCATGCTGACCGGCTGGCACTTTGATTTCGGCGACACGACTGACCTCGGCAGCACTTGTGTAGACTGTAACCGCTGTGATGCGAGAACCTGCATCGAGATCCGCAGCCATCGCCGTTGTTGTTAGCGAAGCGAGTGCGACAAACACAACCGATATGACCGCTGTGCATCCATTCTGCCGTATCCCAGTCATAACGCTCTCCCGTTGCATTTCGTCTGTTCGACATTGTATGCGCTTTTGTGCCGAATTTGAGAAGATGTCAGTATGACGGAGGTGTTCAGAACTCCAATGCCTTGGCCTGAACAACATGCGGCAGCGCTTCGATCCGGTTGAGCACCTTCTGTGGAATGCCGCCGTCGACTTCCACAAGGCAGATGGCGTCGCCTCCCTTGTCCGACCGCCCGAGGTTGAACGTTGCGATGTTCACGTCCGCCTCGCCAAGAAGGCTACCAAGAGCACCAATGAAGCCCGGCTTGTCCTCGTTCGTGACGTAGAGCATGTGCGGCCCAAGTTCAGCTTCGATATTGACGCCCTTGATCTGAATAATGCGCGGCTTGCCATCCGAAAACACTGTCCCCGCTACCGAGCGCTCCTGCAGTTCGGTCTGGACGGTCAGTCGAATGTAGCTGTCATAAGCGCCACGTTTGGTTTGACGGGTTTCGTCCACGGCGATGCCGCGTTCTTCCGCCATCGCAGGAGCAGACACCATGTTCACCTCTGAAAGAAGTGGGCGCATCAACCCGGCTAATGCTGCAGATGTAAGCGCATTGGTATTCATCTCCGCGACATCTCCAGCGTACTCGATTGCTACCTTCTTCAGGCTGGTGGATGTGAGTTGACCGGCGAACGACCCGAGTTGCTCAGCAAGGGCGACGAACGGCTTGAGCCGTGGGGCTTCTTCGGCGGTGATCGACGGCATATTCAGGGCGTTTGAAACAGCCCCGGTCAACAGGTAGTCGGAAATCTGCTCCGCAACCTGAATCGCGACATTCTCCTGCGCCTCGCGCGTGGCGGCACCAAGATGCGGCGTGCAGATCATATTTTCCATCCCGAAGAGCGCATTGTCCCTCGCCGGTTCTTCCTCAAAGACATCCAGTGCAGCTCCAGCCACGTGACCGCTTTCCAACGCGACCTTCAGGACAACTTCATCGATGAGGCCACCGCGTGCGCAGTTGATGATCCGTACGCCTGGTTTTGTCTTGTTGATTGCATCGGCACCAAGGATGCCACGCGTCTTGTCGGTCAATGGGGTGTGGAGAGAAATAAAATCTGCACGCCGCAGGAGTTCGTCGAGTTCAACCTTTTCTACACCGAGTTGCACTGCACGCTCCGGTGAGAGAAACGGATCATAGGCAATGACTTTCATTTTCAAACCAATCGCGCGTTCCGCGACGATCGATCCGATGTTGCCACAACCAATGAGACCAAGGGTCTTGGCCGTTATCTCAACCCCCATGAAACGGGATTTCTCCCACTTTCCTTCCTGTGTCGACTGATTGGCGAGTGGAATCTGCCGCGCCAGAGCCAGCATGAGGGAAATTGCGTGTTCCGCTGTTGTGACGGCATTGCCGAACGGCGTGTTCATGACGATGACGCCGCGGGCGGTTGCTCCCCGAATGTCCACATTGTCGACACCGATTCCCGCACGCCCTATGACTTTAAGACTTGATGCGGCATCCAGGATTTTATCTGTGACCTTTGTGGCAGATCGAATTGCGAGACCATCAAATTCCGGGATAGCGGCGAGGAGCGCGTCCTTGTCCTTGCCGAGGTCGGGTTCGAACGTCACGTCAAGGCCGCGGTCACGAAAGATCTGAACAGCGGTGTCTGACAGCTTGTCGGAAATGAGAACTTTGGGTGCCATGATGCTGGCCTTCCTTTGTGGGGAAATTCAAGAGGGGGAGAGAATTGCGTGACAGCGCATCGTCAACTTGAGTGCGTTAAAGCGGCTTTTTCGGTTGCGAATGCCCAATCGAGCCAGGGCAACAACGCTTCAAGGTTCGCACGCTCGACCGTGGAACCGCACCAGATCCGCAACCCCGCTGGTGCGTTACGATACGCACCGATATCGAACGCTACGCCTTCATTAGCGAGCCTGGTCGCAAGCGACTTCGAAAATGCAGCCTGCTCCTCCGGCGTGCGCCGCAAGATATCGGGATCCACGACCTTGAGACAGACAGAGGTATTTGACCGTGTGTCGGGATTTGTTGCCAGGTGTTGGATCCACCCGGCCTGTTCCACCCAGTCTGCAATGACCTTCGCATTTGCGTCAGCACGTTCAATAAGCGAGGCGAGACCACCGATACCTTCCGCCCATGTCAGGGCGTCCAGATAATCCTCTACGCACAGCATCGAGGGCGTGTTGATTGTCGCACCTTTGAAAATGCCATCGATCAGTTTCCCATCCTTGGTAAGGCGGAAGATTTTCGGGAGCGGCCACGTTGGCGTGTAACTTTCAAGGCGCTCGACGGCGCGCGGACTGAGAACGAGCATGCCGTGTTGCGCCTCTCCACCGAGCACCTTCTGCCAGGAAAACGTGGCAACATCGATCTTTGACCAGTCAATATCTTGCGCGAACGCAGCGGATGTCGCATCGCAAAGGGTCAACCCTTTGCGATCTTCTGCAATCCAGTCACCATTCGGTACGCGCACACCCGATGTTGTACCGTTCCACGTGAACACAACGTCACGTGCGAAATCCACAGTATCGAGATTTGGTAACTCACCGTAATCCGCTTCGTATGTGCGGACATCGCTGAGTTGCAACTGTTTGAGAATATCCGTGACCCAGCCTTTGCCGAAGCTTTCCCAGGCCAACACGTCAACGCCACGTGCTCCCAGCATGGTCCACATCGCCGCTTCAAACGCGCCTGTGTCGGAAGCTGGCATAATCCCGACGCGATAGTCATCAGGTAGTTTCAGGAGCGTGTGCGTCCGGTCAATCGCCTCGCGCAAACGCGCTTTGCCCGCGGCTGCGCGGTGCGAGTAGCCGAGGTCTGCGTTGAGTAGATTTTGAATAGACCATCCGGGGTGCTTTGCGCACGGACCGGATGAAAAACGGGGGTCGTCCGGCTGAACAGCCGGTCGCTTGATATCTGTCATGTTTCTATCCTTACAGATAGCTGCACCACGTTGGGGTGGTGTGTCCCACCTATGCGTCTAGCGGGATAATGACAGAAAGACAAATGAACTTTCGGAGGGGAGGGTATGCGACAGGAGAAGAGCTTGCGTTCACTAAACAAAAAAAGGCGGGTCCGAAGACCCGCCCACTTTGCAGTT
>CALHAX010000040.1 GCA_937931785.1 uncultured Hyphomicrobiaceae bacterium | reverse complement strand
CATCACAACGGATGTGAACCCGGATGGCCTTTCAATCAAGACGTTCCTCGAAGGTGACGATCAGGTGCAGGTTCGCCAGAACTATCCGGTGAGCGACATGTTCTATCAGCCACGTGAAATTGTCAGCCGCATCTCGCATGACATGACACTGGAGCCAGGTGACATTATTGCATGTGGCACATCTGTTGGCGCTGGCGCGATGAGGGACGGTTGGACCGTCCGGATCAGTATCGAAGGTGTTGGTGAACTGGTGAATATGTATTCCGAAACGTGAGCGGGTTCTGCACGCCTGTCAGGTGCGTTCCCCTGCCAGTGATTTTGCGATCAGGGCGCGGGTTTCATCGATACCGTACAATGCGATGAACGATCCAAAACGTGGCCCCTGGGATTGCCCGAGAAGTGTTTCGTAGAGGGCGCCAAACCAGTCGCGCAACTTCTCGAAGTTATGGGTTTTGCCGACGTCGTAAACGACGGTTTGCAGGTCTTCGCCAGAGGTGCCCGGTTCGGCATCTGCAAGGCGATCATGAAGATCTTGAAGTGCTTCACGTTCCTGATCGCTCGGTGTCCGGAACGACTTTGTGGGTTTCACGAAATCGTGGAAATACGCCACGGCATAGCCAGCAAGCTGGTTCAGTTGAGGCGCATTTTCCGGCGTCGCGTCCGGGGCATAGCGTTGAATGAAGCCCCAGAGAACGTCCGTATCTTCAGCGTTTGATGCACTCACCAGATTGAGCAGCAGATTGTAACTGATCGGGGACGATGGTGCAGGTGGCGTTCCGCCATGGAGGTGCCAGACAGGGCTTGCCATTTGTCCAGCCGGATCGAGTGTGTCGAATTTTTCCAGATGCGTGAGGTATTCATCGACGGTTTTGGGGATCACGTCGAAGTAGAGCCGTTTTGCCGTTTTCGGCTTCTGGAACATGAAGAGCGACAAGCTTTCTGGTGAGGCGTAGGTCAGCCATTCGTCGATCGTCAGGCCATTGCCTTTCGACTTGGAAATTTTCTCTCCTTTTTCGTCGTTGAAGAGTTCGTAGTTGAAGCCTTCCGGAGGGTTGCCGCCAAGCGCCCGACAAATGCGGCTGGAGAGTTTCACAGATTCGATGAGGTCTTTGCCGGCCATCTCATAGTCGACGCCAAGTGCCACCCACCGCATGGCCCAGTCGGCCTTCCACTGGCATTTCACGCTACCGCCGGTAACTGGCGTTGTGACAAGATCGTTCGTGTCGGGGTCGCGGTAGCTGACCGTCCCCGCCTCGACATCGCGTGCTTCCATAGGAATCTGCAGAACACGGCCGGTGCGCGCACAGATGGGCAGGAACGGGGAATATGTCTTCTGACGATCCGGGCCGATGGTCGGCAGGATGATGTTCATGACATCATCGTAAGCAGACAGCATCTTCAGTAATGTCGCGTCGAACATGCCGTTGCTGTAGCATTCCGTTGCGGATAAAAACTCGTATTCGAAGCCAAACTGGTCGAGGAATTTTCTGAGCTGTGCGTTGTTGTGCGCGGAGAAACTCGGTTCGTCGCTATCGAACGGGTTCGGCACGACCGACAATGGTTTTTCCAGATGTTCAGCCAGCATTTCCCTGTTCGGTACGTTGTCGGGAACCTTGCGCAAACCGTCCATATCATCGGAGAAACAGATCAGGCGTGTTGTCTCGCCGGTCAGCGTTTCGTAGGCGTGTCGAACCATCGATGTGCGCGCCACTTCACCGAATGTGCCGATGTGTGGCAGTCCGCTTGGTCCATACCCCGTCTCGAAGATCACCGTGTCCGGGCGTGCCTTCATCTTGTCGAGCCGCTTGATCAGGCGACGTGCTTCCTCGAACGGCCAGGCTTTGGAACTCTCAGCCAGCGCTTTCAGGTCCTCGACAGATGGGGCGGTGGCGTCTGACATGATTCTTGATCCTGCTGCGGGATTGGGTCTCGGCGCGGGGACGCCGTGGCGGCCTCACATCGCGGGCACGTTTGTTGCCGGTGCCCGGTAAATTGGCTAAGGCAAGTGAAATGACCTGTTTGCGCGCCGTTATGCAGCGCGCCCCTCCCGACTGCAAGCGATCATCAGTCCCGCACGCAAGGAAATCCCCAATGCCGACTTCACTAAGCCCACAAGATGCCCTGATCTATGCCATGGTTACGATGTCTGCGGTGGACCGTAACATGAAGGATGTCGAGTTGGCGCGGATTGGCGATCTCGTCAGCCGCATGCCGGTGTTTGAAGGGTTTGATGACAACAAACTTGTGCAACTCGCACAGGAGTGCGGTGAGGTGGTCTCGCGCGAGGACGGGTTGTCGGATGTTCTGGAGCTGATCAGCTCATCTGTGCCGGAACGCCTGACGGAAACAGCCTATGCGTTTGCCGTGGAAATTGCTGCGGCAGACCGGAGTGTGAAGGTTGAAGAATTGAGATTTCTGGATCTTCTGCGCGATAATCTTAAACTGGACAAGTTGACGACGGCAGCAATTGAGCGTGGCGCCCGTGCCCGCCACACGACGGCCTGATATTGTATTCTGAACCTGCGCGCGTGCTCCACAAATCCCGATCAATAACGCTTCTGGTGGTTGCTGAAATTGCGGCCATGAGCCTTTGGTTCGTCTCTGCTGCGATCCTGCCAGATATGACTCGGGAGGTGCGTATTTCGCCGATGGCGCAAGCCTTGCTTTCGAGTGGCGTGCAGGCGGGGTTTGTAGTCGGGGCGGTTGCTTCCGCCATTTTCGGCATTGCTGACCGGTTCGATCCGCGGCGCGTCTTTGCAGTCTGTGCCGTTTGTGCTGCGGCTGCAAATGTCATTCTTCTCATTGCGCCGATCGGTGGCGCAGTCGCAATTCTAGCGCGTGTCGCAACCGGTGTGCTGCTCGCCGGTGTTTATCCTGTCGGTATGAAGCTGGCCGTTGGATGGGGCACCCGTGATCGTGGATTTCTGGTTGGCCTGCTGGTTGGGGCTCTGACGCTCGGTTCCGCGTTGCCACATCTCGTGGCGCTCGGCGGGGGGGCGGAGTGGCGCGTGGCCGTTGTGGTCACGTCGCTGGCGGCTGCGGTTGGCGGTCTTCTGGTTCTTCTCACTGCGCTTGGGCCCCATCATGTAAGCGCTGCGGGGTTTGATCCTCGCGCAATCTCCATTGCCTGGACGGATCGTCGTCTTCGTCTCGCGTACGCCGGGTATCTCGGACACATGTGGGAGCTTTATGCGATGTGGGCGTGGATTGGCGCTGCGACAGCGATATCCTATGCGGTTACGCTGCCTGCTGCTGTCGCGCAGGACTTTGCCAAACTTACGGCGTTTGTTGCCATTGGTCTGGGTGGACTGGCGTGCGTGGTTGCTGGTCAGGTTGCGGATCGGATTGGCAAGGCTGATGTCACGATCTACGCCATGGTGTTCAGTGGCAGTGCAGCACTTGCAACGGCGCTCACGTTTGGCGGGCCACCCTGGCTCACATTTATGATCGTGATCATCTGGGGGATCACGATCATTCCGGACTCTGCTCAGTTTTCGGCCATCGTTGCCGATGTGTCACCACCGGAGCAGGCTGGCAGCCTTCTCACGTTGCAGACAGCGCTTGGGTTCACGCTGACGATTTTCACGGTGCAGTTTGCGCCTGTATTTGCCGCATTTGTCGGGTGGCCCATGGTGATTGCTGCGATGGCGCTCGGCCCCGTATTCGGTACCATTGCGATGCTCCGGTTGAAGGCTTTGACGGTACGTACCGCATGATAGGCAGCGGGACATATGCTAGCGAGATTGTTCACTCCAACCCGTTTGGGGGAAGCGCATGTTAACTTCCGATCCTCTGCGCCTCACGGGCGATGAGCAGGCGATGTTGCATGGCGATGCGGGTGAGGCCTTGCAGTTTGCAATGGAGCTTGTGGTTCGCGCTGCCACATTGATGGGTGCGCCGCGGTTGATCGAAACCGGATTCCTGCACATAGATGCCTGCCATTATTACGGGCGTGCGCATGTCGATTTTGCGCGATTTCTTGTGGAGCGAGGTATCCGGTTTGACATTCCGGCCTGGACGAACACGGTCCCGGTGAGCCTCGTCCAGAGCGATCCGCGCGCCGATGCTGATCCGGTTGTTCTGGCAGAAGCGCGGGAGTTGACAGACTTGTATGTGGAGCTTGGTGCGAGACCGGTGTGGACGTGTGCGCCGTATCAGATCCCGGGAGGACCGGTGTTTGGTGATCAGATCGTTGTTGGTGAGTCCAATGCCGTTTCGTATTTCAATTCTGTCGTTGGCGCACGCACGAACAAGTATGGAGATTTTCTCGATGTCGCATGCGGTCTGACGAAACGTATTCCGTTTGCCGGATTGCATACCGATGCTTCACGACGTGCGACCGTGCAGCTTGATATATCCCACTTGCCGACAGAACTTCGCGAGACAGAGTTTTTCTGCCATGTGCTGGGGCATCTGATGGGGAAACGTGCCGGTGATCAGGTTCCTGTTATCACCGGGCTTCCCGCGGATACCCCGAAGGATAGTCTCAAGGCCATTGCGGCGGCAGGAGCAGCGTCCGGTGGTGTGGCGCTGTTTCATGCGGTCGGAGTGACGCCGGAAGCACCAACGCTGGAAGCTGCCACCCAGGAAAAGGGGCCGCAAACCGTCGTGTCGGTTGGGTCGGACGACTTGATTGCAGCGCGAGATTCTCTGTCGACGACCGCCGGTGGTCCGATTGCAATGGTTGCACTTGGCACACCGCATTTCTCGTTCACCGAGTTCGCTCGACTCATGCCACTCCTTGATGGTCGCAAGATTCACAGCGAGGTGACGTTCTACATATCGACAAGCCGGCACGTTGCGGCGCTTGCAAGGGAAAGGGGGTGGGTTCAGAAGCTTGAACGATCAGGCGTGTCGGTTCTGGTTGACACCTGTACGTATTTTTCTCCCGCAGTGCGCGGATGTAAAGGGCGGGCCATGACCAACTCTGCAAAATGGGCGTATTACGCGCCGGGCATGTTGCCGGTTGAGGTTGCTTTCGGTAGCCTTGAAGACTGTGTCGAAAGTGCCGTGCGCGGGGAAGTTGTGCGGGACAATACGGTCTGGTCGGGGCGTCACTGGGGGACTGTCGCGTGAGTGTTGCTACGATGACTGCGTTGGACATTCTCCATTGTGGGGTCGCGCGTGGATCCGTCCTGAAGTTGTCAGAGCCACTCAGTTTCTGGGGTGGTTTTGATCCGACCGACGGGCGCATTCTTGATGTTGCACACCCGCAGGCGGGGCAAAGTATTTCGGACAAGATCCTTGTTTTACCCGGTAGCCGGGGGTCAGCCGGAACACCTGCGGGGATTGCCGAAGCGTTGCGTCTCGGTGTTGGTCCTGCCGCAATTCTGCTCCTGAAGCCAGACGTCAACATTACGATTGGTGCGCAGGTAGCGGCCCGGCTTTACGGTCTTGCGATACCGGTTGTGACGATGACTACATCGGATTTTTCAGAACTGGAAACCGGCCAAAATGTGCAGGTTTCCGATGGTATGATTGAACGGTCTGGAAGCTGATTGGATTTTGATCCGGTGCAAGTGCACGATTGACATATGAACACCATGCTCATCTGCGCCGGATGCGACAGGATTGCTTGAGCGGCTTGTGAGCGCTTCCGCGCCTGGAGAAAATGCACCTGGCGTTAAATGCGCCCTTCTTCGACGGCGTGACAGGCAACCTGAGCGGTTGATTTTGTTGAATTGAGAAGTGGCACCTCTGTACGGCAGCGATCGTTGGCATGGGGGCATCGGCCGTGGAAAACGCATCCAGATGGCAAGTTCACGGGCGAGGGTACTTCGCCCGGTATGGGTTGGTGTTTGAAGGCCTGACCGTCCATACGCGGGATGGCGGAGAGCAGCAGTTGCGTATAGGGGTGGCGCGGTGTCGCGAACAGGTCTTTTGTCTTCGTCAGTTCGCATACTGTTCCAAGATACATCACGGCGACACGGGTGCCGAAATGCTCGACCACGGATAGATCGTGTGTGATGAACAGATAGGTCAGGCCGCGCTGTGCCTGCGCGTCCATGAGGACGTTCAGGACCTGAGCCTGAATGGAGACGTCGAGCGCGGAAATCGGTTCATCTGCCACGATGAATTCGGGCGACACCATCAGGGCGCGGGCGATGGAGATGCGCTGGCGCTGACCACCGGAGAACTCATGCGGGTAGCGTTGACCCCATGCCGGATCATTGCCAACGGAGGTCATGACCTCGTTCACGGTCTCGGAAATGTCTGTGGCGTTTAACTCCGGACAATGAAACCGAAGCGGTTCCTCAAGGATTTGTTGCACTGTCATGCGGGGATTAAGCGAGGCGTAGGGGTTCTGGAAGATCATCTGCATGTGCTGGCGAATCGGTTTACGTGCCGTGTCGTCAAGTGTGTCAACGCGTTGCCCTCCATAGTGAACTTCGCCCCGTGTCGGTTTTTCCAAACCGATGACCGTACGGCCAAGCGTTGTTTTTCCACAACCGGACTCACCGACAAGACAGAATGCCTCCCCGCGCTGCACTGTGATCGATACACCGTTCAGGGCATGAACTTTTGGGCGCGCCGAGGAGAGGAACGAACTTGGGAGGGGGAAACGCTTGTGGACGTCTCTGACTTCTACAAGCGGTGTGCTCGTGTCGCTCATGACACGGCCCTTTCAGTATCTCTGACCGACTCTTGAGGTTGCAGTTGACCGGCATGATGACACGCGACGCTCTGCCCGTGTGCCGTTGTCAGGTTTGGAACAATGCGGTGGCAGATATCCGTTGCGTAGTCACAGCGTGGCGCGAAGGCGCAACCCGGAGGAATATTATTGAGCGACGGCATGGAGCCCCGAATTTGATTCAGGGGCTGGCCCGGGGCGTTCTGCTCCGGTAGCGCTGCGATCAGTCCGATGGTGTAGGGGTGCTGCGGTGTATCGATAATCTGGCGCGTTGCTCCGGCTTCAACAATGCTTCCGGCATACATGACGATGATGCGCTCGGTAATCTGACTGACCACTGCGAGGTCGTGGGTGATCAGGATCAGCGCGGTGGCGTGATCGCGGCACAGGGCCAGCAGCAGCGCGAGCACTTCAGCCTGAATGGTGACGTCGAGTGCCGTTGTGGGTTCGTCCGCGATAATGATGGCTGGGTCGGAGAGAAGTGCAATCGCGATGACCACGCGTTGGCGCAGGCCACCGGACAATTCGTGTGGATAGGCATCCAGTCGGGCCTCGGGTGAGGGGATCTGAACTTCCCGCAACCGGGCAAGTGCAAGTTTGCGTGCGTCTTCGTCCGAAATGTCACGATGCGCCTTCAGCGTTTCGATCATTTGCACGCCAACGGTCAGGACCGGATTGAGCGTCATCATAGGGTCTTGAAAGATCATCGAAATCCTGTCGCCGCGTATGGCACGAATTTCTTCTTCGTCCAATTTTGCGAGATCGCGGCCTTCGAAGACGATCCGTCCCTTGCTGATCCGCCCTGGTTCACTGATCAGGTTGAGGATCGCGAATGCTGCCATGGATTTTCCGGCACCGCTTTCGCCAACGATGCCAAGGCGTTCGCTCTCGTCGAGGGTGAAATTTATTCCGCGTAGCGCGGTGAGCGTTCCGTGCCGGTTGGGGAACTCAACTTCCAGATCCTCGATTTCAAGCAATGCCATGGATTGCTCCTAGCGCCGCGAGTAAAGGCGTGGATTGAGCGCATCTCGCAACCAGTCGCCGAGCAGATTGAGAGCAAGGATCAAGACCACCAGAACAATGCTCGGGATGATCGTGATCCACCACGAACCGGAAAAAATATATTCAAAGCCGGAGCGAATGAGGGAGCCGAGAGACGGTTGGGTGACCGGCATGCCGAGACCGAGAAAACTGAGTGACGCTTCGGCAATAATTGCCTCCGCAACCTGCACTGTGGAGATTACCAGCACTGGCGAGAGCGTGTTTGGCAAGATGTGGCGGATCATAATGCGGCTGCGCGGCAGGCCGATCACACGGGCTGCATCGACGTATTCCTTGCTGCGTTCGGCCAGTACCGATGCGCGGACCGTGCGGGCGTACTGCGGCCATTCCGCGATACCGATCACGAGGATCAGCATTATAATGGCGAGGTCCTGGTAGAGCTCGCTGCCAAACGCAGCCTGGAACACGGCGAGTGCGATAATGGCGATCATCAATGTCGAGAGTGAGAGTTGAATGTCGGCAAGGCGCATGAAGAATGCGTCGATACGGCCGCCATTGTAACCGGCGATCAGGCCAATCGAGACACCAAGAAACGCCTGCAAGAGTACTGCAAAGACGCCGATGATCAGCGATAGTCCCGTACCGTAAAGGATGGTCGAGAGCATGTCCCGGCCTTGATGGTCAGAGCCCAGCAGGAACCGCGGATCGCCTTGCTCCTGCCAGAATGGTGGCACTTCGGAATCCATGATGTCGAGTTGCGTGAGGTCATATGGGTTCTGAGGTGCGATTAATGGCGCAAGTGCAGCGGCGAGCACGAATAGCAGCACGATGGTCGCGCTGACGATGGCAACTGGATCGCGTCGGAAGCGATAGAAAATGTCTGATGCAAGCAGGCGTGATAGCGGGCCTGGCGCGCTTTGTGTTGTGTCGCTCATGACCCGCTCCCCACCATTTTTACGGTCGGGTTCACCAACGTGTAGATCAGATCGACCAACGTGTTGGTGACAACGAAGATCAGGCCTACGACGATGATATAGGCAATGATTAACGGAGTATCGACGCGGTTGACGGCTTCGAGGAACAAAAATCCCATGCCCGGCCACTGGAACACGGTTTCTGTCAGGATTGTATAGGCGATAAGGGTTCCGATTTTCACGCCACCGAGACTGATCACGGGAATTAGTGTGTTTTTCAGTGCGTGCACGTACCAGATGCGGCGTTTGGAAAGCCCCTTGGCCCAGGCGAAGCGGACGTATTCGGACTGCAACACTTCCATCATTTCACCCCGTATCAGGCGAATGAACAGCGGTAACATGATCGAAGACAGGGCGATGGA
Source organism: uncultured Hyphomicrobiaceae bacterium (assembly GCA_937931785.1). GTDB lineage: Bacteria > Pseudomonadota > Alphaproteobacteria > Rhizobiales > CALHAX01 > CALHAX01. The sequence goes on along the minus strand of CALHAX010000040.1, from coordinate 25,281 downwards.
AGGCAGAATCAGGTGGTGCAATCCATCGAGTGTCAGAAACCCGGAATCCCAGCCCCACGGTAGTTCCACCGTATCCCCACGGCCGAAAGACGGCATCCAGCCAAGCTGTACGGAGAAGATGTAGATCGCGAAAATAGCCGTCAGGAAAACAGGGATGGAAATGCCAACAATACTCACCGCCATGACGATGCTTGTGATCCAGCTATGCGGATTGATTGCCGTGTAGATTCCAAGCGGTACTGACAGACCGATAATGATCAGCGTTGCGGCCAGAACAAGTTCGAAGGTTGCGGGAAACTTGTCGAGGATGACGTCCAGTGCTGGGCGCTTGAAGAAGTATGAGTTTCCCAGGTCACCTTGTACGGCGTTTCCTAGAAACCGACTGTATTGCACGAAAAATGGATCGTTGAGTCCCATGCGATCGCGCAAGGCGTTGCGTTCCGCTTCTGAAACGGATTGCCCCACCAGTTCGCGCAGTGGATCGCCCAGGTTGCCCTGTATGGAAAATCCAATCAGGCTGATGACGAACATGACGACCAGCGCTTGCACACCACGGCGCAGCAGGAACGATATGAAATCCGCCGCTTTCATGCGGCTGTATCTTTTGGCTTCTGCCCACGCAAGTGGCCTGGACGCAATTGTCCCTGGCTGGCGACCGTGTATCTCAGACGTGTACGCGTGTTGAACACGTCAGCAACCTCCTTGCCCTGTTCGCTGGCGATCAAGTCGTAACCTTCGCGATCGATCCACTCCAACTCGCGTTCGATCTGCGTGACGAACCAGGCATTACGGTCGTTCACCTCCACGTTCTCGAAGTTGCAGGCCTCAAGGACCGCACGGCTGTGCGTGATTGGTGCCATCTTGAAGTCGAGCGGCCCGTCGATGTAACGCTGCATTTCATCGGTTATGGGAGACTCGCTGCCGAACCAGTCGCTGACCGCGAGCCATCCGCCGGATTTGAGAACGCGGCGGCATTCACTGTAGAAGGCTGGTTTATCCGGGATGTGGATCACGGAATCCTTTGAAAAGACAACGTCAAAACTGTTGTCATCGAACGGCAGCGGTCCGGGCATCACCAATTTTGTAGAGATACGATCTGCGAATCCTCTTTCGGTGATGCGGCCGGCTGCACGCTGCAGCACCGGTTCCTCGACGTCGATCCCCGTTATGTGGCCTGCGTCATGCGCTTCGACAAGCTGCATGGCCGGACCGGCTGCGCCGATACCAACGTCCAGCACATGTTTGTCGGCAAGGTTGAGGCCACGTACGATCTCATCCACTTCCTCCGGTCCTCCGGGAGAAAGAAACCCTTCTCCCCACAGCAACTCAAGCTGGCGGATGAACGCTGGCGTGTATTCGATTTCGTGTTCCTCTGTCATGGTTGGAACCGTTCCGTTGGAATGACGGCGATGGGCGTCAGCTCGACGAGAAAGTCAGGATGGCCGAGGCCTGCGACCATAACGGATGTGCTGACGGGTGGCGTTTCGGGAGAGAGAAATTCGAGGCGGACCTGCTGGATATCGGCAAGTTGGGAACGGTCCGTGAAGTATGTGGTGATCTCGACAAGATCCTGCATTTGACCGCCAACAGAGGCCAGAAGAGCTTTGATGTTGCGAAAGCATTGTCGCGTCTGCTCCCGGACATCGCCCTTTCCAACGATGTTTTCATCAGCGTCCCAGGACACCTGGCCGGTGAAGCGGATCACCTCGCCATCTCCAGGTTGAGCGCATGCCATACTGAAGCCGCGCCCTCTCGGTTGCCAGATGTCGGGAGAATTAATAACACGCATCGGGTGAGCCGGGTTGCTGGACAATGTACTCTGAAGAAAGCCGGGAGGCGTCAAAACGCCTCCCGCAGTTATATTGATCGAATTATTCCATCACAAGATCGCCGAGATACGGGAAGTTCATGACATTGACGACGGGTTCGATTTTTGTGCCCTTGCGTGCCGCCCAGGCCAAATCCTGCCAGTGCAGTGGAACAAATGCTGCTTCGTCATGCAGGATTTTCTCAACGTCCTGGAGGACTTTGGAGCGTGCGGCGTCATCCGTCATTTTCAGGGACTTCATTGTCATCTCATCAACCCTGGCGTTCGAGTAGTTGCCGGAGTTGTACTGCCCCTTGCCGGTGTCCTTGTTCGGCGTCATCGCGAGGAACTCGTAGAAGTTTGCGGAGTCCTCGGTGTCCGAGTGCCACCCGATCATCATGATGTCGGCGGCGCGCTCGTCGAACTTCGGCCAGTACTGAGCCTTCGGCATGGTCGTCAGGTCAACCTTGATGTTGATCTTTGAGAGCATGGCTGCTGCGGCTTCGCAAATCTTGGCGTCATTCACGTAGCGGTTGTTCGGGCACATCATGGAAACGGTCATGCCAGCTTCGTGGCCCGCTTCTTTCATCAGGGCCTTTGCCTTGGCGAGATCGTACCGTGGCTTCAAAGCGTCGTTGTAACCGAGATATCCCTTGGGACTCATCTGGGCCGCGGAAGTGCCGAAGCCCTTCATGATCTTCTGAACGATACCTTCGTTGTTGATGGCATGAACAATCGCAAGACGAACTTTTGGATCCTTGAAGGCCGCTACGCGTTCCTGGTTCAATTGCAGTGTGATGATCCGCGTGCCTGTTTTTGTGACAAGTTCGGTGCCGTCTCCGGAGCGAACGCGCTCAAGATCCGTTGGCGGCACAGGCGCGATAAAGTCGACGTCACCGGAGAGGAGTGCCGCAACGCGTGTGGGTGCTTCCTTGATGGGCGTGAACACGATTTCCTTGACGTTTCCGGGCGAGTTGCTGTCCCAATAGTTCGGGTTACGCTTGAATGAGACTTTCACGCCCTGCTCGCGGCTGGCAACGGTAAATGGTCCGGTGCAGGAGATGTTCGTCGAGGCGAAGCTGTCGCCGTGCTTGACGATCTCGGCCTTGTCGCGGCCGCGACCATCCTTACCTTCGTAGAATTTCGAATCCAGAGGAAAGATATATGTCGCGTTGTGCAAGACGAGTGGGAACGGTCCGTCCGTCACAACGTCGACGGCGTTGCCGTCCGCTTTTTTCATCTCTTTGAATGGGGTGAAGATGCCCTTGAAATCTGGACTGTTCTTGAGGCGATTGAATGTCCAAATCACATCGTCGGCAGTCATCGGGTTGCCGGAGTGATGCTTGACGCCGTCGCGCAGCGTGAAGCGCACAGTCGTGTCGTCAAGCCGTTCCCACTTGCTTGCGAGACGTGAATCAAAACCGTGATCGTTGTTCCAGCGAACCAGCGGGTCACAAATCATATGCGACAACTGAAGCGTCCCGCCGGAGAGCTGCTCATGAATGTCGAGAGACACGGGATCGGCGTCATATGCCATCCGCAGTGTCTTGGCTTGTGTGAGGGTTGCTGAACCGGCAACGAACGCAGCTAGCGCTGCAATATAGACCGTACGCTTCATTTTATTATCCTCTTGTCAGGCGTCAAACGCATCAGTTCTGAAGACGCCTCAATGCAACCACACCTTGGGCACGCAAACAAGGGGCGTGACAAGGGGCGTAACAGGGGGCGTGCGCAATGGTTTGTTCGTGCGGGTCAATCGAAGGGAAGTGCGCATACCGTGCCTGGGCGGTGCGCTCCATCAGAGGTCACAACGGTGACGGGTTGGCCTGGCGTGTTGGTTGGTGTTTCGATCATCGACAAGCCAACATTGCAGTCCAGGCGGGGCGACCAGATGCCGGACGTGATCTGCCCGACCTGCCGACCCTGGTTATCGAGTACTGGCCACGGCACGCTGCACACCGGCGCGCGACCACCATCAAACCGTATACCGCGCATCTGTCGTTCCACGCCGGAGGCATGGATCCTGTGGAGGGCCTCCTTGCCGATGAAATCGACATCGCTGTCGAGGTCGCAATAGTCGGTGAGCCCGCATTCCAGAGGGTTGTTCTCGCGGGTCATCTCGTTGCCGTAGGACAGCAGGCCGCCTTCGATCCGTTCAATCAGGTTGGGGCAACCGGGACGGATGTCGTATTTCTGTCCGGCGTCCCAGATCGTATCCCAGAGTTCTGATCCCAGTTCGCTGCCTTGCAAGTAGATCTCGAAACCACCCTGGCGGGAATAACCGGAGCGCGCGATCACCTGTTGTGTGCCTTTGAATTCAACATAACCGAACCGGAAGAATTTGATCTTGCGAATGGCGTCGCCAAAAATATCGGCGAGCAGGTCTTCCGCTTTGGGTCCCTGAATCGCGAGCGGGGAGACGTCAGGTTCGCTGACCTGCACGTCCATACCTGCACCAAGCGCCAATCCGTTGGCCCAGAGCAGAACATCGGAATCAGCAATCGACAACCAGAACCGGTCTTCGGCCAATTTCAACAGAACGGGGTCATTGATCATGCCGCCGTGCTGGTCGACAAGTGGTACGTAACAGCACTGTCCGATGGCGATGTTGGACAGGTCGCGTGGTGTCATCCACTGGACCAACCGGGCGGCGTCGGGTCCATGCAGCTCGACTTGTCGTTGTGTGGACACGTCCCAGATTTGTGCGTGTTCTCGCAGATGCCAGTAATCGTCCTCAACGGTCGGCTGAAACGCCTTTGGTAACAGCATGTGGTTGACGACGCTGTAGCCGCGTACGCCTGCGGTCTCGACGCGATCCATGTAAGGCGTGCGCCGGATGCGGCGTGACATCTGAAGACCTGAGTCAGACATGGAAAACCTCCGTCGCGCTCAACTCGACCACCAGATCGAATAGCCGTTGGGACCAATAATCACCGGGATGTGGTAGCGACCATCCGGATCGGGCATGGCAAACCGGATCACGATGTCGCTTACGATTTGTGTGCCGGAGCGGGGGAGGTCCTGTTTTGCGAACCATGCGCCTGTACCAAGGAGCAGTTCATATTGTGTGCTGGTGCTTTGTGATTTGATTGCTAAGTCCGCCTGGAACCGACCGCCGTCGTCGGTTGCTGTTTCAAGCAGCGTCGTTCGCGTGTTGTCCGCATTGATGTGAACGACCGTTACGGCCACGCCGCCCGCATGTGTCCCGTCAACGGAATTCAGAGCGTGACTGGTCAGAACGGCCATCTTGCTCTCCACCTATTCAATTGATGCCTTGTCGCGTTTGCTTGTGGTTGCCAGCACGATCGGACTAATCACGCCTTTGACCTTCACGTTCACGCACGCTGTCTTACCGCTCGCGATGGCACGTCGAACTGCGGGTGCGATGTCCTCACGTCGTTCGACCAGTTCGCCGTAACCACCCAGGCCTTCGAACATGGCATGGAAGGGGATGTCGCGGAAATCGGTTGCGAAATGTTTGCCGCTTTCGAACAGTCGTTCCTGTTGCTGGGAAATGCAATCGAGACCGCCGTTGTTATCGATCACGACGACGATCGGACATTTTTCCTGGAAGGCGGCTTCGACTGACAGGCCGCCAGAGAGGAATGCCCCATCGCCGCTGATCAGGACCACGTTCGCCTTCGGGTGCGTGTTCTTGGCAGAAATTGCGAAGGATACGCCGACGCCAAGCATGCTGAATGTACCAGGATGCAGGATGCCACCGAGTTTCTTTCCCTGCCACCCGGCGACATTGACTGCGATTTCGGACCAAAAATGTGTGTTGCCACCGTCGATCACCAGCCAATCGTCGTCCCCCATGGCGTCCTGGACGTCGAGAGCGACCTGCAGGGGGTGGATTTTTCCGCTCGGCCACAAGGGTGCGTTTGTTTCGTCATCGAGTTTGGCAACAGTGTCCTTGACCCATTCGCCGCGCTTTTGGACATTCTTTGCGTACCAGGAATCTCCGAGTGACCATTTGCCGTCGTCGGCGAGCGCCGCAAGTGCGTCGAGGAATGCGCCAGGATCACTCAACAGCGCAGTGTCGGCGGCGCGGTTGTTGTCGAGTTCTTCGTGAGAACCGTTGATGCACAAGAGATGGGTGCTTGCCGGAAACAACGGCGGATTGCCAAAATTCATCTGGTTGTCGAGGCGTGCGCCGATCATGATTACGACATCTGACTCTTCGATTGCCCATTTCGATGGCGGGTATTGATGCACGTCCGCCAGCCCCATGTAGGACGCACTGCTCTCTGCCAGAAGTTTCTGGTGATAGGGGACGTTGAACACCGGAATGTTGAGGGCGCGACCGGTTGCTTCCAGTTTTTCCTCATTGCCACTCCACCAGACGCCATGACCGCCGATCAGAATCGGATGTTTCGCGTTGGCGATTCTGTCGAGGATCGGGGCGAGCGCTTCAGGATCCGGCCATGCGCGTGGTGGCGGAAGTGTCTTTCGGTTGAACGGGCGTTCCTCCCGGCCGGCATCCTCGTCGAAGGAGGAAAACATGATGTCGACTGGCAAACTGAGATGTACCGGCCCCGGGTAACCGCTGGTTGCGATTTTCCAGGCACGATCAACAAATTCGCCGATACGCTCACCATCTGTAATGCTGAAGCTGTACTTCGCAAGAGGCGCGGCGATGGCGACATCGTCGATCTCCTTGAAGCCTCCAGCGCCCTGGCGTTTCAACGTGCTGGAGCCGGTCACGAAAATGACGGGGGAGCGTTCGCCCCAGGCTTCCATCATGGCGGGGACGGCGTTTGCGAATCCTTCCGGTCCGACGAGGCACACAGTCGGCTTGCGTGTGATGCGGGCGTGACCGTCGGCGAGATGCCCGGCAACTTGTTCGTGCGGGCAATTGATGACCCGCATCTGGCATTCCATGAAGCCTTCAAGCGCTGGATTGCAAAACCCACCTGCCAGCGTGAAAACGTGTTCGACGCCTTTTTCATGAAGCGCGCGTGCGAGCAGGTTGCCGCCACGAAGTCTTCGTTTCTCGTTCATCGCACCCCCTTCGATGCTGTGTCTTTTTCCGGCGTATAAAGAATGTTGGCGGCGATGTCGTCTGCTGCTGTTACACCAAGTTGTGCCATGGTCACGCTGACTTCGTCGCTCAGTATATCGATGAGCGTGCGTAAACCCCGTGTGCCGTCTGCGCCGATTGCAAACATGGCCGGGCGTCCCAGCATGACAAAGTCGGCCCCCAGCGCCAGTGCTTTAATGATGTCTTCGCCCGAGCGAACACCGCTATCGAAAATCAACGGGCAAGTTGGCCCCACCGCATTGCGAATGTCGGGGAGAATGCTGATGGCTGGTGGTGCGCTGTCAAGCTGGCGTGCGCCGTGATTTGAGACATAGATCGCATCTGCACCTGCTGCTTTGATCTGTAGCGCGTCGTCCGGCGACGTCACGCCTTTGACGATGAGCTTGCCTTTCCATCGTTGCCGCAATTGATCAAGAAATTCGAAATCAACACCCGCCCTGCTCTCACCACGCACAAATGCAGCGCCGTTTGGTGCGGTTTCGTAGTTCATCGGTTTGGGGATGCCTGCGATCAACTGGCTGAGTGACCAATGGGGGTGCAACGCGAAATCCAGTATTTGCCTCGGGCCGAACCGAAAGGGGACCTGGAACCCGTTGCGAAGATCGCGGACGCGTCGTGAGACTTGCGGCACGTCAACGGTCAAGACCAGCACATCATATCCGGCAGTTGCTGCGCGATCGACGAAACCGGTCGTCACCTCTGGCGATTGTCCGGCGTAAAGCTGGAACCAGGCTTGGCCTTCCGCCAGGTCACGCATGTCTTCAAGAGATGTGGACGATGCTGTCGAGACGCAGAGTGGCACGGTGTTGCGGACCGCTTCCGCTGCAAGCATCCTGTCCGCGCCGGGCCAGGTAAGATTGCACATTCCCATCGGAGCGAAGCCGAACGGCAATCCATGTTCCTTGTCGAACAACGTCTTGCGCAATGAGCGTTTCGCGACATTCACGAGAACGCGCGGTTGCAGGAGTGTGTTTTGGAATGCTGCCGTGTTTCTTTGCTTGCCGGTTTCAGTGCCAGCCGCGCCGTCGACAAAATCGAACATCATTCGCGGCACGCGCTGGCGTGCGAGGTGGCGTGCATCATCCGCAGTGTGCAGATGCGGTGTGGTTGCGAACGTCTGCGTCACGTGTCGGAAAAGTCTCGCGGTCCTGAGGCGGTGTGTCCGTAAGCATCAGGACAGAACATATCAGCATGGTCAAGAACGTGGGCCGCGATACATGGCGCATGTCGCAACTGTCTACAATGTGACTTAACAAACGAAATGTCTCATTGGACAGGCATGGGCCAGACCTTCGATAAGGTATCCACCATCGTTGAGGAGACATGGATTAAAAAGACTTGCGAATGAAACGGCCCCATGATTGAGGTCGGTGCCCTTTGTCGGCGCTGACCTACAGGCAATCCCGAATCACGCACTGCGAAGTTATGTCGAGTGTCGTGAACATGAAATTCTTGTTGAGGATGTACACAATGATACGAATTCAGAACGTAGAACCATGATGCGTCTTGAGGGGCGAAATGCACTTGTAACTGGTGCGGCTGGCGGTATCGGTCAGGCTATTTCTGCGCGGTTGAAGTTGGAAGGCGCACGTGTTGCGGCTGCTGACATCGACCCATCGGGTGTTGATGCGGACGCCTACCTTGCGGGGGATCTGACAGATGCAAACTACTGCGATGGGCTCCCCCAGGCCGCAATGGATACGCTGGGTGGATTGGACATTCTGGTTAATAATGCGGGTATCATTCGGCGTGGAGACATCACGCAGGCTAGCGACGATGACTACCGTATGTCCATGGCGATTAATGTGGAGGCGCCATTCCGGCTGTGCCGTGCCGCAATCCCGATCATGGCGGAGACTGGTGGTGGGGCGATTGTCAACACGGCCTCGTGCTGGGGTTTGCATCCGGGGCCGCATCATCCGGTTTATGTGATGTCGAAAGCGGCGCTTGCCTCTCTGACACAATGTCTTGGCCGAGATCATGCGCATCAGGGCATCCGTGTGAATGCTGTTTGCCCGAACGAAGTGGATACGCCAATGCTGCGGACGGGTTTCGAGATCCGTGGTCTCGATCCGGAAACTGCGATTGGTGAACTGGATTGCACGGTGCCGCTTGGACGGATCGCACAACCGGAAGATATTGCGGACGTGGTGGCCTTTCTCGCCTCTGATGATGCGCGCTACATGTGCGGTGCCTTGCTTGAAGTGAACGGCGGGAAGCCTGTCGGATGAGCCGGTTTGCGGACAAGGTGGTGCTTGTGACCGGTGGGCGGAGCGGGATCGGCCAGGCGTGCGCGCAGCAATTTTCCGACGAGGGTGCACGCGTATTTACAGCCCAGCGCGGGGATTCAACCGGGTTCGAGAACATCACCGCGGATTTTTCCGACGCGCGTGTGGCTGAGCGTGTTATTGCGGAAATTATTGTCAAGACCGGACGACTCGATGTGCTCGTCAACAATGCTGGCGTGATGGAAGAAGGGACGGTCGAGGAGATGCCGCTTGACAGTTGGGAGCGCGCGTTGCGTGTGAACCTCACTGCACCTTTCATGCTGATCAAGCATGCCATGCCACACCTGAAAGATGTCAATGGCAGCGTTGTCAATATCGGATCGATTGAGGGGCTGGGTTCCAACCCGCGTCATCCGGCGTATTGTGCTTCGAAAGCAGGATTGCACGGATTGACACGATCGGTGGCTGTAGATCATGGGCCTGACGGGGTGCGGTGCAATGCGGTTGCTCCAGGCTGGATCGACACACCGTTGAATGTCGATTTTATTGAATCGCAACCCGATCCAGTTAGCTTCAGAGAGCAGATTGATACGGTTCATCCGGTTGGGCGTACAGGAACGCCAGAAGAAGTTGCGGCGTTGGTCTGTTGGCTTGCGTCACCCGAGGCAGCATTTGTGACCGGGCAAATCTACACGGTAGATGGTGGACGGATGGCGCAGTTAAGTTTGCCATGAGAAGCAGATCTCTGCCGAATGATCCTTAATGTCGAAGGGTTGCAACACTCTTTTTCCTCCAACAGCTGCTTTTGTCGTAATGCGCTGGGGCGAATTAACAACAGGGCGAGAATTGCAGGCGAAGCGTCCGTCTATTTTGCTGGTTCTGTTGCGCACTCGGCGAGATGGCCAGAGCGCTCGACCTTGGCCTTGAGATAGCGTTCGTTATGCGGGTTCATTGTACCGACGAGTGCGATGCGGTCGGCGACATCGATGCCGTGCGCGTTGAGCGCCGCGATCTTTTTGGGGTTATTGGTGAGCAACGACACACGCTTGTAGCCAAGCAAGACGACCATCCGGGCCGCTATTTCATAACGTCTTTCGTCGGAGCCGTATCCCAGTACCGCATCCGCATCGACAGTGTCATAGCCCCCCGCCTGAAGCGCGTAAGCACGCATCTTGTTGCTGAGGCCAATGCCGCGTCCTTCCTGATCGAGATAGAGCAGTATGCCGCCGCCGGACTCGGCGAAGGACTGTATAGCGCGACGTAATTGTTCCCCGCAGTCGCATTTGAGACTGCCGAACAGGTCGCCTGTCAGGCACGCAGAATGGAGACGTATCGGAACCGGGGCGGTGGGATCCGGCTGGCCGACGATGATGGCGAGTTGGTCCTTGAGCCCGTCGCTGCCGCGGAATACCACGAATTCTGCGCTCGCGTCATCCAGCAAAGGGACTGGAGTCCGTGCGACCAGCGTCAATGCCTGCGCAACTTCGTGGTGGTGATTGCGAATGTTCTCAACGGTGACGTCGAGCATCCAGCTATCTGCTTCAGTTTTCGCCTGCTCTTGTACGAGCACTGCCGGCAGCAATTGTGCAAACTTGAGAAGGTCCAATGCCGCATTTTCTGCAACTGTGGCCGGCCTTAGTTCTGGCAATTCTTCAAGGTCCGTTGCGAATACGAGCGCATGCGCTTCGGCGATTGATAGCTCTTCGATAGCAATCGCCGAAGCGCCAGAAACTTGAGCTCCCAGCGCCTGAAGGCGCTCAAGAGGCAAAACCAGTCGCCCCTCAAGAGATGCCTTTTCTGGTAATGCATTTACCAGTTCCGTTTCGGCTGACTGTGCAAGCCATGTTTCCGCACCATGGCGAATTTGTACAGGACGCCCGGAGCGGAGTTCCGCTATGCACCGCTCCACCGAAATCCTGTGATGATCCGCAGGCAATGCCGATGGGTTTTGCAAACCTGTGGTGTCCGTGCATAAGGCATGAACAGCCGTGGCCGAAGCGTGAACCAATGAGTTAGATGTCATGAGAAACCAAGGTCATTGAAAGGGAGCCAAATGGCCCTTGCCTGGGAAGACCTGAGCGACGTAGCGCGCAAGCCTCATTTGATCAAGCAACATGCTAGTGATCGACTATGGCAGATATTCGGTTCTCTCGCCGCGGCACATGCGCACGATCAACCGTTTGTGATTGCCCAGTTGGGGCAGTCGCTTGATGGGCGGATTGCGACACCGTCCGGGCATTCGCACTATATCAACGGCGATGGTGCACTTGATCACTTGCATTGCCTGCGGGCGCTCGTTGACGCTGTTATTGTTGGTGCGAGTACCGTTGCGCTCGATAATCCGTCGCTTACTGTCAGACGTGTTACGGGGCCAAATCCAGCCCGGGTCATTATCGACCCGAACCGCCGTGTTCAAATGGGTTCACAAGTTTTTGTCGATGACGGAGCGCCTGTTTTCCTAATCGGGCCCGCAAGGCCCAATGATCCGTCGCATCTGCAACTCGTTCCCGCAGATAACGCGGGTGCGTATCCGGCGGCATGGATGCTGAAGCAACTCGGGAAAGCTGGTTTGCGACGCGTGCTTGTTGAAGGTGGCGCGACGACGGTCAGCCGCTTTGTTTCGGAAAAAGCCCTGAACCGGCTGCATATCCTCGTTGGTCCATTGATCATTGGCTCCGGGTCTCCAGGCTTGTCGCTTCCTGAAATTGGCACCCTGGCAGATGCGATCAGGCCCGTGACACGTGTCTTTCCGTTCGACAGTGGGGATGTTCTGTTCGATTGTGCAATGGAACGAGATGTCGGGAGCCAACCATGAGCCAACAGACTACCGAGAGCTATTCTGGAACTGCGAAGGTCCTGCACTGGACGATGGCCGTGGTTGTGATCATTGCGATTGTCCTGGGGTTCACGATAGCGAATTTCGGGTGGGGGCCCATCAAGGGTATTGTAGCGTCACTCGCTGATATCGTTGGCAGCAAGAAAGGCGTTCTGCAAAATCAGCTTTATGATTTGCATCGCTCGTTCGGCGCCCTTGTTCTGGCGATGGTATCATTGCGGATTGTGTGGCGTGTTCTTTCGCCTCCGCCGCCCTTGCCCGGAAGTGTGACAGCGTTTCAACGCACTGCGTCTCATGTGGTGCACGGTCTTTTGTATATTTGTCTTGTGTCCATGCCGATCCTCGGTTGGCTTGGCACCTCGCTTTATGGTGCGAAGATCGAGGTCTTTGGCCTGTTTGCGTTGCCGGAGCTTGTTGCAAAGGATCGTGCCAACTCCGGGTGGGTTCTGGATGTGCATGGTTGGCTCGGGATCGCGTTTGCTGTTGTGATCGCTATTCACATCGGCGCGGCGCTCATGCACCACTTTGTGCACAAGGATGATATCTTGAAACGCATGTTACCGGGGCGCAATCCGCGTCGCTAAACTTGGTTCCTGGGATTTGGTGCTGCAAAAAAATCAAGATGACCGACCTGAAGTGTTGCGGTATTTTTTATCCGTGCGCTGTGCCATTCCCGCACCTGGTGTTCAGGTACAAGATCACGGTCGATAACGGCTTGCGACCATCCATCGAGAAGCGCTGCAATCATAGGGCTGTCGTCCTGTGCATTGAGATGCCAGGAACTGTCGCCAATCACTAATGAGTAGTCGTGATCCTGCAATTGACCCGTGATCTGGTTCGTTGCATCCGGACCAGCAGCCACTCCGAATCCCTTGTCACTTCGTTGATGGGTGTTGAATGCTTCCGCCATTGTTGCATCCAGTGGCAGCTCTGGCGCGAGTACGTGTCGTCCATCGTAGGTCAGTGTCGTGAGGATCGGCAGTCGGTTCGCTGCGAGGCGGTTGGCGAATGCAACCAGCCACTCGGGAGATGCGAGGTCGAACAGTGCTGTGGCGGTGACAATGTCCGTGTTGGGTTGCCAGGGAGCGGGATTGAGCGCGAGGTTATGGACCCGGGGCGTGACCGTGACGTCCTCGATTGCACCAGACCCGGTGTACCGTTCAACGGCGCGCTGGAGGTTTTCGGCGTCGTAGTCGATCAGATCCCAGGTTTGCGCTGCCGGGAACTGCGATGAGAAAGCCGCAACGGATGCGCCGGTTCCAGAGCCAAGGTCGCAAATGCGGAACGGTTTTTCCGCGACGTTTGCACAATAGGCTCGGGCAGCTTCGAGAACAACTTCTGATCGGGCTGCAACGTCTGCTTTCTCTCGCAGAGTGAGCCAGTCTGCTGAAAATCCACTCATGAGGCGGCGACCTGTTGGAGTTTTTCTCCGAAAATTCGCGCCGTGTCGTTCCAGGTCGGCAAGGCGTGCCCGGCAGACAGCGAGCCCGCAGTGAGGTGCGCACGTGTTTCGCTATTTGTCAGAACGTCTCGCAGGGCTTCGGCAAATTCGGATGGGCTATCGGGAGGAACGAGCAGGCCGGCGCAGTTCGGTACTGTGTCAGGCACGGCACCTGCAGCGCACGTGACGATCGGCAAGCCATGAACCATCGCTTCTGAAAAAACCATGCCGTATCCTTCATGACGCGTTGCAAGAACGAACGCCGTTGCTTCGGTGTAGGCGCGCGACAGCTCATCGTTTGTGCGTTCACCAGCCAGTGTGACGCGTTGCTCCAGTTTATGTTCGGCGATCAAATCTCGAATTCTGGTGACGGCTTCCGGATCACGATCTGCGTTCCCCACGATCACGCATTGCCAATTCAGATCGGCGATCCGGGCAAGCGCCTGGACAAGACTATCGTGGCCCTTGCGATGCGTCAGTGATCCGACGCTCAAAAGAAGGGGGGGGATTGCTTTCACAGCCTGGCTGGTCGGGCGGTCCACGCCTGGAATGGCAACGGAAATTTTTGTGTCTGGCACTGCGAATCTCGAAATAAGCGCTTCTTGCGTGTGCGGGCTGGTGACGATCACGCCTTCTGCATAGGCCAGAGCGGCCCGTTCCGTTTCCATGAAGTTTGCGATCTGGGCGGTGTTCAGTCCGCTTTCGTCCGCCAGTGGGTGGTGAACGAGCGCGACAATTTTTCCTGACAAACCGGCCAGCACCTCATGCGAAAACGCGCCAAAAGCCAGTCCATCGATCACCAGGAGGTCTGTGTCGGGGACACGTGCCAGTTGTGTGGCAGTCGTTGTCTGATCCGTCGCCTTTGGGAATGGGAAAGCGTCGGGCAGGCGAATTTGATTTAGTGTCCAGCCCTGTGCGCGCAAACCCTGCGCGACGCGTGCATTGTAGATATGACCGCCGGAGAGCGTTGCGGGATCTCCGGGGCTGACGAACCAGACATCAGGCATTGTTGCTGGCATCAGGGAGTGCCGCCTCGAACCAGGCGCGGGCGACGTGAGACTCGTTCAAGGTGATTTTCATCCGTTCGATCGCACGGGCATCTTCGCCGAGGCGCCCATCTGCGATCGCTTTGGCAAGTTCGTCGAAAATCCACCTGGCCAGAACTTCCGTCGTTGAGCGCTTGCCACCGAATATATTCAGTTCATCGAGATTCTTGTAGTTAAGCGTCCCGAGGATCTCTTTGAGAACATCCGCAGCGAGACCAATATCCACGACAATGTCGTTTTCTGTCAGTTCAGAACGAAAAAAGGCGGCGTCGACAACAAATGTTGCCCCGTGCATGCCCTGGGCAGGGCCGAATGCGTCCCCGGGAAGGCTGTGCGCAATCATGACGTGGTCGCGAACTTCAAGTGCGTACATAAGGGGTGCTTTCGTCAGGAGGTCTGGCTGGTGGGATAACGCAGGGCAATGCCGAGCGCTGTGGGGTCGTTGAAGAGCGGCGGAAGCTGGGCCGGTGCGTTTGTGAAGTCAATCTCATGCGTGATCAGATTGTCGAGAGCCGGATCGCTCAACAGGGATATCGCCTTTGACATACGGCGCGCATATGTCCAGCGGGCGCGGCGTGTTGGCGCAACGTGCCCGACCTGTGACGATATGATCTGCAGGCGTTGGCTATGAAACGCGCCGCCAAGCGGGATTGAGACGTCTCGATTTCCAAACCAGCTTGCCTCTACAACGCGTGCCTCAAGGCCCGCTGACTGAAGTGCCAGTTGCAAGCCGTCTTCAGAGGCACTGGCGTTGATCGTTGCGTCGCAGAGGCGGGGGGCCGTCTCCGGTGTGCAGAACTTGAGCTCCAGGGATTCGGCGATGGTTCGTTTTGATGAGTCCAGATCGCAGATCGTAACATCGGTTCCCGGCATTTGCGCCGCAAGCCAGGCAATCAGAAGTCCGACAACCCCTGCACCGACAACAAGAATACGGTCCCCGGCAGAAACTTGCGCATCCCAAACGACATTGAGAGCTGTTTCCATGTTTGCGGTCAGCACCGCGCGACGCGGCGGAAGGCCCTGGGGCAGGATGTGAATTGCGTTACGTGGCACGATGACATGCGTTTGATGAGGATGAAGGCAGAAGGCGTATTTTTCGCACTCTGGCAGGTCCGGATTCATAATTTGGCCAACGAATCCGTATCCATACTTTACGGGGAAACCAAACGTTCCGCGCTGATGGGGGCACCGCATACGATCCCATTCAGATGTCGGGACGGATCCCTCAAAAACAAGGCGCTCCGTACCACGACTTACGCCCGACCACAGGCATTTCAGAAGCACATCACGCTCTGTTACGGGACATAACAATTCCGTGCGAAACGTGAGTTTCTGTTTGGTCTCGTACCAAAGCGCTGTAGAGGAGGTCATGTGGGCTGTAGCGTTCTGCGCTAGCTGATCATTCCTTAACGAATGGTCCAACTGGTAAGAATTTACAAGTGCGTCGGTGTTTCATCTCCGGCGTTCGAAATGAGAGAAACTGGCCATGGCCCACCCGTCCACGCAGCCTGCGCGTGCCACACTCGACGTGCACGACACGTCCACATGTCTTAATTCAAACCCCGCATCTGATTGGGACCGGTTTGAAGATCAGCGTCGTCTGTCACGTCGGCGCGTCATCGTGCTCATGCTGAACATAGTAACTGTTGTCGTGCTGACCGCATTGATGACAATACTGATGAACTACAGTGGATGGTCGGTGGTGAAGGGTGCCATGCTGGCAGCCTATGTCATTACCCTACCCTGGCTCTCAATCGGATTCTGGAATGCTGTCATCGGCTTTGGTCTGATGAAGTTCACGGATGATCCGATCGCAGCAATCAGTCCTTCATTGGTGGTGCGGGATGCCTCTGCACCCATTGTTGCGCGCACGGCCATTGTCATGGTCATACGAAATGAAGATCCTGATGGATCGATCGACCGCCTCAAGGCGATGTTTGCCGACGTTGACCGGGCCGGAATGCTCGACAAGTTTGATTTCCATGTTCTCAGCGATACGGACGATTCACAGATTGCGGCACGTGAAGAGCGTCTGGTCAATGTCTGGCAGATCGAAGTCGGAGGGCGCGGCCGGATATACTATCGTCGTCGCAAGACGAACGAAGGTTACAAGGCAGGCAATATCGACGAATTCTGTGAACGCTTATCCGGGCAGTATGAATTTTTCCTCACGCTCGATGCTGACAGTTTCATGTCGGCAAAAGCTATTCTGCGTCTTGTCCGGGCGATGGA
Source organism: uncultured Hyphomicrobiaceae bacterium (assembly GCA_937931785.1). Taxonomy (GTDB): domain Bacteria; phylum Pseudomonadota; class Alphaproteobacteria; order Rhizobiales; family CALHAX01; genus CALHAX01. The sequence goes on along the minus strand of CALHAX010000040.1, from coordinate 8,647 downwards.
AGCCAATCCGCAGATTGGCATTTTGCAGGGGCTCGTTGTGGGCGCGCCATCGAAGAGTTTTTTTACGCGCACGTTTCAGTTCGGTATGCGTCACGGCATGCGCGCCTACACCGTAGGCAGCGCCTGGTGGCAAGGCGATTGTGGCCCGTACTGGGGGCACAATGCGCTGATCCGCCTTGAACCATTTCGTGAACATTGCAAGTTGCCCATCATCAAGGGGGCGGGACCACTTTCCGGATACATCCTCAGCCATGATCAGGTCGAAGCCGTTTTGATGCGACGTGCTGGTTACGAGGTTCGAGTGCTTGCGGCAGAGGATGAAAGCTGGGAAGAAAACCCACCCTCTCTGCCGGACTTCATTCGACGCGAGCTCCGCTGGTGTCAGGGAAATATGCAATACTGGCAGTTGCTCACGATGCCGGATACTCCCGTCGTGAGTCGCTTGCAGCTTGCTCTCGCGATCCTGATGTATCTGAGCCCGGTTGCGTGGATGATATTCATTGCACTGGGGTTGGTTCAGGTCATTGTTCAGGAACCTGGCGTTTACTATCCTGTCGCGCTGGGTGTCAGTCTGTTCGTTACAATCCTGACGATGAGCCTCATGCCGAAACTCATGGGGTTGGCGGGTACATTGGCACGACCGCAGCAACGGCGGCGCTATGGCGGCGGCCTGCTTACGGTTGCTGGTGGGGTTCTCGAACTCGTGCTTTCCATGCTTATGGCACCGGTCGTCGGTTTTGCCATTGCGGTTTTTGCAATTGGCCTGCTGTTCGGGCGCAAGATCGAATGGAAAACCCAGCAGCGTGAAGTTCACACGGTTCGATGGTCTGAGGCGACGCGTGCTTTCTGGCCACAAACGCTGGCTGGTGTTGTAATGGCTGCGGTGCTGTGGGCGCACGCCCCATATGTCATGCTCTGGGCCTCGCCTGTCATTGCCGGGTTTCTTTTCAGCATACCGTTTTCGGTGCTGACATCCGGCGCTTTGCTTGGAGCGTTTTCAGTGCGTACAGGCCTCTGTAATATACCGGAAGACCGGCGTATGCCCTTGCCTCTCAGGCGCTTGCTGGGTGAGACACCAAAGTTGTCTGACGAGCCGGATCTGCCTGGAATCAAGCAAGCGTCGTGATTTTGTTCACCAATCCATTCGAAAAACGGGATTTTCATCCGAATTTTCGCTGGATCAAGTGAATGTGACACTTGCCAATATAATGGTCATGCCAAGGTCGACATCGCATGAGATGCCTGCCTGAACCAACAGGAGTTGATGCATATGGCTGCGACGGACCTTTACGGATACGACGTTTCGCTTGAGAGTGCTGCCGCGAAGGAGAGCTGGCGCAATCTCAACCTTGCGTTCCTTTCACACGGCGCGAGCACCGCTGACCATCTTGGAGCGTTGCTCAAGGCAGCGCCAGCGTTTGCCATCGCTGAAGCGTGTCGAGGTCTATTCAGCTTGCTGCTGGGACGACGGGAATTGATCGCTACGGCACAGGAAGCGCTTGCTAAGGCCAAAGAGATTACCGCATCTCATGGAGGAGATGTCCGGACGAACGCATATATCGCAGCGCTCGAAGCGTATCTTGCAGGGCAACTTGCGAAATCAGCGGCTATTTTTGACACTCTGCTCGAGACACACCCACGCGATGCCATGGCGATCAAGCTGGGGCATGCAATCAAGTTCATTCTTGGCGATGCGCTCGGTATGCGCACATCGCTTGAAGCGGTCATGCCTCAGTTCCGAGGAACGAATGCGACGGATGGCTACATGCATGGTTGCTATGCGTTTGCACTTGAGGAAACCGGCGATCAAAGGGCAGCGGAAATTGCCGGTAAACACGCGCTTGATCTGGTTTCTGATGATGCCTGGGGGCTTCACGCGGTTGCACATGTTTACGACATGACAGCACGGGCACGCGATGGCGTCACTTGGCTGGAAAGCCGGACGGATGCCTGGGCGCACTGCAATAATTTCCGCTATCACGTCTACTGGCATCTTGCGCTGTTCTATCTTGATACCGGAGCTCACGACGAAGTTCTTCGGCTCTACGATATGGAAATTCGTCAGGACAAGACAGACGATTACCGTGACATTTCCAATGCCGCATCGCTTCTTTCACGCCTTGAAATCGAAGGGGTAGATGTTGGCGCGCGCTGGGAAGAACTTGCAGCATTGTCCGAACATCGTGTGGACGACGGGTGCGCGGTGTTTGCTGATCTGCACTACATGCTTTCGTTGTTGGGTGGGGAACGTAAAGCGGCTACGGAACAGCTGCTGCACCGCATGCGGCGGGACGCGAACCGCAACGACGGTGACATGGACCGTGTTGCAGATCATCCCGGTCTGAATGCTGCGTCGGGGCTCGTTGCCTTTCGTGATGGCAACTACACGAACGCTTTCGCAAATCTCAGTGCAGCTCGTCCTGCAATGCAAACGGTAGGTGGTAGCCACGCTCAACGTGATGTTTTCGAACGGATTACAATCGAGGCTGCAATCCGGGCCGGAGCCTTCGAGGAGGCGCGTACGCTTGTCGATGAACGGGCGGCAAAGCGTGGAGGTGTCGATGGTTATACGGCGAGCCGCGGTACACTGCTGGACGGCCTGTTGACAACGCCTGTTGCGGTTGCGTCGTGATCCTGTCGGTTGCACAAAGGGATGATCGGGCGCACTCCGATTGTCGACATCAGCAAGCTGCGCAGACACAGAACGTGTGAGCTTGCTGCACGTATAGAGACGGCTCCATGACGCAACACTCCAAGCCTCGCATGCGCGATCCTCGCCTCGATTTCTTTCGAGGTATCGGCATGTTCATTATTTTCATCGCCCATGTTCCAGGCAACCCATGGACGCTCTGGATTCCTGCGCGGTTCGGATTTTCCGATGCAACGGAGATTTTTGTTTTCTGTTCGGGGATGGCGTCTGCGATTGCGTTTGGTGCGGTGTTTGATCGATTTGGATGGCTGATGGGCGCGGCACGTGTGCTGTATCGCGTGTGGCAGGTTTACTGGGCACAAATCGTTGTGTTCTTCGTTATTCTTGGAATGCTGTACGCAATTGATTCAACCGGGGCCTTCGACAAGAATTTTGTCGGCGGGCTGAATCTCCAGAACTTCATTAATCATCCGGGTGAAAATCTCGTCGGCTTGCTGACGCTGACATACGTTCCGAACTATTTCGATATCCTGCCGATGTATATCGTGATCCTCGCAATGCTGCCGCTTGTGATGGCGCTTGCGCGGATACATCCGTGGATGGCTATGGGCGGCTGTGTGCTGACCTGGATGGTTGTCAGTCAGCCATGGATCATTCTCAATAATTTCCAGTGGTTCACGCATCCCGAGACAGGGTTGGGTTTGAGGATGCCGATTTTCACCTGGCTGAATCTACCAGCTGAGGCGCACGGCAAACCGGATCGAACCTGGTTTTTCAATCCCTTCGCGTGGCAACTCGTGTTCTTTACAGGGTTCGCATTCATGCGCGGCTGGCTGCCGCCGCCTCCTGTTAATCGCACGTTGATGTGGATTGCCGGGGTGATTGTTGTCATCACTATCCCGTTTGCCTATTTTCGTTTGTTGGGTGCCTTCCCTGAGTTGCGTGCTGTTCGCAACGATATAGGGCCGCTTGCAACCAAGACATTCTTTGGCCTGTTCCGTTACGTGCATTTCCTGGCAATTGCCTATCTGGCGTGGATTGCAGCAGGTGTTAGTGGGCGGAATTTACCCGCCGCTGGATGGGCTGGAAAGACGGTCGAAATCATCAAGCAGGTTGGACAGCAGTCGCTTGCGGTGTTCCTTGTCAGTCTGGTTATTGCCCGACTATGCGGTGTCTTGCTGAGTGCGACTGATGGTGGATTGATTGTGGTCTTCGCGATCAATATGCTTGGCTTTGCTGTTCTGATCGCGACAGCCTGGACGGCTGGCTGGTTCAAATCATCGCCCTGGAAGCGTCGTCCAGAGCAACAGTCCGTAAAATCCACGAGCGCTGGCACGATGCGCGGTGTGTTGGCTGCTCCAGACAAGCGTTGAAAAAGCCGAGATAACCCAACAGCTTGCTTGCGTGCCACGATTTTGGCTGAATTCCAGCATTTCTGTCAAAGTATCGTGAGGTTCGCACGATCGGGGGATACGTGAGATTTTTGCTTTCCAGATTTGCTGTGGTGGCAACCTTGGCGCTTGCGATGTGTGTGCAGGTTGTGATTTTGCGCCCGAACGTGGCACATGCTGGCACCGCATTGCAGGTCAGCGAAATTCTGGGTGCCGTCAAATCTGCATTCAAAGGCAAGTCTCGCCGCCGCCGCTCCAGACGTTATCGTGGCAGCGATACTCCGGTTCTTTCGAAGCCGCCTGCGTTGCCGTCGCGCCGGTCAGATGCAGACAATGGACGTTTCACGCATTCGGCGACGCTAAAACCTCAGAAGGTCCCCGAAACCGCAATCAATGCAGTCACGCCTGAGCCCGCGCGTCGGCCTGTTGTCGTGGTTGCTGCCATTCCTCAGGCGAGCTCATCGGTTTCGCTTCCAAAACGTCGCCCGGCCAAGACAGTACGCGTGTCCAAAGCGGCGTCAAAGCCTGACAACACGCTCGCAGATGTCGTTCCACCACCTCTTGCTAACTGGCAGCCGGATGAAATATCCGCAGCCTATGACGCGTGTGACGCAATCCTTGCGCGCAAGAGTGTTGTGATTGAACCGGTTGCACCGATGCGCAAAGGCGCATGCGGCATGCCGGCACCTGTCAAACTCAGCGCGCTTGGTGACGTGCAATCCGTATCCGTCAAACCCGCAGCAACGTTGAATTGCAGAACGGTGCTCCGCATTCACAAATGGCTGGAGAAAAAAGTTCAACCGGCAGCAAAGAGCATTTTGAAGTCCCGGGTTGTTCGCATTCGAAATGTGTCGAGCTATTCGTGCCGCAACCGGAACAATGCCAAGGCAGGAAAATTGAGCGAACATGCGCTCGGCAATGCGCTGGATATAGCAAGTTTTGTCCTGGCGGATGGCCGCTCAGTTTCTGTCTTGTCGGACTGGGGAACCGTGAAACGCGACCTGGTCAAAGTTACATCCACATCCGCGCAGCCGGTTGAACAGAAAGCCGTCCGCACGCGGATTGCCTCTCGTGGCCCGGTGGTCTCGCAAGCCTCGTTTGACGTGCGCGTGCCGCTTCCGGTTTTCAAAGGGCCTGTGCGTCGCGGTGTACGCCTGAACCGCGTGCCGGATCCGGGAGGACAAGCGGCATGGCAGCCTGTGATATCCGACAATGCAGACCAGAGTGCTGATAAACCTGTGCGTTCAGCGCCTGTGAGTGCCAAAGCATTGTTTCTGAAGCAAATTCACGCGGATGCCTGTGGAATTTTCAGTACGGTTCTCGGACCGGAAGCGAACGATGCGCACCGGGATCATTTTCATTTTGATACGGCGAAGCGTCGCTACAAGGCATATTGCCGTTAATGTGAAACGGTTAGTTGCGCGGCCACTCGGCCTCTGCCATTTGCCGGATCAGTTTTGCGAGTGACGTCGCTGCGTTGCTTACGAGTTCATCGCCCAGTTCGCGTGTCGCGAGATTTGGCGCGCCGATGTATCCGTCTGCACCGAGGTCCTCCGACATCCAGCCCCAATTCACGGGACCATCAGGGAAAAGTAGTGGAGCCGGCGTTGGGCGATCAGATGGACCGGGTCGTGTTGCGTGCACAAGTTCAGGCGCAATGGTCATCATCATGGATGTTTCCATCCATCCGCCGTGAGCATCCTGTCGCACCGGTGCGGGAGGTGTCAGGCCGTCGGGTAAACCAAAATCCATCCAGTGTGTCGCGGCGCACAGCAAACCGTGTTTCGTCCGGGCTTCGAGGGCAGCGATGCGGGCAACCGGATTGTTTCCGCCATGCGCACTGAAGAGGATCAGCCGTTTCACGTTATGCTTGGCGACGTGGTTTGCAAGGTCGTCGATCTGTCTGATCAGTTGAGCTGCGGGGGCACTCAGGGTTCCTTTCTGTGATGAATGCTCCATAGACGCACCCAGCCACAGTGGTGGCAAACGCAATGCAGTCACGCCGTTCAGTGCTGTCGCTGGAATGGCGTCGAGGATGCCATCTGCGATGATTGTGTCCGTACCGCTCGGCAAGTGGGGACCATGGCATTCGACGGCGCCCAGTGGACAGATGACAACGGTTTGATCTGGCAGATCGGCAAGATCGTGGCCGCTCAACTGCATCCAATGTTTCAACACAGCGTCTGTTCCTTGCTTCACCTTTGGTTCGTTTCACTGATCGATATCATGCATGGTTCGCGATGGTGCACAAAACGCCTGAACTGGCGAATCCGTAGCGGGTCGCATCGGGATGTTCATACGGTCGGTTCTTTACGTTGACACCCATCGGGGGGTGCCTTACCTCAAAGGTCCGGTTATTGAAGCTCCAGGTGGGGTTTTGGTACGAAGAGGGAACGTGGTGCGGGTTTCTCGTGTGAGACCCAACGCCAAGGCCGCCCGCGCGACTGTAAGCGGAGAGCCGCTGCCCGACATGCCACTGGTTCATGCGACACACGCAAACCGGGAAGGCGGGCATCGGTGATGACACGTGAGCCAGGAGACCTGCCGGAAGGACCGTATCCAACAGCTGCCGACGGGGCGGCGAGGGAGAATGACGATGACGACAACAGTCCAGGCCCAAACACAGGTTGAAGCCAGCACAAAAGCGATCGCACTCGCGGTTTTCATTTTTGGTGCCATGCTGGTTGGCGTGACAGGCTTTGCGCATTCGCAAACTCTGCACAATGCAGCGCACGACTCGCGCCATGCCATGGCGTTTCCCTGCCACTAATCTGACGCCCTGTATCGCGGTCTGAGTGATCGCGTGTTTCGTTGCGCGTCTGAACGGGCTTATCATGCTGACACGACTATTGTGGGTTGGCCTCGTGGCCGGCGTTATCGCCGGGCTCGCGACGGCGGCAATCCAGCATTTCACGACAACACCTCTCATCGTGGCCGCTGAGGCTTATGAGAAGCAGGCTGCTGCGCCAGTTTCGATGTTTCAGGTCGCATCATCACATCTGTTTGGTGGTGAACTCATTCTTGCGCATGGCACGGAAACACATGCGGCTGGCGAAAAGCCCGCATGGTCACCCGAAGATGGTTTTGAGCGCACAGTGGTGACGGCGATTTCCCAAATCATTGTGACAACGGGCTACGGCCTGATGTTGATCGCTGCGATGCTGTTTACGGACAACAGGATCACGGCCCGGGACGGTCTTCTGTGGGGCATCGCCGGATTTGTGGTGACCGGTTTGGCGCCGGGGCTGGGCCTGAGTGCGGAGCTGCCGGGTACAGCCGCTGCGGCTCTTGTCGATCGGCAGATCTGGTGGGGCGGGACCGCTGCTGCGACCGCTGCCGGGCTGTGGGCCATCCTGCGTATCTCTTCTCCTGTCGCAATTGGTGGCGGTCTGCTTCTTATTGTGCTCCCGCACATTGTCGGAGCACCATATCCTGAAGCTTTGACAACCAACGTACCCTCTGAACTCTCCGCACATTTTGCTTCTTCATCGCTGGTGGTTCAGGCTGTGTCTTGGGCCCTTGTCGGAAGCATTGCGGGATACCTGTGGGAGCGCGACGAACAGCGCGCTGCGGTCTGATGGAACGCCCAGCGGACGTTGCACCACCGGCATCCGTCACAGTTTTCGTTTGTGAAGCCTGTGGCGCTGAACAAGGTGGTGTCATGTCCGGGACAAAACTTCTGAACGCTCTTCAGGAACGGAATACCGATCATTCATCTGGCATCACCGTGACAGGTGTTGACTGTCTTGCGGTCTGTGAGCGCCCTGTGACTGTTGCGTTTGCGGCGGAAGGTAAGTGGACATACGTTATTGGTGACGTCGATCCGGATCGCGATGCTGATGATGTTCTTACCGCAGCGGGCGCTGTTGTCGCGTCGCCATATGGTGTTCCGGAGATGGCAGATCGGCCGACGTTTTTTCGTCGCGGGGTTGTGTCCCGTACGCCGCCTCCCGGATGGGAGATGCCGACATGAACGCTGCAAAGGTGACGCTTGTGCTTGGCGGTGCCCGTTCAGGCAAGAGCGTGTTCGCGGAACAGCGGGTCGAGACCAGTGGCAAGGACAAGATTTACATTGCCACGGCGCAGGCCTGGGATGACGAGATGAAGGACCGTATTGACGTGCACAAGTCGCGACGTGGAGCGGACTGGGTGACGGTTGATGCGGCGCTTGATTTGCGGGACGCGCTGATGGCCAACGTGCGCGACACGGCCATTGTGCTGGTCGATTGCCTGACGCTCTGGCTCAACAACCTGATCATGGCGGAGCGCGACTTGGACGAGTCCGTTGACGTGCTTGCGTCCTGTTTGGCGCAACCAGCTGGTTCCGTTGTTCTGGTTTCCAATGAAGTGGGGTTCGGTATCGTTCCCGAGAATGCGCTGGCGCGACGGTTTCGCGACGCGCAGGGACGCCTGAACCAGAAAATTGCCGCGGTTGCTGACGAAGTCATTCTCGTTGCGGCCGGATTGCCTTTGACACTCAAGCCTTCCGCGCACACGTGATGCGCCAATCGAGACAGGACAGCTGACCCATGGAAAAAATTCCTGCAACTGTGATCACCGGTTTTCTCGGCGCCGGTAAAACCACGCTGATCCGGAATCTGATCAC
>CALHAX010000039.1 GCA_937931785.1 uncultured Hyphomicrobiaceae bacterium | reverse complement strand
CCACTCGCGAGCACCACGACGGACCGCCCGCGATCCTGCGCAAGCGCCGCCACAGATTCCGAGAACGCACCGGACCAGACACGTGTTTCAGCTCGAACATCGGAGGGAAGGAAATCCAAATGCCGTGCACCGCCGATGATCACGTCGGCAGTTTCAATCACTCCCCGTGCCTCTTCACTCAGCCCGCCCCAACCATCATCCCCGATGCCAATCACGTTCAGCCAGCGCGGATCACAGTGGGCCGCGTCGGACACCCGGCTCTCAGCCAACGTCATACCATCACCTCATCAATGGACGCGCACGAAACGGATGTTCCCAACGTTGCATCAATCCAGATTAGTGCCGCAGCCGCGTCCGGAACGCGCACACCGTCAGGTCCATCCGGACGTTTTATCATGATCACGGGAATACCGAGTTCACGCGCCGCAACGATCTTCGGGTACGCAGCATTGCCCCCGCTGTTCTTGCTTACGATCCATTCAATAGTGTTCTCCAACAACACGCGCCGCTCACGCTCCATATCAAAGGGGCCACGGTCATGAATGAACGTCAGACGCTTCGGGAGCGCGCCAACATCCTCAGCCGGTTTAAGCGGGGCAACAATGCGCGCCAGAAACGCCACGTCGTCGCGTCCGGAAAAATGATGCAGTTGCGTCTTGCCCGTTGTCAGGAATGTCATTCCAGCGCCGACCGGCAGCAATGCAACGGCCTCTTCGATCCCGTCGACCTCGCGCCAATCATCACCCTTCACTCGTTCCCACCCCGTACGCCAGACATGTACCACCGGAATACCTGCCGTTTCGCCAGCCCATGCCGCATTCCGCGACATTCGTGACGCAAACGGATGCGTCGCATCGATCACCGCAGCGATACGTTCGGCCTTGAGATAGGATGCCAGCCCTTCAGGGCCGCCGAAACCACCCCGTCGCACTGCGCCGCGAGGAACTTTTGGTGCCGGTGTCCGCCCCGCCATGGACGTTACCACGTCGATATCGTTAACCGCATCAAGGTGCGCAGCAAGGGAAAAACCCTCGCCCGTACCGCCAAGAATGAGTATCCGCGCCCGCGTCATTCTGCTAGATCCAGCGTTCAGATGTTCGACTTGAAGCCAGTACCACCACCGCGATGACCCAGGCCACAAATAACAACGACAACACCGCCGACAATGTCGCACCAATTCCGCTATCGGGAGTCGCAAGTCGCCACGCCCGCCACCGCCAGCCGCACGACTTCAACGCAGTGTTCACACCCGGCTGGGTCTGGCTGACAGGAGCCGGCCCCGGCGATCCGGGGCTCCTGACGCTGCATGCCTATCAGGCGATCCAGGATGCGGACCTCATTTACTACGACGCCCTGGTCAGCGAAGAAATCCTAGAACTTGTCCCGTCCGCGACCGAAATTATCTATGTTGGCAAGCGCGGTGGACGGGCCTCACCGAAACAGACGCAGATCACGGAACGGCTGATCGAAAGTGCGCGCGCCGGACGCAAGGTCTTGCGCCTCAAGGGCGGCGATCCTTTCGTGTTCGGCCGCGGCGGTGAAGAAGCACAGGAACTTGCCGCAGCAGGCATTCCCTTTCGCATTATTCCGGGCGTAACCGCCGGAATCGGTGGACTGGCCTATGCAGGTATCCCTGCGACACACCGCGACTTCAACCAGGCGATTACACTCATCACGGCGCACGATGTCGACGGGGGGCTTTCCAAGGGCCTCGACTGGCGGGCCATTGCAACCGGTTCACCCGTTCTTGTGATCTACATGGGATATCGCCTGCTCGGTGCCATCACGGAGCGTCTCCGCGCCGAAGGTCGACGTGCAGACGAACCTGTCGCCATTGTTTGCAGCGCAACGATGCCGGAGCAGCAGACCGTCGTGACCACATTGGAACATGCCGTCGAAGATGCCGAAACGGCAAAAATTGGTTCCCCCTCCATGATCGTGGTCGGCGAAATTGTAACCCTGCGCGAGCAGTTGGACTGGCTGACACCATTCGCCGAGATCGGCCACTACAGCGGCCACCACGTCGCAACCGGTACGTGAGAGCAAGCCCATGACCGCCCGCGGTCTAATCATCGGCGCGCCATCCACCGGTTCCGGCAAGACCACGATCACGCTTGGCCTCCTGCGCGCGTTGTCACGTGCCGGCAAACGTGTCGCCCCTGCCAAGATCGGCCCTGATTATATTGATCCACAGTTTCATGCCGCAGCTGCCGGGCGATCCTCCGTCAACCTCGATGCCTGGGCCATGCGCCCGACATATCTGGCACATCTGTTCGAACAGTTCACAGCCGACGCAGATCTGACAATTGTCGAAGGTGTCATGGGCGTGTTCGATGGCGGGCAACGTCCAGGCCGCACAGGCCATGGCTCAACGGCGGACCTTGCGCGCCTGACGGGGTTGCCGATCGTGCTCGTGGTAAACTGCGGTGGGCTCGCCCAGTCCGTTGCACCGCTGGTGCATGGCTTCCAGACCTACGCCGACGATGTGAGCATCGCGGGTGTTATCCTGAACAACACGTCCAGTGATCGCCATCGTGAAATGCTCACAACCGCACTCGAAAAAACGGGTATTCATGTCTTTGGTGCAATTCCACGCGACAAGGCTGTTGCCCTTCCATCGCGACATCTTGGATTGAAACAAGCGGAAGAGCATGACGATTTAGATGAACTTCTGGAACGCATGGCAGACCTGATCGAGCAGAACTGCAACATGGACGCCCTGATCTCTGCGACTCGGGAAACAACGATCGCCGACACGTCGTCAGTCTCCTCGATTCCCCCCATGGGACAGCGCATTGCCGTTGCACGCGACGTTGCCTTTCGTTTCGCATATCCACATCTACTTCAGGGATGGCGCGACGCCGGGGCGGAGTTATCATTTTTCTCTCCCCTTGCTGATGAACCTGCCCCAGGCAATGCAGATGCTATCTACTTACCGGGTGGATACCCCGAGTTGCATGGCCCGCAATTGGCGAATGCGAACGCATTCAAGAGCAGCGTCCGCAACGCCGCATCACGGAACATTCCAATTTTCGGCGAGTGTGGCGGGTACATGGTTCTGGGAAATACCATCATCGACGCGGATGGAACCGCCCACGAGATGCTTGGTCTGCTTGATCTCGAAACATCTTTTGCCGCGCGAAAATTCCATCTCGGATACCGACACGTTCGTGCCAACGCACCCTTCGGGTTGGGAAGCGCGAGTAGCACGTTCTTCGCTCACGAGTTTCACTACGCCTCGATCACACGCGAAGAAGGCCATCCATTATTCACCAACATAGACATACAAGCCTCAAGCGGACTGCACATCGGTAGTGTCGCCGGATCGTTCATACACCTGATCGATATTGGAGATTAAGAGTCCTCGATCTCGCTTACGAGAACACCGGCGCAGCCGATGGGAGGTACGCGAGCAATCGTGTGCTTGCGCACACACTCCGGACGTTCGCGCCAGGTTGTGATGCCGTCCGTAGCCGCACCATAGAGCTCGGAAAATGCCAGAAGATCGTCGACGTCCCGCCCAGGCTCAAGATCGCCCACAATGTAGGTAAATTTGCCCTCAGCAGAAAACGTAACGGTGCAGGGCCGCGTACAGACACTCAGGCAATCCACGGCTTTCATCTCAACATCGACGTTGAGGCCCTTGGCACGCGCAGCAGCGACCAACTCCTTCGCCAGAAGATTCCCCGGACGATCCCCGTCCTCCCCGGTAAAACCCTCTGGTTTACAGGTTTTGCAGATGTAGATTTGCGTCTTTGATTGTGTGCTCATAGTCGCATGAAATGAGCGAGGAAGCGGGCCACGTCAAGCGGTGTAATAACACGGTTGATTGACCTGCAGCCATGGCGCTGATTTATGCCGTAACAGACCACGGTACCGAGCAAACCATCCACCATGTCACTTGTCGAACTCACCATCCTGCCATCACTGGAATGGCGCGCTGCAATTCTCGTCGCAGCACTGGTTCTCGACGCGCTGCTTGGTGAACCAGACTGGTTATGGAGCCGGATCAAACACCCGGTTGTGGTAATCGGTGCGGTGATCGACGGGTTCGAAAACCGTCTGAACATGCCGGAGGCCAGCGGCTTTCGAAAGCGCCTATACGGTATCGTCACGGTTATCGCGCTTCTCGCTCTCTTCGGCTTCGTAACGGTTGCCATGAGTATCGGCCTGACCAGCCATCCTTATTTGATGACCATACAGGTCGTCCCCGTTGCCTTTCTACTCGCCACACGCTCGCTGCATGACCACGTCGATGCCGTGGCGAACGCCTTGCGCGACAGTGGACTTGAGGCTGGACGCCGCGCGGTATCCATGATTGTCGGGCGTGATCCCGAGCAACTTGACGAAAGTGGCGTCTCTCGTGCTGCAATAGAATCCACCGCAGAAAACTTCGCCGACGGCGTGGTTGCACCGGCCTTCTGGTTCCTGATCGCCGGTTTGCCAGGCATCGTGCTCTACAAGGTGATCAACACCGCAGACAGCATGATCGGTCACAAGACGGATCGTCACCGCGCATTTGGATGGGCAGCAGCACGGCTCGACGATCTCGTGAACCTGATTCCGGCCCGCTTATCGGGAATGTTGATTGCCGGTGGTGCAGCTTTGCGAGGATTGAATGCGCGGAACAGCCTCGCCGTGATGTGGCGCGACGCCGGCAAACACGCCTCTCCCAATGCCGGATGGCCAGAAACCGCCATGGCCGGTGCGCTCGGCATTGCTCTCGCTGGCCCACGCAAGTACGCCGAATATACCTCCACCGATCCATGGTTGAATGAGAGGGGGCGCAAGGAAAGCACTGCAGATGATATTGGAGTCGCCGTTCGCATCATGATAATGGCGACGGTCCTTATGACCGCGCTCGTTGCGACACTGCTTATTGTGCCGCTACGCTAGATCCCTTGCGAGATCGCGCAATCTCGATCAACGCGTCGATGTCCAGCGTGGCTTCCAGATGATCCGCAAGTGCATCAAGCGTCCGCTCGACCGTTTGGTGATAGGCAAGGCCGGATGTCGAACGTTCCCGCAGCGCATTCAAAAACGCATGCCGGAAAGCATCGCTGGCAAAAATACCGTGAACATAAGTTCCCATAACGCGACCGTCGCTCGACACGGCTCCCTCACCACGTTGCTCGATATCCAGGAACGGTCGCACAAGATCAGCGCCGGTTGTCACACCGATATGCATCTCGTATCCGGCCACTGGCGCACCATTCAGAACGCCTACGCCACCAACTTCAACAAGGCGCTTCTCCGGAGTCAGCGTGGTCATCACATCGAGCAGACCCAAGCCCGCGCTGTGCCCGGCCTTGCCTTCAATCCCCTGCGGATCATCTATTTCCGTCCCCAGCATTTGAAAACCACCGCAAAGACCGAGAACGTGTCCCCCACGACGCAGATGCGCATTCAGGTCAATATCCCACCCCTCACGCTTGAAATGCTCGAGATCGCCGATTGTCGATTTGGATCCTGGGAGAATAACAAGATCGGAATCACCAGGCAGCGGCTCCCCCGGCCGCACCATGACGAGGGAGACATCCGGCTCCATCGCCAATGGATCGAGATCATCGTGGTTCGCAATCCGTGGGAACAAGGGCACCGCGATCTTTATTGCTCGTTCGCCCCCTCCGGCACTGCCACGCTCTTCAATCCCGACAGAGTCCTCCGCCGGAAGTGCGTGGGCCTGATCGAACCACGTCACAACGCCAAAACTTTTCCATCCCGTACGGTCGGAAATCGCACTCAAACCGTCATCGAACAACGCCGCATCACCGCGAAATTTGTTGATGATGTATCCGGCCACACGCGCGGCATCTTGAGGTGGTAGAATCGCATGAGTGCCAACAAGGTTGGCAATGACCCCGCCGCGATCAATGTCAGCCACAAGCACCACAGGCACGCCAGTGACCTCCGCGAATCCCATGTTCGCAATATCACCTTTCCGCAGGTTAACCTCCGCCGCACTGCCGGCACCTTCCACCACAAGGATATCGGCCTGCTGCTCAAGCATCGCAAAACTGTCCAGAACAGCAGCCATCAGATCAGGCTTGAGCCCCCAGTAGTCCCGCGCCCGAAAACTTCCAAGTCGCTTTCCCTGCACCACGACCTGCGATCCATTGTCAGCCTCAGGTTTCAAAAGCACCGGGTTCATATGGATTGAAGCCGACACGCAGCACGCACGCGCCTGCAACGCCTGCGCACGCCCAATCTCACCACCATCAGATGTGACAGCCGCATTGTTCGACATGTTTTGCGGCTTGAACGGGCGCACAACGAGGCCACGCCGGGTCAACACGCGGCACAGCCCCGCTGCCAGCATCGACTTGCCGACATCGGAACCTGTGCCCTGCAGCATGATCGCCGGGGTAGTCATCGTGAGCGAGGTCCAGGGTAAAAGATGGCCAGAGCGAACGGTTTCGCATTCACCGATGGCTGGCGCAATGCCTATCCGTCAGCACGTCAGAACCATGGCACGAGGTAATCTTCCCAAGAGCTCCTTTGTCATCAGGACTGCCGTGTCGCTGTCGCATGTCCAGTCATCCGTGACGATTGACGGCTAGGCACCTCGGTGAACCCTCAAGGGCTATAAGGTCGATATCGGCCTGCAATTCGGTTTGCCAAGATGGTACGCAATCCGAACCGCACAGATACTGTTCAACATTGCACACGTGCAATGATTGGTGTTGCATCAAAAAGTTTAGTACATCGAAATTTGCACCACGCAATCACCGACGGGGGAGCCTCTGTTGCGAACAACTGCACCAAAACGAAACCTCATCGAAGGAAAACCAGTCCTTGTCGTGATCGACATCCAGGGCGAGTTGTTTGTCGAGCGCGAGACTGAAGCGATCCCGACAATGCCGAACTTCGATAAACGGATGGCCCGCGCCGGTCAGGCTATTGCGAAAGCCCGGGCACGTAACATTCCAGTTGTTTTCATCCAGGAAGTGCATCGTCCAGATCTCGTGGACTTCGGTCGCGAGCTGGACGGCGTCGAGGATGTGCATTGCGTAGAAGGCGATCCCCATACGGAGATCTGTGCGAAGGAAATTGATTTTCGCCCAACCGATTATCACATCCGCAAACGGCGCTATTCAGCATTCTTTGGCACCGACTTTGAAATCCTGCTGAAGGGCCTGAAAGTCGATACCCTCCTGCTCTGCGGTGGATTAACCGATGTTTGCGTGCATTACACATTCGTTGATGGCCATCAGTCGGACTATTTCTGCCGCGTGATCGAGGATTGTGTTGCAGGGTCCAGCGAAGAGGCCCACGAAGCCTCCCTCCGCGCCATGGAATACCTTCAGACAGGTGCAAGACGATCACTGGACGAAGTGCTCACAGCGATGGATGTATATCAGCCTGCACGTTTACAAGGCTAATGGAGTGGAAATCATGTTGGCGTTTGCAGAAATCAAGGCGCGAGCAGAGGAACGAAAAGGTGGCGCAAAGGCCTTTGCCAAGTTGCTCCCACCAAAACCCAAGGTATCGGATCTCAAGAAACTGATGGACGATCGCGCACTGGCCACGATGGCCAAACAGATTTTCCGGGCCGGGTTCAACTGGGCCGTTATCGACAAGAAATGGCCCGGCTTCGAGGAGGCATTCCTTGGATTTGATCCAGGTGCACTCCTGTTTCAGCCAGATGAATTCTGGGAAGCTCTGGTGAGCAATAAGCAGATCGTCCGTCACGGCGCCAAGATCATGTCCGTCCGTGACAACGCACGCTTCGTGGCTGACACCGCTACTGCACACGGCAGCTTCGGAACATTTCTTGCCGACTGGCCTGCCGACGACATCGTCGGACTTTGGACCCATCTGTCGAAACACGGCAGCCGCCTGGGTGGTGCCACCGGTCAATACGTCGTCCGCTTTCTCGGCAAGGATTCGTTTGTCACCTCAGGCGACGTGGTCTCCTGCTTGCGTGACTCCGGTTTGGAGATTGCCCAGAAGCCATCGTCACAAAGGGACCTGAAAAAAATACAGACCCAGATGAACGCTTGGGCGGACGAAACCGGCCTGCCGTTGACGCATATCTCCCGAATTTGCGCGATGTCGATCGGCAAGAACTACGAGACAGACGCTTATGCAGAAGGCAGTGCGTAACCCATTTGCGTCTTCTGAGCTGTTCCGACCATCGGTCAGTAAAAAACTTTCCCCATCCCCTGAACCAATCCCCCACCTCTCGCGACCAACAGAGCAAGACGGCGCGTTGATGCGTCCTCCGGCGCAATTCGGCGTGTCGTCGCTCAGTAAAACATCCCCCGAGAGGACAAACCTTATGAAGAACAAACTCATTCAGGCCGCAGTGGCCGCAGTCATCACATTCAGCATTGCAGCACCCGCACAAGCCTATCAGTGCAAGACCTACCCGACACAGACGGTCGGCGTTGCGAAGTTGAAGTTCAAGGCACGCAACAAAGCCAAAAACGGTTGGCGCAACAACGTGAAATCACACCTTGGTCAAGCGTGGTCCGTGTGGCAGATCGCTCAGGCAAAGCACCTGTCCTGCGCAAAGATCAACACGAACTCCGGAAAGAAATGGCGCTGTCTCGCCAGCGCAAAACCATGCCTCTACGTGGTTCAGTAAACCGAATAAAAAGTGGAAGAGGTTGTAACCCATCCTCTTCCACAAATCGTTCAGGGACGTTTCACAGTTGACGTATCCAACTTACCCTTGTCGAATTCCCGCCGACGGTTCGCAATTTCCTCTTCGCTGAGAAGCGCGGCGTTCGAATAGTCACGCTTCCATTCCAGGGATCCATTCCACACGAACGGTGATTGCACCGTCGTGCGAGGCCTCACGGCGTTTTCCAGAAGCCGCAGCGCAAGTCGCGCAATTTCAAGCTGGGAGTCCGGATTACCAGGCAGACCGGCAGCGTTACCCAGCGGAAAATCATTGAACAGAAACCGGGGCACACCGACGCGCTCCACAATATCCGTGGCGCATCCCATGATGACCGAGGAAATTCCGGCGTCTTCAAGCGCACGTGCAGCGAGGCTGACAGATTGATGGCAAACGGGACAGTTCGGCACAAGCACCGCCGCTGTCACACCGTCCTTTAGGCACCGCTTCACAACCTCGACGCAATCCACATCGCGCGTTGTCTTCTGCGATCGATTGGTCGGCAACCCGTGGAATCGCGGGGCCACACTACCGATTTCACCAGACGCCTCCAGACGCTTCAACGCGCGAAGGGGAAAATACGTCCCCTGATCCTCTGCAGTGGTATGAGCACGATCAATCGCGATGTGCGAAATGCGCAGATCCGGCTCCCGGTCGGTCGTACCAGAGTACACCGAAAAGAACTTCGCCTTCCCGTTGTAGGGCGCGCCCGGCCCCTGATCGCCCTTGTCCGGCTGATACGGCGCCGCAGTTGTGATGATCGCAATGCGGGACTGACTAAGCGGCGCTCCCAGTCTGGTGAACGGCACCGCGTCAAATGACGCCCATTCATAAGGCGTTCCGTATCCAAGCGCGAGATAATACTCCCGAATGCGATCAAGATACGGAAGCGGTGCCTCACTCATAGATATGCAATCCGTGGAACGGCGCGCCCATCACCCCCGCATCCGCTCAGCTTGCGGATCGAACAGCGGTTCCATCTCCAGCGTCGCAGCATGTTTCTCGCCGAGAATTTCAATTTCGAAGCCACCGTCCGCACCAGCGCCATTCGCATACTTCGCTTCAATGTATCCCATGGCAATGGACTTACCGACATGATGACCAAAACCACCAGATGTGATCCAGCCGATCACTTCATCACCTTTCCACACGGGTTCATCGCCGATCACATCGGCAGTCGTCGCATCGACTGAAAAGGCAACTCGCATCCGTTTCGGGCCGTTTTCTTTTTCTTCTGCAGCCGGGCCGCGACCGATAAAATCGTTCTTGGAGAGATTGATAAACCGTCCCATGTCCGCTTCGTATGGCCCGTAGATCGGACGGAACTCTGTCGCCCAGGACCCAAAGCCCTTCTCCAACCGCAGTGCATTGAGCGCGCGCGATCCGAACATCTTCATGCCGTGCGGCTCCCCCGCTTCACGCAATTTTTCAAAGAGCGTGAGCTGATATTCCGGCTTGATCCAGATTTCGTAGCCAAGATCACCGGTGAACGTCACACGTCCGACAAGCGCAGGCACGGCGCCAAGATCCATGCGGCGAATATCCATGAACTTGAACGCATCTTTCGACACGTCCTCATCTGTCACCGCAGAGAGTACGTCGCGCGCCTTCGGCCCTGCAATCGACAAACCAACCAGACCGTAGCGCAGAGATTGAACGCTTACGCTGCCATCATCCGGCAAGTGCGATTCAAACCAGCGCATGTGATAGGCTTCGGCGGCACCGGACCCAAAAATCCAGAACTCCTCATCGCCCAATTTGGACACCGAGAAGTCGCCAATCATCTTGCCCTTCTCATTGAGCATGGGCGCAAGCACCATCCGCCCCGTGCGCGGCATCTTGTTCGCCATCAGATACGACAGCCAACCTTCGGCACCAGAACCCGTTACTTTGTATTTCGCAAAGCTCGAAATCTCGATCATGCCGACGCCATCGCGAACCGCCTGCACTTCGCGTTTCACAGGCTCGAACGACGAATTGCGGTGGAATGTCACTTCGTCAATCGGTTCCTTGCCCGGCTCTTGATACCAAAGCACATGCTCAAGACCTGCCGCGTTCCCGAACACCGCGTTTTCCGCCTTCAGTCGATCGTAGATCGGAGTTCGCATGAGCGGACGCCCGGCAGGCAGTTCTTCGTTCGGGAAGACAATCGAGAAGCGGCTGGAGTAATTCTCCCTCACTTTGGCGTTCGTGTAGGCAAGCGTCGTCCAGTCACCGTAGCGCGCCACATCCATGCCCCAGATGTCGTAGCCAGGATCACCATCGATCATCCAGTTGGCAAGTGTCAGACCAACACCGCCGCCCTGGCTGAACCCGGCCATGACACCACACGCAACCCAGTAGTTTTTCATGCCGCGTACAGGGCCAACAAGTGGATTGCCATCGGGCGCAAACGTGAACGGTCCGTTGATCACCTGCTTGATACCGGTCTTCTGGAAGGCCGGGAAATGCTCGAACCCGATCTCAAGCGATGGCGCAATCCGCTCCATGTCTTCCTGTAGCAGCTCGTGACCAAAGTCCCAGGGTGTGACTTTTTCCGACCACGGCACACAAGCCTTCTCGTAGGTGCCCATCAACATGCCCTGACGTTCCTGGCGCATGTAGATTTCACCACCGAAGTCAACCGCGTGCAGGACTTCCTTGCCAGTGCTTTCGTTGATCTCCTTCACCTCAGGCATATCTTCGGTGAGCAGATACATGTGCTCCATCGCGAGGATTGGCAATTCCAGTCCAACCATACGGCCACATTCACGCGCCCACAGACCGCCAGCATTGACCACATGCTCCGCATGGATCGTGCCTTTCTCGGTCAAGACATCCCACGTGCCATCCTCGCGCTGAACCGTATCGGTTACGCGGTTGTTTTCATAAATCTCCGCGCCACCGATCTTGGCAGATTTCGCGTAAGCCTGTGTCGTACCGGACGGATCCAGGTGGCCATGCAGGCCGTCGTACATCGCCCCGACGAAATGTTTTTCCTCCAGAAGCGGGAGCAGATCCTTCGCTTCCTTCATAGACAGCATTTCCGAATTGAGCCCGAGGTACTTTCCTCGTGCGTTCGCCATCTTCAACCATTCCATTCGCTCTGGCGTGTCAGCCAGATACATGCCCGAAGTGATGTGGACGCCGCACGACTGGCCGGAAATTTCCTCGATCTCCTTGTAAAGGTTGATCGTGTATTCCTGCAGCTTCGCCACCTGAGGATCGCCATTCAGAGTGTGGAACCCACCTGCCGCGTGCCAGGTCGAGCCGGATGTCAGCGTCGAACGCTCGATCAGCACAACGTCTTTCCAGCCGCCCTTCGTCAAGTGGTAGAGCACGCTGGCCCCAACAACACCGCCCCCAATGACAGCAACCTGAGTGTGCGATTTCATCTAACGTCCTCACCTATGACTGGTATCACCCGCCGTCTGCGCGCCGGTGCAATTGGTTCGAATTGGTCTGGATTGGTCTTAATTGGTTGCGCATCGATTTTCAACGCTCGCGTTCAACGACACAAGACGGCGTACATCAGGCGTCGTCAATGCCTCACCGCGACAGAAAGTCGGAAAGCGACATGACATCTGAAACGAAACGAAAAGAGGCACACGGTCGTCCCACGTTGCGCCCTTGTTCTCGCGTATGGAATGCAGGGACTAAGCCTTCGTGCGCTCACTCTTGGGATCGTACATCGGGCGGAAGCTCGCAATCGCAGGCAGACGCTCGCCGTCGACCTCGATCTCGTATTTTGACGCAACCACGTCCGACGCCTTCTCTTCGGGCGCACAATCGACGTAACCCAGGCCGATCGCGGCACCAAGATGGTGGCCGTAGTTACCTGACGTCAGATAGCCAGCCCGTTCCCCGTCACGATAGAGCGGTTCATGGTGGTAGAGCAGCGGTTCCGGATCTTCAAGTTTGAACTGGATGAGACGTTTGGTCAGCCCTTGCTGTTTGGTCGCAAGAACGGCTTCGCGACCGACAAAATCACCAAACTTCGATTGCTGCTTGTCGACTTTTACAGCAAAGCCAAGTCCCGCATGCAGCACGTTGTCATCATCCGTGATGTCGTGACCGAAGTGCCGAAAAGCTTTTTCTATCCGGCAACTATCCAGCACGTGCATACCACAAGGGCGCAGGTCCATTGGTTCACCGGCTTCCCACAATGTCTCAAAAATATGCCCTGCCATATCGGCACTGGTATAAATTTCCCAACCGAGTTCACCGACATACGTCACACGGTGTGCCCGAGCGAGCCCCATACCAAATTCAATCTCCTTGGCTGTGCCAAACGGAAACGCCTCGTTGGACAAATCTTCCGGTGTCACCTTCGAGAGCAGGTCACGTGCATTCGGACCCATGACCGCGATGGCAGCCTCGCCGACAGTGATATCCGTCGCAATACAATGCGCATCAGCCGGGATGTGACGTCGCAGCCAGTTCATTTCACGTTTCACGGTGGCAGCCGGTGTGACCACAAGAAACACGGTGTCAGACAGGCGCGTGACTGTGACATCCGCTTCGACACACGCCCGTTCGTTCAGCCATTGTGTGTAGACGATCTTGCCCGGCTCAACCGCAACGTCCGCGCCACAGACACGTTGCAGCACAGATTCTGCATCGCGTCCTTCCACACGGATCTTGCCAAACGACGACATGTCGAAGAACCCGACGTTCTCGCGTACGGCCTTGTGTTCTTCAGCGGCGTTCTCGAACCAGTTCTGGCGTTTCCAGGAATATTGATACTCCGGCGTAACGCTACCGCGTTCATCTGGTTTCACGAACCAGTTCGGGCGTTCCCATCCAGACAACTCGCCGAAACAGGCGCCGAGGCTCTTCATATGGTTGTGCAGAGCTGTGCGTCGGATACCGCGGGCAGAGGCAAATTGGCGATAGGGGTAATGATCTGCGTAGAGGAGCCCAAGCGTCTCCGTAACACGCGCCTGGAGATATCTTTTGTTGTTCTGGAACCCGAATGCCCGGCGAATATCGACATTCCACAAATCTTCCTGCGGCGCCCCCGTGTCCATCCATCGTGCCAACTCGCGCCCCACTCCGCCAGACGAAATGATACCAACCGAATTGAACCCACACATCACGTAGAAATTCTTCAGGTTCGGCGCTTCACCCATGTACCAGTTGTCGTCCGGCGTGAAGCTTTCCGGCCCATTGAAAAACGTATGAATGCCGGCTGTTTCCAGCATTGGTAGACGCTTGATCGCCTGCTCCAGAATCGGTCCGAAGTGGTCGAAATCTTCCGGCAACTGGTCGAATTCAAAGTCTTCCGGAATTCCGTCACCACCCCACGGCTTGGCCACGGGCTCGAACGCTCCCAACAGTATTTTTCCGGCGTCTTCCTTGTAATAGGCACATTCTTCCTGCGACCGCAGCACCGGCAGATTGCCCGGCAGTCCATCGATCGGTTCGGTCACGATGTAGAAATGTTCGCAAGCGTGCAGCGGGATATCAACGCCAGCCAACTTGCCAACGTCACGCCCCCACATACCGGCGCAATTCACGACATAGTCCGCCTCAATCGTTCCCTTGTCGGTTACAACGCCAGTTACACGATCGTCTTTCGTCAGGACATCTGTAACCTTCACACCCTGGATGATCTTTGCGCCCTTCGCGCGCGCGCCCTTCGCCATAGCCTGTGTGACATTCGCAGGATCAGCTTGTCCATCACGTGGAATATACATGCCCAACTGAATGTCATCGACATTCATGTAAGGGTATTTCTCTTTGCATTCGCCAGGAGACAGAATGTGCGCGTCGAGTCCGTTCATATTCACGGCAGCTGCGAGGTGCTTCACCTCGTGAACCTTCTCGTCGGACTTGGCGATCAGCAATGAGCCGTTACGCTTGAGACCAGTTGAAATTTCAACTTCCTGCTCCAGCCGCTCATACAGATCAGCAGAGTACATCGCCATCTTCTGATGGGTCGGGCTCGCACGGCCCTGCCCGATCAGTCCGGCTGCATGCCAGGTGGTTCCACACGTCAGTTGCTTGCGCTCGAGCAGAACAATATCCGTCCACCCAAGCTCTGCAAGATGGTACGCAACGGAGCATCCCGCAACACCACCCCCAATGATGACGCAACGCGCTTTCGTAGGAAATTCACCAGCCATGCCATGCCTCATTTCAATGATGATGAGCGTCCCGTCGGACATCTCTATGTGTCGATGAAATCAAGCCCGCCCTCCATCATGGAACCATGAAAGAAGAGTGGGTGGGTGAAGCGGTATCAACCAAACACGTGCGCTGTATTCAGCGGATAAAAAAACCTGTCTTCATCCAGACCATCCCTTCGACAGGAACAGTCTCCTCGCCATTGAACGAACCCCAATGGCGAGGCCCAAATCGTCTTTAGCCGTGTCCCGCAGACTGGACAAGGTGATTTTGAACGAGACGTCGCTATACGCCGCGTCGTGCACGTTAGCCTTTGACGCGCCCCTTACCCCTTGCCGCGCCATGGAATTGTCCGATCGATAACCCAGCGCATGATAAGGTCGAAGATCAGACCCAGGATACCCATGATGAGAATCGTGACCCAGATCAGTTCGTAGTTGGAGACGGTTCGGGCAATGTTCTCGATGAAGCCGATCCCCGTCGTACCAGCCAGAATTTCCGCAGCTACCAGTGTGCCCCAGCACACGCCAATCGCGATGCGGATACCTGTGAGAATTTCAGGCATCGCATTTGGCATGATCACGTTCCACATGATCTGACGATCCGTTGCGCCGAGCGAATGCGACGCGCGAATCTTGGTCAATTGCGTGCCAGAGGCACCGGTTCGGGCCGAAATAACCATGATCGCAAAGGCCACCATGAACAGCAGGAAGATCTTGCCGTCATCCGTGATTCCGAAAATCGTCAGGATCAACGGCGCCCACGCCAGCGGAGGAACCGGTCGATAAAGTTCAATCAATGGATCGAAGAACGACTTGAAGAACTTCGAAACGCCCATGAACAAGCCAAGCGGAACGCCAAGCAAAATACCCAGCCCAAGTGCCACAAGCACCCGGAAAAGCGAGTCCCAGATATGGCCCTCAAACATCGGGATTGATCCGAGGTAGACCTCGCCCTGCGCAAACGACAGAAGCTTGTCCTTGAAGTTTGGTGTGATGGTGCCATCCGCAGAATGCCGCGCATATTCACCAGGCCACACATCGGCAACCCAATCCGGGAAGAAAAAGCCAACGACATCAGCGATGGGAAGCCACTTCCACCAAAGCAACGTTGTCCCCTTGTAGCCCCCGCCGTTTTCAAGATCCGGATTGGCAAGCTGTATAAATGTGGCAACCACATCGGTCGGCTTCGGCAACCACCGTGCAGATCCCTGTTCCGTGCATTGCGTCCGAGATTTGACGACGCCCTGACCCGGGAAAAACACCGCTTCAACAAAACGCAGGCTGCCACGTGCTTCATCTTTTGCAGCATCAAGATCGGCAATCGCCGCGTTCAAACCGTCCAGTGAAGCAGCCGGGAAGATGTTTCCATCATCCAATCTACGGAAAATACGTTCAACGCCTTTGACATAAGCCTTTCGCGCGACATCTGTTTTCTCATCGAACGAACCAGCCTCATTGGTCGCCTTCAGAACTTTGATGCGCTCCCGCACGTCAGCAATGATGCGTTCGTTCACAGGGACATGGTTTCTGACCTTCCGGAAAAACGATGTAAGATCCTGTGCTTTCGCAGAGACGTTATCGAACAGGACGCCTTTGCTGGTTGTTGGCAAGAGCGGAATCTCGGTTAGACTGATACCCCACTTGGGCTGGGCAAGAGCCTCAGCCGTGGGAGTCAGCCCCCTCGAACCAGCGCGCAGTTCATCACCAAGCGCTCTGATCTGCCCGGACAGATTGACCAGCTCATCTTTCGTTTTCTGGTTGAGCAACGTCGGATTGGACGAGTTCGCAATCAGACTTCTGATCTGTACAATCAGGTCCTTGAGCTCTGCCTGTTCAGCAGCAGAAAACGCATTGGCAGGGAAATCGTTCCGCAACGTCGTAAGCTGAACGTCGTTCCGCCCGACCAACAGAGTGGATTTGTAGTATCGAGAGCCAAGAGGCAAAGCGGCCTTGATCGGCGAAATGACTTCCTCAAGCTTCGCGACCTGGCACATTTCATTGGCGGCCTGCGGGAAGTAGGCCCGCCCGACGCCCCAGGAAAAATAAAACCAGATCAGCAGGAGCGTCGACACCCCGCAAACCGCCCAATACCAACCACCTTTGGTGCGTTCGGGATCACCGAACACTTCGTCCTTGGCAGTCAGGGCAGTTTGTTTTCTGCCGATTACGATGGAGCCGATGAACATGGCCACCAGCATGATGATCACTACCGCTGCGACGTAGGCGCGGTTGTCAGAAAGCCACTCAAGCACCGCCCATAATCTCCTCTTCCATATCCCAGATCATTGTCAGGATTTCTTCCCGAACTTCTGAGAAGTGCGCGTCCTGCTTGATGTCCCGCAGCGACTCTTTCAGTCCACGCTCGGCAAAGGGCAGATTATATTCTTTGTGAATCCGACCAGGACGCGGTGCCATGACGAACAGGCGTTCCCCCAGTAGGAGTGCTTCTTCGACGGAGTGCGTGATCAGAAGGATCGTCTTGCCGGTCTCCTTCCAAAGTTCAAGGACCAGCGACTGCATTTTTTCACGCGTCAAAGCGTCCAGTGCACCTAGCGGCTCATCCATCAAAATCACATCGGGGTCGTTCACGAGGCAACGGGCGAGCGCCACGCGCTGCTGCATACCGCCAGACAACTGATACGTTGGCGTGTCGCCAAATCCTTGAAGCCCCACAATGTCGAGCCATTTTTCAACAAGCTTGGCGCTCTCCTCAGCATCCGTAGACTTCATGCGCAAACCAAAATCGACATTCTTCGATACCGGCAACCATTCGAAAAGTGCGCCCTGCTGAAACACCATGCCGCGTTCGACACCAGGCCCCTCGATCACGTTGCCGCCAAGCGACGCCAGACCACCTGTCGGGTTCAAAAAGCCCGCGATCATGTTCAGAAGCGTCGTCTTCCCACACCCGGAAGGTCCAAGAATTGAAAGCAACTCGCCCTGCTTAAGAGTGAAATTAATATCCTTCAGTGCCTCTACCGCTGCCCCGCTTTGAGGGTTCGTAAAGGTCATACTGAGGTTTTCGCAGATAAGGTCCGCCATAACGCGCCATGATCCTGAATAGAATGCTCTTGAGCAACCGGATCGGTTACTCCCCCCGCCTTGAGTCGCAGATATGATGCTCTGTAAATATCATGCCCCGCAGCCGCACAGCAGCAGGCAATTACAGAACAGGCGCGCCAAAAGGCCGATAGTCAGATTGAAAAAGGGGAGGCCACATCGCGGCGGCCTCCCCTCTCGTCACAGACGCTCCCTTACTTCAGGAACGAACCGTCAATGGTCTTGGCAATCGACTTGCCGTCCGACGCATTGGAAAACACAACACCGAGCGACGAAGCTGCAGCAGCAGCGATGCCATTCTCGCCGAAGTATTTTTCCAACTGTTCTTTGTTGGTCGGGAAGATGAAGTCAGCCATCTGTTTCGTTGTGGTTGGAAGATCCATACCAGCATCTTTCGAAACCTTGGCGAGTTGCTCCGGCGTTGCCTTCCAAGCGAGGTTGGCATCGTTCGTCACTTCGAGGAACGATTTCAGCAGTTCAGGATTTTCCGTTGCGAATTTCTCTGTTGTAGAGATCACGTCGAAGGATCCGATACCGGCATCAACCTTTTGTTGCTTGTTCATGATCGGCGTACCGACTTCAGCCGCAGCTTTCGAAGACGCACCACCAAAGATGCAAGCCATATCAACGGCTCCATCAGCAAGCGACTTGGCGCCATCTGCAGGAACCTGGTCAACGATTTTCATCTTGGAAACGTCAACTTTCAAAGCCGCCATGTACTTGCGGAATGCAAAGTCAGCCATGGTGTTCAGTGGAACGGCAACCGTCTTGCCTTCAAGCTCGGACGCGTTCGATGAGTCAATGCCGCTGCCGTTTTTCACGAAGCAGTCGTTCGCTTCGTACACAACTGCGATACCGATCATTTTCAGCGGCGCACCCTGTTGAATGGCCGTCACGAACGGCGCAAGGCCTTGCGAGTATGAGATGTCGATGTCACCGGACAGCATGGCTTCCGTCATCGCAACACCGGTTTTGAAGTCGGTCCAGTTGACCTTGACGCCCATCGCCTTGTCATAGGCTTTGTCGACTTTTGAAATCTGGTTTGGTGTTGCCCATTCCAGAAAGAACGCTGCGTTGACTTCTTCAGCAGCATACGCTGTCGATGCGCTCCCAAGCGCGAGAGCGGTGACCGCCCCGAGAACTGTCGTTTTCACAAATTTTGTCATATTTTTCTCCCTTGTTATCATTTCTGGCGTTCGCTCACGGGAACAAGCATATCCCCCCCGTCGAGGCGTAAACCAGGTCGTCCCAGACTGCCAGCTTGACGGCACATTCGGAGCATTGATTGAGCAATGCATCCGATTGCGGACAATTATGCGCAATCCAGTGCTTACCCTTAGAGGACAAGCATATGCAGCGGTATCTCTTTTTCTGAGCATACCGCTGCAAAGTCATTTCAGATCAGGCGGTTGCGGCCTCTTTGAGGCCTTTGCCGAGTTTCTCTACCAATTCGTCGACATGCTCTCGCGTTGCCACCAATGGCGGCGCTATGATGCCGGAATCCCCCGTGAACTTGAGGTGCAACCCCTCCCAGAACAGTTTCTTTTGCATGGTCATACCGCTCACGCCGGGTGCAAGATCCGGGAGTGCCACGTCAATGGCCGCCATCAGACCATAGCCGCGAATGTCCTTGACCACGTCGATGTCCTGAAGCGTCCAGACCTTATCGAGGAAATACTCGGACAACGCCGCTGCGTTCTCGAACAGCTTTTCGTCTTCGTAAATCTTGAGCGTGGCGATACCGGCTGCACAGGACGCTGGATGCGCTGAGTAAGTGTAACCGTGGAAGAATTCCATGGCACCGGCACCGGCATCAATAATCGTATCGTACACGGTGTCCGTTACAGCAATAGCACCCATGGGTTGCGCGCCATTGGTAATCGCTTTCGCCATGGTCATGATGTCTGGCGTAACATCAAAGGCGTCAGCCGCAAATGCATGTCCAAGACGCCCGAAGCCTGTGATCACTTCATCGAAAACCAGCAGAATGCCGTACTGATCGCAGATCTCGCGCAAGCGCTTCAAATAACCCTTGGGCGGCACCAGGCAACCAGTAGAGCCAGCAATTGGTTCAACAAAACAGGCCGCAATCGTGTTCGCGCCGTATGTCTGGACAATACGTTCCAGATCGTTCGCCAGCTCGACGCCGCCATGTTCGCCCTCGCCTTTGACAAATTTGTTTTCCTCGAGCCACGTATGCCGGATCGTCGCCACATAGGGCATCGTCAGTGGGAAAACATCGCGGTTCTTGACCATGCCAGACAGCGAAACACCACCGATGTTCACGCCATGATAAGCACGCTCGCGGGAAACCATGCGCATGCGCCCGTTGTCACCGCGCGCATTATTATAGGCCATGACAATCTTGAGCGCCGTGTCGATCGCTTCCGATCCCGAGTTGGCAAAGAACACATGGTTCATCTCTTCCGGCAGAAGGCGCGTGATCATCTTGGCAAGCTCGAACGAGCCAGGATGCCCCATCTGGAAATGCGGCGTGTAGTCATTGATCTTCAGTTGCTCGTAAACGGCAGTCGAAATTTCCGTTCGGCCATGTCCACAAGCAACATTGAACAACGAGGAGGATCCATCAAGCAGCTTGCCGCCCTTGTGGTCCCACATGTAGCAACCTTCACTTTTAACCACGAGACGCGGGTTCTCCTTGAACTCCGCGTTCTGGGTAAACGGCATCCAGTGCTCTTCAAGAGAATTCGACGTGTACTGCATCGCACATTTCCTCCAACGGTCCGGGTGTGATCCGGGATGTCGCATTGCTTACATGTTCATGCCACGATAGCGTTGATCGTTGGCACCATTCTAGGGCCAGCCACATCCAAACCCTGAGGCCAATTCGCGCGTATGCACGATCTTCTCTTCCGTCTTCAGCCGTCGTCCGAAAGTGGGCTACAGGCTCAATTGCGCGAAAAGCTCGTCGCCGCAATACTTGACGGGCAAATTCCAAAGAACGAACGCCTGCCGTCGAGTCGGCAATTCGCCAAATCGCTCGGCATTTCCCGCAATACCGTCACGCTTGCCTATCAAAGCCTGATCGATGACGGGTTTCTGGTTTCACGCGAGCGTAGTGGCACGTTCGTAAACAATGACCTCACCACGAGTGACTCACGCGGCATCGCCCGCACACCTGCCAAAGCTCCCCCGGAAACGACACAACGTGATTGGGCCAGTCGGTTTCGCGTGCGTCCCTCAATACAGGAAAACATCGCAAAACCAGCCAACTGGCCAGATTATCCCTATCCGTTCATTTACGGCCAGGTCGACGACCAGCTCTTTCCAATTGCGGAGTGGCGTGACTGCTCACGCAGGGCCCTCGGCAGGCAATGGCTGGATAACTGGACAGCCGACCATCATGCCAGCGACGACGAGATGCTGGTCGAACAGATCCGTACACGACTACTCCCACGCAGAGGTATCATGGCTCGCGAGGACGAAATCCTCGTCACCATGGGCGCACAGCATGCGCTGTACTTGCTGGCAAGTTTGCTTGTGAAACGAGAGTCAATCATCGGATTGGAAAATCCCGGTTATCCGGATGTCCGCAACATCTTTCAGTTGCGAACCGATCGTATCAGGTCGCTGACCGTCGACGACGAAGGATTGCAAATCGTTCCCGAAGTGGGCGACTGCGACCTGATTTATACAACCCCCAGCCATCATGCGCCAACAACCGTGACGATGCCGGAAATTCGCCGACTTCAATTGCTCGAAGCCGCTGCGAAGAATGACAGCCTTATAATTGAGGACGACTACGAGTTCGAGACCAACTTCGTAAGTGCGCCAAGCCCGGCATTAAAATCCCTCGATCGGGAGGGGCGCGTTCTCTACGTCGGCTCATTGTCCAAAACGCTCTTTCCGGGGCTACGGCTTGGCTATCTGGTCGGCGACGCCGAACTCATTCGCGAAGCCCGCGCACTCCGCCGCCTGATGGTCCGTCATCCACCCAATCTGAACCAGCGCACAGCAGCCCATTTTATTGCACTCGGCCATCACGACAGCATGTTGCTTCGCCTCCGTCGCGCCTACGGTGAGCGCTGGGAGGAAATTCGAGGCGCTATCAGCGATCTCCTTCCCGAATTCCGCGTCATGCCCTCCAACGGGGGCTCCAGTGTGTGGGTTCAGGGGCCAGACAAATTCGACGCAAACCGCCTCGCAGCACTTGCATCTCAGCGCGGTGTTGTTCTGGAACCCGGACATATCTACTTCACAGAGAACCCGCCCCCCCGAAACCACTTTCGACTGGGGTTTTCGTCCATCGACTCAGGCGATATTCGTGCAGGTGTTGCGGAAATTGCAGCTTGCATTGCCCAGTCTTGATGAAGTCTGGGTGAAGCCGCGTCATCCACGCTCAAACGTCTCGTAGACGCGTCCGCATTTCAAACGGGGTCGCATCGAACCATCGTTTGCAGGCTCGGGTGAAGGCGCTTTGCTCGGAAAATCCGAGCAAAAAGGCAACCTCGGTCAACGTATGTTGTCTGGTTCGAAGATAGTGTCGCGCCAGGAGACGTCGCGTCTTTTCCAGCACAACCTGAAATGTTGTTCCCTCTTCCTTGAGCCGACGCTGCAAACTGCGTGCACTGTGCCCAAGATCGCGCGCAACCATTTCGAGAGAAACCGGACCGTGATTCAACAAGGCAATGATCTGATCCTGCGTCCGATCTACGATGTCGGATCCAGCATCAAGCTCGTTCAAGCGATACTCGCCAAGTTCTCGCAAAAGTCCATGCAAGCGCTCGTCGCTATTCGGCATTGCGAGCGCAAGAATATCACTTGAAAATTCGAAATGGGACCGCGCGGCACCAAAAACGATATTCTCGCCAAATACCGCAATATAGGCCGCAATGTTTTGCGGGCGCGGGACTTCCAGAGTAATCGATTCTGGTTGCCAATCCTCTCCAGCGGCAAGGCGAACGCGGCGAATAAACATGTAAGCCGTCATGGAGATATATTGCCAGCACGGTCTTTGCAGGTTTTCCGGAAAGTCCCAATCGACGGATGCGAGAGGACCATTTTCGATAAACCTGACCTGCTGCTGCTGTGTGACAAGGCGCATGTAGCGCTCAACATCCTGCAAACATTGTCGCAGCGTGGGTGCGGTCAACATCGCATACCCCACCACACCTGAACTGCCAGCCGGATACTTCTGTGCCACTTCGAGTGCAAAGGCATCGTTTCCAAGCAATACCGACGCATTTTCGAGGAGTTCGCAGACGGCATTCAAAGAAATGCGCCTATCAGGAACATCCAGGTCTTCACGCTTGAGATCGACCTGATCCAGCAACGCATCGAAATCAAGCCCGACAGATTGAATGATCGGACCAATTTCAGCAAAAGCACCAGCAACAATAGTGGGTTGAACGGGCACAACGAGCATCGTTTCATCTACTACAGATCTGAGAAACAGGTTGCAGCGATATGCAGTGATCCGTCAAGCAGTATACAAACTAAAGGTCTGTCCACACTGTTGTTCCTGGCACGTCCAGCCTCAAGCACTCAAGTTTCAAAGCTGTGCAGCCCGTTGCAATTCAAAAACAAAATCCTCACGCCGCGCCACCGGAATCGTTTCCAGGAAACGTTCACCAGCGCGCCTCGATGCTTCCTCGGCCGCCATAAGCCGCGAGCGACCTTCCTCGGAAATTTTGATGATATAGGCACGCGCGTCTCGGGCATTGCGTTCCCGCAAAAGCAATCCGCGCTTGACCATACGGCCGATAAGCTCGGTCACAGTTGACCGATCGATACCGGTAAGTCTCACGATATCGGTCTGCATCAGGTCAACGTTGGCGTTCACAACATCGAGAATGACGAGTTGCCGAACGGTAAGATCCAATCCGCGCGCCTCTTCGGCAAACAGCATCTTCGCGCGCTGCTCAGCGCGATGCAAAATATGAAAGAGACCGTCTTTTTCAACCGTCAGATCCTGCATTTTAGTCATTGTCATCTCCTTCTGCCAAACGGCAGGCACGAACTGGGAGTGCGTATGAGCACTCCATGAGGAAAAGCCAGCAGCTCAAACAGAACCAACCAACAGTGCGAATGGCACGAGGTGCAAAATGCAAAAGTTCCGAATGTGTCGCGTTTGGCATAATTGGCAGTCTGCGACGCACGGTCCCCGTCGCAACCGCCTGAAAAGTCAGGCAAATCACGATCCCGTTCGTCGCAGACACCAGGGGCGCAGTCCTGCATCCCCCAACACATACGGACCGCGCTCTCCTGATTTGAGATTGATATGTCTCATTTACGAGAAAAAATTGACCTGCGGCGCCGAATGTATGGCGTGTACAACATCAGGCATTCCAGAGTCATTTCAGCCAAAATACAGCGCATACGATTGATCTATCTGGTTCACACCAGGGTCGTATGACTGAAGCCTCAAGGCGCTCGCGTCCTTACTGGGACGTGACACCGCCGATCTTCGCGAGGTTTGCAATACCGGAGTAAAGTGCGCCTGTAATCACGCATGGCGCGGCGATTTCCGGATGCCCAAGCGCGCCTGCCACCACGCAACCAACAGAGAGAACGGTTTGCCCAATCTGGTTCGCTTTGCCCCACGCGGACAACTTTGCCACAGGTCCCCGCGCGCGCGCTTCGCGGATTGCAGCCTGCGCCTGTTCACGAACCTTGTGGGTTTCGAATGTTTCAATAGCCGACACGACCGCACGCAGATGTGGTGCCCCCGTAGAACGAACATAGGGGATCTGGACGTGATAAAGCGCAAGGAGGTTCTCATCTCGCGCGCCGTTCGACGCGAGCGTCACTTTCGCCATGTTGGCGATGACAGCACGCTGAACGTCAGACTTTTCCTCTACCCAGCGCAAAGCATCGATGATGCGCAAGACAGGGGCATACGATCCTGTCGCGAAATAGTAACCCCACAGTGTGTCGATAACAGCGTTGCCATTGTCGAGTGGTACATCCGCAAGAGTCTTCTCGCCTTCAAAGAGATACTTTCGGATCAGAACCTTGCGCGCCGGCATGTGGCCGGAAAAGTTCTCCAGATGCATTTTCCAGTCCGGCAGTCCAGAATATGCAATCGCCTTGATGACAACGGCTTGTTCGGATGGCGGCAACGGGAACAGATCATCGATGAGTTGGGGTGCCACGATCTGATTGTCGCCAATCACGCCGGCAATAAACCCGATATAGAACGCCGCCGACTGGCTGTCCTTGAACAACCCGAGACGGCTCATTGCCTGCACGGCTTCCGGAACCCGCGTCACATCTGGCGCATCACGATAGGTTGTAATCCAGGCAACAAGCTGCGTTGGCGTGTCAAAGGAGGGGACAGTCGCCGGCTTGGCCACCGCGCCCCACTGCGCAGAAGTTTGCGCCGATGCAGCCGCGAGCGATGCGCTGATGAGTGCTGCAGCAGCTAGAACCAGACGCACCGCGCGTGAAATTTTAAAAATCATGAATGCCGTCTCGCATGCCGGGCTGACATCCAAACCGAATGCGGCATGTTTCCGTCGTTTTGATGGCGGGCCGAAAACCGATCCCGGAAGTTACGAAATCGCTTGCCTGTTGACCAACACGGCAATCGATCCACAAATCAAGGTCATCCGACGTCGAAAACCCGTGCATTCTCCAACATCACGCGTTAGATCCGAAGTTGGAAATTCAAGCTCCATGATCGCGATCACGATCATCGAATTCGCAAGAGAAAGACCGTCGCATGTCCACCCCATCGAGCACATTTTCAGACGCCATCTGGCCCGCCGCATCGAGCAACATGATTGTTCGGAACGTCGTGCTTGCAGTGGCGGGCTCTGCACTGATCACGGTTTGTGCGAAAATCCAGGTGCCAATGTGGCCCGTGCCGATGACGATGCAGCTGTTTGCAGTTCTCCTCGTTGGTCTTGCCTACGGCTCACGCCTCGGCTTCGCAACGGTGGGGCTCTACCTCGCTCAAGGCGCAGTTGGTCTTCCTGTTTTTGCCGCAGGCGGCGGTTTGCCTTATCTTATGGGTCCGACGGGTGGATTTCTGTTTGGATTCGCGGCCGCAGCGTTTGCCGCAGGCTGGCTCGCAGAACATGGTTGGGGCCGTCCAGCATTGCGCATCTTCCTGGCCGCTGTTGTTGGCATAGCTCTGGTCTACGCCATCGGCGTTCCCTGGTTGGCAAACTTCTACGCAACGGCCAAGGGGCTTGCTGTAGATGTTGCGCTTACAAAAGCCGTTGCCAATGGCATGACCCCGTTTCTGATCGGTGATAGTGTCAAGGCCGTGCTGGCAGCAGTGATCCTGCCGACCGCATGGAAATGGCTCGGCGAGCGCAAGGCCTGACCGTTCGAGCATATGAATGCCGAACGACCGCCTTGTGCTATTATTGAAGAATGGTGCCAGTAGAACGCTACTGGCACGCACCATTGGCACGGTCTGGCTCTAGCTGGCAGGCACACAACCCGCTTTAGAAGACGGGACAGGAGGCGCCCGCAATGCGCGTCTTCACGTTCCATCACATTCTAATTTGTCGGGGAGACCGTCATGCTGATTGGCGTGCCGAAGGAAATCAAGGTTCAGGAATATCGCGTCGGTATGACCCCGACAAGCGTCCGAGAGGCTGTTGCACATGGCCATGACGTTCTCGTCGAGCGCACCGCCGGTGACGGAATCGGTGTGAGTGCTGCGGACTACGAAGCAGCAGGCGCAAGAATCAGCGATAGCGCAGAGCAGATTTTCGCCGAAGCCGACATGATCGTGAAAGTGAAAGAACCTCAGGCCGTCGAACGCAAGATGCTGCGCAAAGGCCAGATCCTGTTCACGTACCTCCATCTGGCACCAGACCCGGAACAGACAAAAGACCTCGTCGAGAGCGGCGCAACCTGCATCGCTTACGAAACCGTAACGCAGAAAAATGGCGGTCTCCCACTTCTCGCACCGATGTCGGAAGTCGCCGGTCGCCTGTCAATCCAAGCCGGTGCATACTATCTGGAAAAAGCCCATGGTGGCCACGGTGTGCTGCTCGGTGGTGTCCCTGGCGTCGATCCTGCCAAGGTTGTGATCATCGGCGGCGGCATGGTTGGCCGTCACGCTGCCCACATTGCTATCGGTATGGGCGCACACGTCTGGGTCATCGATCGTAACGTCGATGTGCTACGCGATCTTTGGGGCCAGTTCGGCCGGACAGTGAACAGCGTCTACTCGACCCGCGATGCCATCGAACGTCATGTGCTCGAAGCAGACCTCGTAATCGGCGGCGTTCTCATTCCAGGTGCTGCGGCTCCAAAACTGGTCACAAAAGAGCACATCAAGGCCATGAAACCCGGCTCGGTAATCGTCGATGTCGCCATTGACCAAGGCGGGTGTTTTGAAACTTCGAAGGCCACCACACATGACGATCCAGTCTATGTCGTCGACGACGTGGTCCACTACTGCGTGGCAAACATGCCAGGCGCCGTACCGAAGACGTCGGCCTATGCGCTGAATAACGTCACGCTGCCATTCACATTGGCGATTGCCGACAAGGGATGGAAACAGGCTCTGCGCGATGATCTCCACCTTATGAACGGCCTGAACGTACACGAGGGCCATGTCACCTACGAAGCTGTCGCCAAGGACCTCGGCTACGACTACGTCGATCCGAACACTCTCGTCTGAGCTACCGCCAAAGGAGACAGCCATGTGCGACCCAACCACAAGCGAAGGCACCGCGACTGGCAAGATACTGATCGAGAATGACAAGGTCATCGTATGGGAGTGGTCGTTTGAGCGCGAACAGAACACAGGCTGGCACCGTCACGAACATGATTATGTGGTGGTGCCAATGCTTGACGGAGCGCTCAGGATTGTCGACAAGACTGGCGAGGCTGTCTCAGAAATGAGAAGTGGCGTTCCTTATTTTCGAGAAAAAGGCGTTGAGCACGATGTGATCAACGCGACAGATGGCGAATACCGGTTCCTGGAAATCGAACTGAAATAGATCCCCAGATTTTGAACGTGTCGCAACTTTGACAGGTGCAGATGCACGACTGACCCGAGGAGAGAAATTGATGACGAAGATGACAACCGAAGAGCTTTTTGTGAAAGTTCTTCAGATGCACGGTATCGAACATGCATTCGGTATTATCGGCTCGGCCATGATGCCGATCTCGGATCTCTTCCCTGCGGCAGGCATCAAATTCTGGGATTGCGCCCACGAATGCAACGCCGGCATGTCGGCTGACGGCTTCACACGCGCATCTGGCAAGATGTCGATGATGGTGGCTCAGAACGGTCCGGGCATCACGAATTTCGTGACGCCAGTGAAAACCGCATACTGGAATCATACACCACTTCTTCTGGTCACACCGCAGGCTGCGAACAAGACCATCGGTCAGGGTGGCTTCCAGGAAATCGAACAGATGAAACTGTTCGAGGACATGGTGTGCTACCAGGAAGAAGTGCGCGATCCATCCCGCATGGGCGAAGTTCTGAACCGCGTGATCGAACAAGCGTGGCGCCGTAGCGGACCAGCACAGATCAACATTCCACGTGATTACTGGACCCAGGTCGTCGACGTCGAGCTCCCCCAGATCCTCCGGCTCGAGCGGCCGGCAGGTGGTGAAACCGCGATCAACGAAGCTGCGAAACTGCTCAGTGAAGCCAAGTTCCCCGTTCTGCTGAACGGCGCAGGTGTCGTCCTCTCTGGTGGTATCGAAGCATCGAAAAACCTTGCAGAAAAACTCAGTGCACCCGTGTGCTGCAACTATCAGCACAACGATGCCTTCCCTGGCTCACACCCGTTGAGCGTCGGACCACTGGGTTACAACGGCTCCAAGGCAGCCATGGAACTCGTTGCCAAGGCAGATGTTGTCCTTGCATTGGGCACACGCCTCAATCCGTTCTCAACCTTGCCGGGTTACGGCATCGACTACTGGCCAAAAGACGCCAAGATCATCCAGGTGGATATCAATTCCGATCGCATTGGCCTGACCAAGAAAGTTGCCGTTCCAATTCAAGGTGATGCCAAACGCGTTGCAGAGCAGCTTCTCGAAAAAGTTGCAGCAACAGCCGGTGACGAGGGTCGCAAGGATCGTGAAGCACTCATTCACCAGACCAAATCCGCTTGGTTGCAACAGTTGTCCTCCATGGATCACGAAGACGACGATCCAGGCACCAACTGGAACGAACGGTCTCGCAACCGCGAACCTGAGCGGATGTCACCACGTATGGCGTGGCGTGCAATCCAGTCGTCCTTGCCGAAGGATGCGATCATCTCGTCTGACATTGGTAACAACTGCGCTATCGGCAACGCCTACCCATCGTTCGAAGAAGGACGCAAATATTTGTCTCCTGGTTTGTTCGGACCCTGTGGTTATGGTTTCCCGGCCATCCTCGGTGCCAAGATCGCCAAACCAGACGTTCCGGTTGTTGGTTTCGCAGGCGACGGCGCGTTCGGTATATCCATGAACGAGATGACAGCATGCGGTCGTAACGACTGGCCACCAATCACAATGGTGATCTTCCGTAACTATCAGTGGGGCGCGGAAAAACGGAATACGACGCTCTGGTTCGACGACAACTTCGTCGGCACGGAACTGAACCTCGGCGTCGAGTATGCCAAGATCGCCGAAGGCTGCGGCCTGAAGGGTGTGCAGGTCACATCCATGGAGCAACTGACTGACGCATTGGCCAAGGCCGTTGACGGTCAGATGAACAATAATGAGACCACGTTCATCGAAGTGGTTCTGAACCAGGAACTTGGCGAACCGTTCCGTCGCGACGCCATGAAGAAACCTGTCTCTGTCGCAGGCATCAACAAGGACGACATGCGCCCACAAGCTGGTGTGTAATTCCGATCGTGCCGCACTTTAGGGCGGGACGACATTCAAGTTTGAAAACGGCGGTCTGCTCTTGCGAGCGACCGCCGTTTTTTTGTTAGAAAATCCATCAGCGACAGCCGCAACAAAGACATGTAGTTTTGCAGCTTACCGCTCGGGGGCGCTGCACAGATGAAACTCACACCGCTAGACATCCTCATGGGTCTCGCCGTTCCATTGATCTGGGGCATGGGTTTTGTTTTCGCCAAGGCGGCGATCAATCATTTTCCTCCTATATTTCTGATGTCGTTGCGGTTTGCCGTGACGGCGCTCACTTTGGTGTGGTTCGTGAAACCCCCATGGCATGCGATGGGAGCGATCATAGCGATCTCGCTCGTCTCCGCAGCGATCC
Organism: uncultured Hyphomicrobiaceae bacterium; assembly: GCA_937931785.1. Taxonomy (GTDB): domain Bacteria; phylum Pseudomonadota; class Alphaproteobacteria; order Rhizobiales; family CALHAX01; genus CALHAX01. Next base: position 72,374 of record CALHAX010000039.1, on the reverse strand, counting down.
AATATTCCATGACGTTTAACGGGCTGGCAGGTCTCGACGCATCGACCGCCGTGCTTGTCGTGCAGCTTGAAGTTCCTTTCCTCGTGATGCTTGGGGCACTTTTGCTTGGCGAAAAGCCGGGTTGGCAAAAAGCAGTCGGCATCGTGATCGCATTCAGTGGCGTCGCCTTCATCGCGGGCGAACCGCGACTGGCCGGCGCATGGGTCTACGTCTTGCTTGTTGTAGGTGGCGCGTTCACATGGGCGCTCGGGCAAGTCATGATCCGTCGCCTTGGACAAAATCTGACGCGATCAGGACAGGATGATATCAATGGCTTTGCTCTCATTGCCTGGGTCGCTGTTTTCGCATCACCGCAGCTCCTGGCCTTCTCGCTCGTCTTCGAGACCGATCACATCGCCTACGTCCAGTCCGCTGATTGGGTCGTATGGGGAACCGTCGCTTATCTCGGCTTGATCATGACCGCATTAGGCTATGGCCTCTGGTACACGCTTGTCGCACGTCACCCTGTTGGCCGCGTCGGCCCGTTCCTGCTTCTGCTCCCCGTTTTCTCCGTGATCGCCAGCGTTCTGGTGTTAGGAGAAAAATTAACCCCCTGGTCCATCGTAGGTGCTGCTCTTGTCGTCGTCGGACTAGCCGTAATCACCATCGAACGTGCACCTGCCCAATGGACCGCCCCCAAAACCGCCTGACACTTCCAGCAACAATGTGAGTTAAAAAAACCGCGGAGATGTCACGTCCCCGTGAAAAAGCGTTTGTGTGACGCACGTCACATCTTGCCGACAGCAATCAGGTCATTCTCCTCTCAACACCGACACAGTCGGACAGAAACCAAGGAGAATACACATGACCAAGACACTTACAGCAGCAACCGTAGCAATCGCACTTTCTTTCACGGCAATCGCTGGAACAGCCACCGCCGCACCGACATACGGCCTGTCCATTGGTTCTGGAGAGGTGAACCCGTTCGTTGCTATTGACGGACGGTAGGTCAAACCAGGGCTGAATTTTCGCTCAACAATCACCCCGATCGTACGGAGCGAGAACAGTTCACAATCAACTTCATGAGCGGGCAACAGTGTCCGTTCGTTCAGGGCCGGGTGATCAGTTGTCTCACCCCAACCGGCATCCGGCCCGTAAGCATCCCGAAAGTTGTCAACTCACCTTTTCAAACGTCAAAAACCTCAGGCCCGATCCCCCCACGAAAGGCCCAAAATGCGCAACATGATGACAGCCATAGCAATCGCAGCCACACTCGGCGTAGGCGTACTTGGCGCAATAACCGCCACACAAGCCAACACACACAGTACCGTTTCCGTTCAGTTTAATGGCTATCCAGATTAGGCGGATAGGACACTTCAGCCGAATGGCCGCAAATAGCATTTGCGGCAGCTATAAGCAGCGCTTCAAACATCAAATGCGACCTGAAACCTGAAACCAAGTTACCTGCGATTGTTCGGGGACACCGTCTGTGCGGACCGTAAGGTCCGGTCCCAATCTCTGTCGAACAATCGCATGGGCCGACCTGTTTGCCGATAAGGCTGCAGGTCGGCCATATATATTGAGCCCATGCTGCATGGGCATTGTGTGAACAACTCTCCTGTTGCCCCTTTGATCAATCCCGCCATAAAAGCTGACGCATTGCCATGCAAAGACTTACGATTGGTATACTGGGGAGACGTACGACATGACTGGATCCGTTCCGACGATTATTGATCAGAACACAACGCTGACCGGGAGTGTTGAAGGCGGCGAATTGATCGAGATCCATGGCGCCGTTGAAGGCGAGTTGTCCGCAACGCATGTGATTGTCCATCACGGCGGTCGCGTTATCGGAACGGTACATTCAACAACCGCTCACGTGCACGGCATGATGCAGGGCGATGTTCACGTTGCCAAACTGATTGATATCGGCGCGACCGGCGCAGTGTCGGGCAAGATTGAATATGGCCAACTGGCGCTCGCCGCCGGCGGTGAGCTCGAAGCCAGCATGCGCAACATTCCTCCAACACTGACAGGCGATCTTGACTTATCTGTCGGACGTGGCAAGTCTGTTGTAATCAATACGAAAGATCTGAATGCCATCGATCCCGACGACGTTGCGTCTGATCTGACTTTCAGGATTTCAAACGCCGCCAACGGATGGGTCGCACTGTCAAATGACATGTCAAAACCGATCCAGAGTTTCACACAATCGGATTTGCAAGCCAGCCGCATAGCGTTCGTACACGACGGAACAAACGCAGCGACTGCGAGTTTTTCCGTTCTGGTTACAGATTCAAAGGGCGCCACATCTGGCTTGCCTGCAAATGTCCAGATCGCCGTACAGGCCTCTGCTTGACAACCGGGTGACCTTACACTTCCCGCTCGGCCATAAACCGTCGAAAGGCTTCAAGCGTCTTTGCGCTTACATGATGCTCGATGCCCTCGGCATCCGCATCTGCCGTGTTCACATCAACACCAATGGCAATCAGAAAATCCCGAACCAGATCATGCCGCTTGCGTGACGCCTCCGCCATTTTCTGCCCCTCCGGCGTGAGGAAGATCGAGCGATAGCGTTCAGCAGTCACGAGGTTGTCGCGTTGCAAACGCTGAACCGTATTGTTCACCGTTGCATTTGTAACCCCGAGACGCTCGGCAAGGTCCACGACGCGAGCTTCCCCGTGTTGTTCGATGAGATCTGCAATCAGTTCAACATAATCTTCCGCAACTTCGGTTTGATGCGCCTCACGAACGCGCTGAAAATTACGCGCCTGACGCTTGATCGCCGATTTGTTCCGCACATCGCTCATCACGCGTCCCACCACGTATCCCGCCATCGATTGTATCTCATGCAACAATGGCATCTTGACGTCAAAGTTAGATGTGCCTAACTTTATTAGGCGATGCAACAAATTTCGATTTTCAGCAGCTGATGATCCGTCACGCGCTTTCTCCTTCAAGCGCGTTCCGAACGAAACAGGTGAACGGGACACATCACATATGACAAGGCGCTGGCTATGTTGTCTTCTCGTTCTCGCTCTCAGCGCGTGCGGCCCAGACACCACAGAGGGAGATGGAAAATTCCGCGTCTTGACTACATTTACGGTCATCCAGGATATTGCAGCCAACGTTGCGGGCGATGCAGCAGATGTTGTCTCGATCACCAAACCAGGCGCTGAAATTCACGACTACCAACCAACGCCTGGTGACATCGTCAAGGCGCAGAAAGCCGATCTCGTTCTCTGGAACGGCATGAATCTCGAACGCTGGTTTGAAAAATTTTTCGACAGTGTCAAGGACGTTCCAGGTATTGTCGTCAGCGACGGCATTATCCCGATCGGTATTGGCCAAGGTCCGTACACTGGAAAACCCAATCCCCATGCCTGGATGTCTCTCGAGAACGCACTCGTGTATGTAGAGAATATTCGCGCAGCACTGGTCAAGCATGACCCGAAGAATGCAACGACCTACAACACCAACGCCGCAACCTACACTGCAAAAATCAAATCCGCGATTGCACCACTGCGTGCACGTCTCGCAAGCATTCCTCGAGACAAGCGCTGGTTGGTGACATCTGAAGGAGCATTCAGCTATCTCGCCCGTGACTTCGAAATGAAAGAACTTTATCTCTGGCCAATCAACGCCGACGAGCAGGGGACGCCCCAGCAGGTTCGCAACGTCATTGACACCGTTCGCGCCAACACCATCCCCGTCGTTTTCAGTGAGAGCACGGTGTCCGACCGCGCCGCGAAGCAAGTTGCCAAGGAAACCGGAGCCCGCTACGGCGGAGTTCTGTACGTGGATTCCCTCTCGGCCGCAGACGGTCCTGTGCCATCTTATCTCAAGCTACTGGAAGTCACAGTCGCGACGATCGCGGAAGGTTTCGGCACGTGAAAGACAAAGTGAGCGCCGACATTTCACTGAACGTAAGCGGAGTCACAGTCACCTATCGCAACGGAAACACCGGGTTGCGCGATGCCAGTTTCTCGTTATCCGCTGGTTCTATTTGCGGACTTGTCGGTGTCAATGGCAGTGGAAAATCCACGCTGTTCAAGGCGATCATGGGCTTCGTGACCCCAACCACAGGCACAGTGCAGATCGGCGGACGCCCCGCCGCCGAAGCCATGCGCAAGAACCTCGTTGCTTACGTGCCCCAGGCCGAAGAGGTTGACTGGAATTTCCCGGTCCTCGTTGAAGATGTGGTCATGATGGGCCGTTACGGTCATATGGGATTTCTCCGAACACCTTCCGTCCACGACCGCGCCATGGTCACCGATGCCCTCGATCGGGTTCGTATGACAGAATATCGTGACCGCCAGATTGGAGAATTGTCCGGTGGACAGAAAAAACGCGTCTTCCTGGCACGGGCTCTCGCGCAGGAAGGAAAACTTATCCTCCTTGACGAGCCGTTCACAGGCGTCGACGTCAAGACGGAGCACGCCATCATTGACCTGATGGGCGAGTTGCGCGACGCTGGCCACCTGATGCTGGTCTCCACGCATAACCTCGGAAGCGTGCCAGACTTCTGCGATCAGGTTGTCCTCATCAATCAGACCGTTCTAGCCGCTGGCCCAACGGAAACGACGTTCACACAGAGCAATCTGGAAGAAGCATTCGGCGGTGTGCTCCGCCACTTCCGCCTCGACGGAACGGAGCTTCACAACGACGAGGACGAACGCGGTGTCACGGTTCTGACCGACGACGAACGCCCGGTCATTTTCTATGGCAACAAGGATCGTGCGCACGAACCGCGCCGCCGCCAGCGCGATCGTGACGAAACGGGACCTCCACCAGAATTCATGGACGACGCGTCATGAGCGAACTCCTCGTCCCTTTCGCCTACGATTACATGATAAAGGCCATGGTCATCAGTGCTCTGGTTGGTGGCGTGTGCGCTTTTTTATCCGCATATCTGATGTTGAAGGGTTGGTCACTCATGGGCGACGCTTTGGCTCACGCCATCGTGCCGGGCGTGGCTGGCGCCTACATCCTCGGCCTGCCGTTCGCCGCGGGCGCCTTCCTTGCCGGACTGCTCGCCTCACTCGGCATGTATCTGGTCAACCAGGTGAGCCGCCTGCGCGAAGACGCCATCATAGGTCTCATTTTCACATCATTCTTCGCATTCGGGCTTCTGCTCGTGTCCATCTACCCGACGGCTGTGAATGTGCAGACCATCATCATGGGAAACGTGCTTGCGATCCCCGATGACGAGGCATTGCAGGTTCTCATCATCGCGGCTGTTTCGCTCACGATCCTGACGCTCAAGTGGCGAGATCTGATGGTTGTGTTTTTCGACGAAAACTATGCGCGAACCGTGGGGTTGCATCCGATCCGCCTGAAAATTCTCTTTTTCACGCTGCTATCAGCCTGCACCGTTGCAGCATTGCAAACCGTCGGTGCGTTCCTTGTTGTCGCCATGGTTATCACCCCCGGCGCAACAGCATATCTACTCACCGACCGCTTCCATATCCTCCTGCTGCTCAGTGTCGCGATCGGGGCAGCAACAAGTTTTATCGGTGCTTACCTCAGTTTCTTTCTCAACGGCGCAACAGGTGGCATCATCGTCGTTCTGCAAACAGTCGTGTTCCTCGCGATATTCCTCTTTGCACCGAAACACGGTCTGCTCCAGACACGCCGCGCCGCCGCAGCATCCATCGCAGAACATGAGCAAACATCATGATCGTATGGGAGTTTTTCGCCGAACCACTGATCTACCCCTTCATGCAGCGTGCACTGTGGATCGCGGTGCTCGTCGGAACGGTAAGCGCCGTCCTCTCCTGCTATCTCGTCCTCAAGGGCTGGGCGTTGATGGGCGACGCGGTGTCCCATGCAGTGCTTCCCGGAATTGTTCTCGCTTACATGGCAGGCCTGCCGTTGGCCGTCGGCGCTTTTGCAGCCGGATTATTTTCTGCCATTGCGACCGGGTATCTCAAGGAGAACAGTCGCATCAAGGAAGACACGGTCATGGGCATCGTATTCTCCGGCATGTTCGGTCTCGGCATCGTTCTGTTCACACAAATCGAAACCGATCAGCACCTCAACCACATCCTGTTCGGCAACCTCCTTGGTATCACCACACGTGATGTCATCGAAACCACGGTGATCGCGTTGGCCGTCCTCGGTCTCATCATCGCCAAACGCAAGGATCTGCTGCTGTACGCGTTCGATCCCCAACACGCGAAAGCTATCGGCCTTCCGGTTCGCGCATTGCATTACGGACTGCTGATTGTGCTCGCCCTGACAATCGTGACGTCGCTCAAGGCCGTCGGCATCATTCTCGTGGTCGCCATGCTTATCGGTCCGGGTGCGACTGCATTTCTTCTCACCCGCCGCTTCGATCACATGCTGACCGTTGCCATCAGCTCAGCGCTCACCGCCAGTATTCTCGGCACGCTCATCAGCTTCCACATCGATGGCGCAACGGGCCCCTGCATCGTTCTGGTACAAAGCGCATTGTTTCTATGCGCCTTGCTGTTCGCTCCAAACGGTGGCGTGTTGCGGCGGGCTACTGTACGGAACTGACTGAGCGCAAAAAGCGTTTCCCTATTTCAGGCCCGGTAAATTCAGATTGTGCTCCTGCGCGCAGGCAATGGCATCTACATACCCCGCATCGGCATGCCGCATCACACCTGTGGCCGGGTCATTCCAGAGCACACGTGCAATCCTGCGATCCGCGTCCTCGGTCCCGTCGCAACAGATTACCATCCCGGAATGCTGCGAAAATCCCATACCGACACCGCCTCCATGGTGGAGTGAAACCCATGTCGCACCAGATGCCGTGTTGAGCAGTGCATTCAGCAACGGCCAATCACTCACCGCATCGGACCCGTCCTTCATTGCCTCCGTTTCCCGGTTTGGCGACGCGACCGATCCGGAATCCAGATGATCCCGACCGATCACGACCGGGGCCGACAGCTCACCGGTCCGCACCATCTCGTTGAACGCCAGTCCGAGCTTGTCGCGCACGCCAAGACCAACCCAGCAAATACGAGCGGGCAACCCCTGAAAACTGATGCGTTCACGCGCCATATCAAGCCAGTTGTGCAGATGTGGGTCATCCACCAACTCCTTCACCTTGGCGTCCGTCTTGTAGATATCCTCCGGGTCACCTGATAGCGCACACCAGCGAAACGGGCCAATGCCACGACAAAAGAGAGGACGAATGTAAGCCGGAACGAATCCTGGAAATGCAAACGCATTCTCAAGCCCTTCGTCGAGAGCCACCTGACGAATGTTGTTACCATAATCGAGCGTCGGCACGCCCTGGTTCCAGAAGTCCACCATGGCCGTAACGTGAATTTTCATGCTGGCACGTGCAGCCGCTTCAACGGCTTTCGGATCGCTGTCTTGCCGGGAGCGCCATTCAGCGAGCGACCAGCCTTGCGGCAGATAACCGTGAACCGGATCATGCGCACTTGTCTGGTCCGTCACGATGTCGGGTCGCACACCACGCTTCACCAGTTCTGGAAACACATCCGCCGCATTTCCGATCAATCCAACAGACTTCGCCTCTCCGGCAGATGTCCAACGCTCGATCATCGCAAGCGCGTCATCGAGTGAGTGTGTTTTTTCATCCACGTAATTCGTTCGCAAACGAAAGTCTGCGCGTGTCTCATCGCATTCCACAACTAGGCTACACGCACCGGCCATTGCAGCAGCAAGAGGTTGCGCGCCGCCCATGCCGCCAAGCCCGGCCGTGAGGATCCATTTACCCGTCAGGTCACCGCCATAGTGCTGTCGCCCGGCTTCCACGAACGTCTCATAGGTGCCCTGCACGATGCCTTGCGTACCAATGTAAATCCACGAACCGGCTGTCATCTGGCCGTACATCGCAAGGCCCTTGCGATCCAGTTCGTTGAAATGGTCCCATGTCGCCCAATGTGGCACCAGATTGGAGTTCGCGATCAGCACGCGAGGCGCATCAGCATGCGTGCGAAACACACCGACCGGTTTTCCGGATTGAACAAGCAGCGTTTCATCCGCCTCAAGCGTCTTGAGGCTGGCAACGATGCGATCAAAATCCTCCCATGTCCGTGCCGCCCGTCCGATACCGCCATAAACCACAAGTTCGTGGGGATTCTCGGCCACGTCAGGATGCAGGTTGTTCATCAGCATCCGCATCGGCGCTTCCGTCAACCAGCTCTTGGTGGTGATCTCAGGGCCGGTTGGTGCGAACACGTCCCGCATATTGTGGCGCGAATTGCTCATATGAATTGGCTCCGGAAGGTTATGAGGCAGGATAGAGAAGAGGGAAGTTCGGCCCCTCAAACGGCGCCCCGTCTTCATAGTCGAGGTCAGGGAACGCAGGTGAGGTTGTCCCGGCACGTTTCACGAAACGTGCATCGTCACCCACCCATCGCACGGAGATAACGCGCCTGCGCGTTGGTGACGCGTTTGCAGGCGCGCCATGCAATGTGCGGAACGAGAAGGCCACAGCGTCACCTGGTTCAACCGCCCAACCGAGGATTTCGAGGTTGTCACGCTCGGCATCAACGTCCGGCACAGCTTCCGAGGTGTCATTCTCGAAGAGGTCCGTTCCGTCAAACCGCTTGGGTCTGAAGCTCTTGCCCCATTGATGCGACCCGGCAACATATTCAATGGTCCGCTCACGCGGCACCGGATCGAGCGGGACCCAGAAACTGACAGTCTTTTGTCCTTCAACAAGATAATAGGGCTGGTCCTGATGCCATGGCGTAACGACGGAATTCCCCGGCTCCTTCACCAGAATATGGTCATGGAACACACGCGCCGTCTTCGAGGTCATCAAGCGGGCAGCGAGCGCAGGCATCGGTGAATCCGCAACAAGCGCCTTGTACCCGTCGAACTGTGACCAGACGCAGTAGTCCTGAAAGAACGGCGCGCCACCATCGTCCGGCCGATACGTTCGTTCCCGCCAACTCGGATTGGATTTGTTCTCTTCAATAGCGGCCTGTGCACTTTCGACCCAATCCAGAAACACGCCTTTAAGCAGCACAGCGCCTTTCGATTGAAATTGCTCGACCTGCACATCACTCAACAACTCTTCGGCATTCAAGGTCATGTCATTGGTCCTCACTCGATGTGGCATCCTGCTCGTGCGCCCACGTACTCAATACTTCCAGAATGGTTTTCAAATGCATCCGTAGTCTGTCAGCCTTGGTGACATGATAAGTCCATGGGGGTTGTTCCTCGGTCAGATAGGTGGATTGCGCCAACTCCATCTGAATCGCATGGACACCAAGATCCGGCTTGCCATAGTGTCGTGTCGTCCAGCCCCCTTTAAAACGACCATTGGTCACGGTGCTGTACCCCTCTGCCGCATCACACACATCCTCAACGCGCTTCGCAAGGTCCGGCGCGCATGTCACGCCAGTGTTCGTACCGATATTGAAGTCCGGCAATACACCGTCGAACAGATATGGAATATGCGATCGGATGGAGTGGCAATCGTAGAGGATAGCAACACCGTGGACTGCCCGCACACGCTGCAGTTCATCAGCCAGAGCGGCATGATAAAGCGTATGATACGCAGTTTTTCTCTGCTCAATATCAGCCGCGCTCGGCAGAACGTTCCACAGTGGCGCGCCGTCAAAATCAGTCGTTGGAACCAGTCCAGTCGTATTCTGTCCGGGGTAGAGGCTCGCACCGGACGGATCGCGATTCGCATCAATGACATAGCGATGAAACGATGCGCGCACCATCGTGACGTCCGGAACAAGTCCATCATACAGCTGATGGATGTGCCAGTCCGTATCCGCCAGTTCCTGCCCACGCGGCGTGAGAGAGGAAAAAATATCCTCTGGAACATGCGTTCCCGTATGTGGGACGCCCAGAACAATCGGACCATCGCCACGAACCACCTCAACAGGCGTCATGCCACACCTCCCGTCACGAACGTCGGTAGATCGACATGGGTTAACAATTGCCCGCCCGAGATCAAACTTTGAGCCGCCTGGAGGTCCAACGCCATATATCTGTCCTGTTCAAGTGGCGGCACCACACACCGGACAGCGTCAAGAATCTTTGCCAACGCCGGACTGGTCTTGAGCGGTGCACGGAATTCGATGCCTTGCCCCGCACACAACAGCTCGACACCAAGGATCGTCTCCAGGTTATCCACCATCCGGTACAACCTCCGGGCACCATGCGCCGCCATGCTGACGTGATCTTCCTGGTTCGCCGAAGTTGGGGTTGAGTCTGTTGAACACGGATTTGCAAGATGCTTGTTCTCGCTCATCAATGCCGCTGTCGTCACTTCGGCAATCATGAAACCTGAATTCAGCCCCGGATCCGGCGTCAGGAACGGCGGAAGATCAAAACTCAGTGTCGGGTCAACCATCAACGCGACACGTCGCTGCGCAATGGCCCCAATTTCAGACAGGGCCAGCGCAATCTGATCAGCTGCAAAGGCCACAGGTTCCGCATGAAAATTACCACCTGAAACAATACGGTCTTGTTCTACGAGAACAAGCGGATTGTCCGTCACCGCGTTGGCCTCGACCTCCAGCGTACTTCCGGCAAACTGCAAAAGATCCATCGCAGCGCCAGTCACCTGAGGCTGACATCGAATGCAGTACGGGTCTTGCACACGCGTATCGCCATCGCGATGGCTCTCACGAATTTCGCTCCCGGTCATCAGACCACGCATCGCACGCGCAACCTCGATCTGCCCGCGATGTCCCCGCAACGTATGAATTTCATCCACAAGAGGCGCGGTGGAGCCCATGATGGCATCAGTACTCAATGCGGATGTGATTACCGCGTTCGCCGCACAGCGCCAGGCACGAAACAGACCGGCAAGCGCACAGGCAGTTGAAAACTGCGTCCCGTTGATCAGCGCAAGGCCTTCCTTGGGACCGAGTACGATCGGTTCAAGCTTCACCGTCTCCAGCGCCTCGCGTCCGCTAAGAATCTCTCCGCCGACACGTGCCTGCCCCTCGCCAATCATCACCGCGGCCACATGAGCCAGCGGGGCAAGATCTCCCGAAGCCCCCACCGATCCCTGAACGGGAACGATTGGCGTGACATCAAGCCGGATCATATTTTCGAGGAGTTCGATCAACGTCCAACGCACACCTGACGCACCACGGCCAAGCGATAAAATCTTCAACACCATCATCAGCCGCGTCGTATCGGTTTCCAGCGATTCACCAACGCCACAACAGTGCGAAAGTATCAGATTACGCTGGAGCCTCTCGGTATCGTCCGCCGCAATCTTGACCGTCGCCAGTTTCCCGAACCCGGTATTCACGCCGTAGACGGCTTTGCCCCTCTCGACCGCACGGTAAACGGACGCCGCTGCCGCCTCGACATCACGTCGCGCATCGCGAGACAATTCAACAGCGGCCCCACGCCAGATCAGGGCCAGGTCCTGCAACGTGGTCTGGCCGGGATGAAGGATAACACTCACGATGCACCAGCAAAAATACGTTGATACAACGGATTGAAGCCGATGCGATATGCCAACTCCGCAGGTTGCTCGACGTCCCACACCGCGAGATCTGCCCGCATTCCACTTCCAAGCATGCCACAGTCCGTGATCCCAAGCGCTTTGGCCGCATGTCGCGTAACGCCGGCCAGAGCTTCCTCCGGTGTCAAACCGAACAATGTGCAAGCCATGTTCATGGCAAGCAGGAGCGAAGCCAACGGTGATGATCCCGGATTACAATCCGTCGCAACAGCCATCGGAACGCCATGTTTCCGAAACGCTGCAACAGGTGGCACGTGCGTCTCGCGCAGAGTGTAGAAGGCCCCGGGGAGAAGAACCGCCACCGTTCCCGCTGCCGCAAGAGCCTTGGCATCCGCCGGCGTCGCATACTCCACATGATCAGCAGACAATGCACCGAACTGCGCTGCCAGTTGCGTGCCCCCTAAATGCGAAAGTTGTTCGGCATGCAGTTTGACAGGTAGACCAAGCTCACGCGCCACTTCAAACACACGTGCGATCTGATCCGGGCTGAAAGCGATATCCTCGCAAAACCCGTCAACGGCATCAACAAGACCCTCTGCATGCGCGGCTCGAAGCGCAGGGAGACAAATATCATCGATGTAACTATCCGGCCGGTCATGATAGTCTCCCGGCACGGCATGTGCTCCAAGAAAGCTGGTATGAACAAGAACAGGTCGAACATCGGCAATCATCCGTGCCGCACGAAGCATGTTCAATTCCGTCTCATGATCGAGCCCGTATCCTGACTTGATCTCGACCACACACACACCCTCAGTCAACAGCGCATCAACACGCGGCAGCGCCCACTGTACAAGTGCGTCGACACTGGCATTCCGCGTTGCACCAACCGTCGAAACGATGCCACCACCGGCACGCGCGACCTCTTCGTATGTCGCCCCTTCAAGTCGCATTTCAAACTCACCCGCCCGATGTCCGCCATGCACAATATGCGTGTGGCAATCGATCAGCCCGGGTGTCACGAGCCGCCCTTCGAGGTCGGTCATCTCGTGACCATGATGAGTCTTGGGCAGATCTTTCTCAGAGCCCACCCATTGGATACTCGCACCTTCCACGACCACAGCGCCACGATCCACCAAACCATAAGGATGTCCTGCATCCATCGTCGCAAGGGTTGCGTTCCGGTACAGCATCGTTAGTCATTTCGCTTGATTTGTGAAAGGGCACTCGCAATAGGTACGTACATGTTATCGCGTGTCAATACGAGTAGAACCATGTCGACATTGTGGGCGAACCGGGCACTGACGCAAGACGGGTGGAAGCGTAATGTTCGCGTAGACATCAGCAAATCAGGCCGCATCGAACGTGTCGAAACAGACGTGAAACCTGAAGGCATACAAACTGGAATTTTACTCCCCGCCCCCGTGAACGCCCATAGCCATGCTTTCCAGCGCGCCATGGCTGGCCTGACAGAACACCAGGGTCCCGATCCGAGGGATTCCTTCTGGACCTGGCGCCAGTTAATGTTCCGCTTCCTCGATCAACTGACCCCGGAGCACATCGAGGCCATAGCGACATTCGTACAGATGGAAATGCTGGAAGCCGGTTACGCAACGAACGTAGAGTTCCACTATCTCCATCATCAACCTGGCGGCGCACCATATGACAACCTTTCCGAGATGTCCGAACGCATCGTCGCCGCTTCGCAAACGAGCGGCATAGGCCTCACGTTGCTCCCGGTCTACTACCAGTACGGTGGCTGCGATCAGCGCGATCTCGCACCGGGGCAAATCCGCTTCGGCAACGATCCGGATCGCTTTGTCAGACTTCTGGAAGGCGCAAGAGCCAGCGTGTCGGCATTGCCTGAGGACTGCACGATCGGCATCGCACCGCACAGTTTACGGGCCATTTCACCCAAAGGTCTTGAATACGTACTTGAAAGCAGTCGTGACAACCTCATCCACATGCACCTGGCCGAACAGGTTGCCGAAGTGGAGGAAGTTCAGAACGCGTGGGGACAGCGCCCCGTTGAATGGTTGCTTGACCACCACAATGTGGATGAAAATTGGTGCTTGATTCATTGCACGCAGATGGAACCACATGAAACGATCCTCCTTGCAAAGACAGGCGCAGTCGCCGGTTTGTGCCCCTTGACGGAATCCAGCCTTGGCGACGGAATATTCGACGGCGTGCGATGGTTTCAGAACAACGGTGCGGTTGCCATCGGCTCGGACTCCAACATCCGCATCTCCCTTTCAGAGGAATTGCGCACGCTTGAGCATTCGCAACGTCTGAGAGATCACGCGCGCGCAACCCTTGCGACATTGGAAAAATCAACCGGCCGACGGCTCTTCGACGCCGCAGTGTCAGGCGGAGCTCAAGCCGCCGCCCGCGACACGGGGCGCATCGCTCCGGGCGCGTGGGCCGACCTACTCGCACTGGATGCCGCGGCAGTCGACCTCGCCAACCGGTCAGGCGATACGATCCTGGACAGCTTCATCTTCGCCGGAAGCGACACCATGGTCCGTGACGTCTGGTCCGCCGGCCGCCATCTCGTGCAAGACGGCAGACACGTTGCCCACGATGCGATAACCCAGGCTTATCTCGCAACAGTTGCCAGCCTTAAAATCACTCTTTGATAAGACGTCTGACCTGAACGTCCCGCCACACAATGCACACCAACGTGCGACAGTGTTTGTCCTCATCACGTAACTCCTGGAGGGACCAGCGCGAAAACGCTTTTCGTGGCGTTAACCCGACAGTCCGGGTAGAGTTGGCGTTCCAGGCGGATTACGCGATAGATGTTGTTTCTGCTCTCACACCTTAGGTTTATCAAACCGTGCCCGTTCTGCGTCAATTGCTTGTGGTCCTTGTTCTTGGCGCAATCGCCGCAGCGGGCTACACCTTCCAGGCTGGCATCTGGCCCGCCAGCGGACCCACCGACGCCGCGGTAAAGGGCGCAAAAAGCAAGGGTGGCGGTCGTAAGTCACGCGGGGATCGCGCATCTCCCGTTCTGGTTGCACAAATCGAAACAAAAACATTCCGCCAAACGGTTGAAGCAGTTGGCAGCACCCGCGCGTTGCAGTCCGTCAATATCGTTTCATCATCATCTGGCCGCATCACGGCGCTGTCAATTGAACCTGGCCGTGTTGTAAAAACCGGTGCAGTGCTCGCCAAACTCGATGATGAAATCCAGCAAGCAGATCTGGCCGAGGCGATTTCCAAACTGGAAGAAGCGAACATCGCACTCAAGCGTGCGGAAAAGTTGTACCGCCAGCGCAACATTGCCGAAGCTCGCGTGATTGAATTGCGAGCCAAGCAGGCGATTGCCAAAGCAGAGCGGATACGGGCCAAACGACGACTGTCGGACCGCATAGTGCGTGCCCCCTTTTCGGGGCGTACAGGCATGCGTGAAATTGACATTGGCGCGCGCGTCGACACCGACGTTATGCTAACGACCCTCGACGATGTATCGTCCATCGAAATAGAGACACGCTTGCCGGAGTCCCTCTATCCAATCATTCGCAAAGGCTCCTCCGTCAAAGCCGAAAGTGCCGCATTTCCCAACCGCACATTCAAGGGCACCGTCGTCGCAATTGACAAACGTATCGATCCCGTCGGTCGCGCATTCAAGGTGCATGTCCGCGTTCCTAACAAGGATGGTGCACTCCCGGTCGGCATGTTCATGCGCCTCACCGTGCAACTTGACGAACGCCAGAGCCCGGCCATCCCCGAAGAAGCACTCGTCGTGGAAGGCGATAGAAAATTCATCTATGTGGTCGACGCAAACGGAGAAGCCGTGACCAGGAAACCAGTCGAAACAGGACAACGGCGCGACGGAGTGATCGAAATCAGGTCTGGTGCCAAATCCGGTGACCGGGTGGTCAGCGAGGGAACACACCGCCTGAAAGATGGAGCGAGAATAAAAATCCAGCCATCTGATCTAAATTCGAAATCAGTCACGCCGACACCAACCGCTGAACTTCCCCGCAAATCACGAGGCGGGGCAGACAAGAAGGACGGCAGCTAGTGCTACCCGAACTCGCCATCCGCAGACCAGTACTGGCCGCAGTTGCCAGTCTGTTGATTATCGTATTCGGACTGTCCAGCGTGTTCGGACTGCCGGTTCGCGAACTCCCGGACGCAGACCGCGCCGTCGTATCCGTAACGACACAATACACGGGCGCTTCACCTCAGGTTGTCGACACCGAAATTGCCGAGATCATCGAAGGATCAGTCTCGGGTATTGCGGGCGTCCGCACCATCAGCTCGGAAAGCCGACGTGGGCGTTCACGTACACGTATCGAGTTCGAAACCTCGCGCAATATCGATGAAGCGGCCAACGATGTTCGCGACGCAGTCGGCCGTGTGCGCTCACGCCTCCCCGAGGATGCTGACGATCCTCAAGTCGTGAAAAGCGATGCCGATGGCGACCCTGTTATCTGGATGGCTGTGACAAGCGACCGCCACACAACGGCAGAAATCACCGACTACCTGGAACGCGTCATCAACGATCGTATTGCCACACTCGATGGCGTTGCCAGACTGAACATCTACGGCAAGCGACGCCTCGCTGTACGCATCTGGCTCGACCGCAAAGCCATGGCGGCCCGACGCATTACGGTCCGCGACGTGGAAGATGCCCTGACGCGTAACAATCTCGAACTGCCCGCCGGCAACATCAAGTCCGTCACGCGCCAAATGCTGGTGCGTCTCGATACACGACTAACCAGTATGGAGCAGTTCCGCAAACTCGTCGTCTCCGAGGCCGAGGGCTATACGATACGGCTAGGCGACATCGCCAGGGTCGAGCAGGGCATAGAAGACGAAAACACCATTGTACGCGTCGATGGCAAGGATGCCATTGGCATGGGGGTCCTGAGGCAATCCCAGGCCAATACGATGGCAATCTCGAAGGCCGTTCGCGCAGAGGTCGCGAAACTGACCCCCACATTGCCCGAAGGCATGACAATCAACATCGGGTCCGACGACGCCACCTACATTGCGGCATCGCTACGCGAAGTGGTGATTGCCCTGATGATTTCCCTCGTTCTTGTGGTTCTCGTCATACTGGTGGGACTGCGGTCCTGGCGCGCAACGATCATTCCTGCAATTACAATTCCCGTATCCCTGGTCGGCTGCTTTGCATTTATTTCCATTCTGGGATTCTCCATCAACGTTCTGACTTTGCTCGCGCTTCTGCTCGCCATTGGCCTGGTCGTGGATGATGCGATCGTCATGCTGGAGAACGTGCAGCGCCGCATCGACATGGGCGAGACACCGCTCGTTGCTGGCGTACGGGGCGGACGTCAGGTCACGTTCGCAATCATTGCAACGTCCGTAACCCTGGTCGCTGTTTTTGTCCCGATTTCGTTCCTTGAAGGACAGGTCGGTCGCTTGTTTGTCGAATTCGGCTTCGTCATGGCCGCCGCCGTTGTCATTTCGACCTTTGTCGCACTCACAGCATGCCCGGCACTGGCGTCACGACTTCTAAGACCAAGCTCATCAACGTTGGCCAACACAGAATTTGCAGCACAACCGAAAGGTATTTCAGGAGCCTATGGACGTTTACTGAACAAGGCATTGGATGCGCCGTTGATCGTCGTCGCCGCATGTGGGTTGATCGCAATCGCCAGCTACCTGGTCCTCCAGTCTCTCCCGCGCGAACTCGCTCCGAAAGAAGATCGCGGCTTGATTTTTGTCCCCATCGCCGCGCCACTTGGTAGCACGAAAACCTTTACGGACAGGCAAGCACGCAAGATCGAAGGAATGATGGGACCGCTTCGCGAGCGAGGTGAATTTCGTACAGTCTATGGTTACACAGGATGGGGAAATCGCCCACACCGCTCATTTCTCGTCATCCGCCTCACACGGTGGGAAGATCGTGAACGCTCAAGCCGCGAAATCGCGTCCAGTCTGATCCCGGGCATCACCGGGCTTCCGGGCGCACGTGGCTTCCCCGTTACGCCGGCGGGTCTCGGTTTGCGCGGCAACAGCTCGCCACTTCGCATTGTCGTAAGTGGTGCAGATTTCGCCAGCGTACAAACCTGGGCGAAACAACTTCTCGCAGCAGCACGGGAAAACAGCGGTCTGCGCAATGCGGAACTGAACTACGATGAGAACGAACCGCAACTCACCCTGTCGATTGATCGTGAACGGGCTAACGACCTCGGCGTCAGTGCGGAGACTATCGCCGGAACGCTGCGCACAATGCTGGCATCACGGGAAATCACACGGTTCGTCAATCGTGGACGTGAATACGCGGTTGTACTTCAGGCTGCAGACGAAGACCGAACTTCACCCGACGCCATCGACGGTATTTTTGTTCGGGCAAATGACGGCACAACGCTTGTCCCGTTGAGCGCACTTGTCATCAAGACTGAAGGCGCTGCATCCGCATCACTTCGTCGCTTCGCCCGCATGCCATCCATTCGACTGACCGCTGCATTGGCGGATTCCTATCCGCTTGGAAAAGCCATCGCCGACATGGAAGCAACAGCACGCGACATCTTACCACCCGAAGCACGCCTGTCACTGGATGGCCAATCACGCGAATTTCGCAACAGTTCCGGCGGCGTTCTGTTCGTGGTCGGACTTGCAATCCTGATTGTGTTCCTCGTGCTCGCCGCCCAGTTTGAGAGTTTTATTCACCCGATCGTCATTCTCTTGTCCGTTCCGCTCGCCATCGCCGGTGCCGTCTATGCGCTCTGGTTCGCCGGGCTGTCGATCAACGTCTTCAGTCAGATAGGTATATTGCTGTTGATCGGCCTGATGGCGAAGAACGGCATCCTGATTGTTGAATTTGCAAACCAGCTCCGTGAAACCGGTCTCGATGCCCGTACGGCAGTTCACCAGGCGAGCGTTATTCGTCTGCGCGCAATCGTCATGACGGTCGTCTCGACGATCTTTGGTGCACTGCCTCTCGTACTCGCGAGCGGTGCCGGAGCCGAAAGTCGGATTGCGATCGGCACGGTGATTATGGGTGGCCTTCTCCTCTCATCCGTTCTCACACTGTTCCTCACGCCGGTGCTCTATGCCTGGCTCGCACCATTGACCCGCTCGCGAAAGACCGTTCACGACGCACTTGAAGCGGCCCTCGAAACACCTCATGACGAGCAGCGCGTTTAGAACCCGCCTTGTCCCAAAACACGTAATCCTGCTAGGCTCGTGGAGCCTTCAGGAGGCACCCGATCCGCGGGCAGGGCCAAGCCCACCTGACAAGATGACACTCCCATACCGAACCTCTTTTCAGGTCCGAGGGTGCGGATACCGGACGGTTTGAAAGGAGGTCGCACATGCCGATCTACAATCTTCCCCCATCTCCGAATCTGGTAAACCTGAAGAAGCAGGCCAAAGCTCTGCTCAAGTCAGTCCACGCCCGCGAGCCTCAAGCCCTCGAACGGGTTGGACCCTACTTCGGCAATCCAGGTGTTATTCAATTGCAGCAGGCGCATCTCGTTCTTGCGCGCGAGTTCGGTTTCTCAAGCTGGTCAAAACTCAAGGCCCACATAGAAGGCGGCACGCCAGACGTGGAGAGCGCTGAGCAACGGGCCAATCGTTTCCTCGATCTTGTCACAGTCGTTTACAGCCCCGTTGCCGACAGCGGCGCGTCCCGCTTAGACCAGGCACAAGACCTTCTAAAAGCCCATCCCGAAATCCGGACCGAAAGCATCTACACCGCAGCAGCAATCGGCGATGCAGGAAAAATCGACGACTGGCTCAATCAAAACCCTGACCTTATTGACAAGAAAGGAGGATATTTCAATTGGGAGCCCATCATGTACGCAGCCTACGCCCGCCTTCCCGGACAGTCATCGTTCCCAGCTGCCCATCGTCTGCTCGAACGCGGCGCGAACCCGAACGCTCACTACATGTGGGGCGGCCAGTATAAGTTTACCGCACTAACAGGCGTCTTCGGCGAAGGGGAAGGCGGGCCGGAAAAGCAGCCCGAACACGCGGACATGGTACCGTTTGCGCGCGCCCTGCTGGAGCGTGGCGCAAGTCCAAACGACAGTCAGGCGGCATACAATCGTTGCTTCACGTCGAACAACACCTGTCTCGAACTTCTTCTCGAATACGGCTTGAGTGCAAAGGACAAGAACAACTGGTTTCTGATGGAGGACGACAAACTCGTTCCCCACCCAAGCGAGACCATGCACTTTCAACTGATGAATGCCATCCGCCGTGGATTCACGGAACGTGCACAACTTCTGATCGACCACGGTGCAGATCTCAACAAACCCGACGACACATATGATACGCGCACCAAGGGCAAGACGCCCTGGCAGGCCGCCGTCCTCCACGGTCAGACACAGATTGCCGACGCATTGCGCGCCGCTGGTGCAGATACGCCAGCGCTCTCACCCAGTGACCGGTTTGACGCTGCCTGCATGACTGGCAACACCGAAGAGGCACGCTCAATTCTCGCCATAAACCCTGAACTCACGTCACAAGCCCCCCCTCGCCAGAACGAACTCCTCTGCGACGCCGCGAAACTGGAGAACATCGTCGCGCTCCAAACCATGATTGCACTGGACTTCAACCTGAACCAACCGTGCGCGCGAACGCCACTTCATGAAGCCGCCCTCAACGACAATCCCGAGATCGTGCAACTTCTCCTGGACGCAGGAGCAGACGCAAAGCAGCGTGACGCGTACCATTTGGCTCCCCCGGTCGGATGGGCTCTGCACGCAGGCCACGAGCGCATTATCGCCATTCTGGATCAGGCCGATATGGACATCTTTACTGCAGCAGCACGCGGCAACCTCAAGCGACTCACCGCACATCTCTCTGCAACACCCAACACGGTCAACATGACATTCGCAGAGGTCCGCCCACCGAAAAGCACTGAAACATCGAACGACTGGATGACACCCATCGTCTATGCGGTGCTGAACGACCGGGCTGCAGTTGTAGAAACACTACTCACCAAGGGTGCTGATCCGACAATCAACAACAACGCAGGGATCTCACTCACCACGCTGGCAAACGAACATGCCAGCAACGCCGTGCAGGGCATGATCCACGCTGCCACAACAAGCTGGCTTTCGAAGTCATGACAACCCAACAAATCGAACAGAATTACATGTGGCACTGTAAGAATTGATTACCCCGGCTCACTCAGCGTATCCATATCCCAACATCACACCACAACCCGATGAAGATGGGCCCAGTAATGACGGTTGAATATCACGTCCAGACCGTTGTCGTCGGAAGTGGCGTCATTGGCCTCGCCATTGCCCGCGAGCTCGCGCGCTCAGGTCACGAGGTCCTGATTCTCGAAGCGGAAGACGCAGGCGGACATCACACCAGCGCGCGCAACAGCCAGGTGATCCATGCGGGCATGTACTATCCCGAAGGTTCGGTGCGCGCGAAATTCTGTGTCGACGGGAATCGCAGACTCTATGATTTTTGTCGCACCCGGCATGTCGATCACGACCGGATCGAAAAACTGATCGTCGCAACAGATCCCGTTCAGTTGCCCACATTGAAGGCATTGCATGACAGAGGGCACGCAAACGGTGTCACGGATCTCCGCATGGTCAGCGCAAAAGATGCCATGGCATGGGAACCTGAACTCCACTGTCATGGTGCGATACTGTCCCCATCGACAGGCATTGTAGACGCAGCCGCACTGATGACGGCGTTGCGCGGCGAAGCGGAAGCAGAGGGCGCTGCTATTGCCGTTCTCTCCCCCCTCGAACATGTGCGCCTATGCCAGGCAGGGTTTGCGCTGCAGATCGGGGACGCCGGTCGCACCGAATTGTCATGCACAAATCTGATCAATGCTGCAGGCCACGGGGCTTGGGACGTCGCTCGCAATATCGACGGTTTCGACAAGGAAAAAATCCCACCTCAGCATCTTGCAAAAGGGTGTTATTTTTCTCTCACGGGTAGCAAAGCACCATTCGAGAGATTGATCTACCCGATGCCCGAGGCGGGGTTTCTTGGTGTCCACTATGTGCGGGACATCGGCGGGCGAGTGACGTTTGGTCCAAACCTGATCCCCATGGAGGGGCACAATCTCGATTATAGCAATGACCCGTCATGGATCCCGGCATTCGAAAGCGCGATCCGTAATTTCTGGCCCGGCCTGAAGGATGGCAGTCTGCAACCAGACACATGCGGCATCCGCCCCCGCATCACACCTCCGGGAGAGCCTTTGGCCGACTTCATGATCCTTGCCCCCTCGGACCATGGCATACCAGGGCTTGTGCAGTTGTTCGGGATAGAGTCTCCGGGTCTGACCTCCTCATTGTCAATCGCCGCATACGCGGCAAAGCTTATCTGAGATCACTCACCCCACCAGAATTTCCCGTTTCCGGCGTGCCACATAGTCCCGTAATTCGTCTGCAACACCCGCATCGATATCCGGTGCGACATACGCCTCAAGTGCCTGCTTCCAGATTCCATTCGCTCGCACGGTTGCGTCACGCGCACCGGCGTCTGTCCAGTTTTCAAAATTCGACCAATCACTGAGCAAAGGTTCATAGAACGCGGTCTTGTAGCGTTCGAGTGTATGCGCTGTTCCGAAATAATGTCCTCCGGGACCAACATCACGTACAGCGTCAAGGCCTAAAGTATCGTCGTTCACTTCGATGGGCGACAACCACGCCGCCATCATCTGCAACATTTCAATATCGAAGACAAATTTCTCCATTGAGGCAACCAGCCCCCCTTCAAGCCACCCGGCTGCATGGTTCAGAACACTGACATGTCCGGTCAACGCCCCCCACATCGACATCTGGCTTTCGTAGGCCGCCTGCGCATCCGGCGCACACGATGCATTTGCATTGCTCGACCGCCAGGGGAGGTTATAACGACGCGCCAGTTGCCCCGACGCCTGCGCCGCCTGCGCGTATTCCGGTGTTCCGAAAGCAGGAGAACCGGTCCGCATGTCCACGTTGGACGTAAACGAGCCATAGAGATACGGACAGCCCGGCCTGATGGCCTGCACAAGCGCACAACAAGCGAGCGTTTCCGCATTCTGCAATGCCAGCGCCCCGGCCAGCGTCGCAGGCGCCATGGCCCCCGATAGCGTGAACGGTGTGACGCAAATCGGCTGCCCGGCTCTGGCGTAAATCATTGTACTTTGCGCAATCTCACCATCTAGCACGAGCGGCGTGTTGGTGTTCGTGTTGATAAAATATATCGGATCAGCGGCCAAACCTTCATCGTCCGTCTGATAGAGAATACGCGCCATCGCGAGAGCATCTCGCGCCCGCGTCGCACCAGGTCCTTGCGGCTTCCACGGCTTGTCAGTTGTCAAAGCACATTTCAGGAAAAACTCCAGATGCCGGATCGGCACCGGAACATCCTGCGGCTCGACAGAGGACCCCCCAGAGATATGCAGGACGTTGAACGTGTGCGTCAGCTTCAGGAGTTTCTCCAGATCGGCCAGGGTGCCCGGTCGTCGCCCCCCCTCAAGATCGGAAAAAAACGGTGCGCCACCGAGTGCTGCAAATGCGACGGCATTGCCGCCCATCTCGACACGCTTCGTCGGATCGTAACCTCGAACCGTTGCAATTGCTGGCGCCTGCGCCACCAGCTCCATGACTCCGTCGCGATCAAACCGGATCAGTTCCTCATCCGCATCATGACGAAACCCGGCAATTTCCAGAATACGCCGCGCCTCGACATCAAGAATACGCATCCCAACATCTTCGAGAATCGTCATCGACGCGTCATGTATCCGCTCAACATCCTCCGCACTCAGTACGTCGATGGGCGGAAATGGGTTGCGCAGTTGCTGCCAGGGCCGTTGTATCAACGTTGCCGCATCCGTACCGCTCGCCGTCCCTCTTTGCCGTCCGCGTCGTGCCACGCCGTCTCTCCCCGTTACAATTCTTTCTTCAGTTACATCGGCGAACCACAGTGCACAAAAGGTCTTTTCACTTGACCGATCCGTGTCCCCCCCGCCACGGTCTTCAAAATGCTAGGGAGGCCGAATTAATGGGTAAGCCAAAATTCTCGACAGAACCGTTTCTTGTGACGCCGGGCAAGCCACTCGACATGACGCTCTTCAATCCTGAATGGAAAGACGATCCGGAACTTGAATCCTTCGGTATCGACAAGCTTCATGATCAGGCCAAAAAGATTTTAAAGACGCGTCGCAAGGAATTGGCGGAAGCGCAGGAGTTGCTCTATGCGGACAACCGCTATTCGCTTCTGATCATTTTCCAGGGCCGGGATGCCGCCGGTAAGGACAGTACGATCGAACACGTCATGAGTGGCGTCAACCCGCAAGGCTGTCAGGTCTTCTCCTTCAAGGCCCCATCCAAGGAAGAGCTGGATCACAACTTCCTGTGGCGCTGCTGGAAAGCCGTTCCGGAACGCGGGCGTATCGGAATTTTCAACCGCTCACACTATGAGGAAGTACTCGTCGTACGTGTACATCCGGAATTTCTGGATGGGCAAAACATTCCCAAACCACTTATCACCAACGACATCTGGAAAGAACGCTACGAGGACATCAATGGATTCGAGCGTCACCTCACGCGCAACGGTACGGTTGTTATCAAATTCTTCCTCAACGTTTCCAAAGAGGAACAGAAAAACCGTTTTCTCAAACGTCTGGATGAAGAAAAGAAGAACTGGAAGTTTTCGCATTCCGATCTTGGGGAGCGCGGTCACTGGGATGCCTACACAGAGGCGTTCAACGATATGCTAACCGAAACCAGCACGGAACACGCCCCGTGGTACATCATTCCGGCAGACAACAAGGACGTCATGCGGGCATTGGTCAGCCGGATCATCGTTGACCGCCTCGATGAACTGGATCTTCAATATCCCGAATTGTCTGAGGACGAGACAGCCCGGCTTGCATCTGCCCGTGAAGCCCTGATGGCTGAAGGCGGCTAGGTCAAACGATCAGCGCATACCTTTTGCCACTTTCGGGTATTACGCTTCGCCTATGATCAGGTCACACTCGCAAGCAACATGTGTGCACAGAGTGCATTTGTGCGTCCACGTTGCCGCAGCAATACGGTATAGAACGGCAAAAAAGCGAGATCCTCAATGGCACGCATCATCACCGTTCACGGCACGTTCGCAAAGTGGGAGATCACCCCCGCTGCAGGAGACACCGTCGGTCCGCCCGTGCTTCAGTGGTGGCAACCAGGAAGCGCGTTTGAAAAAGATATGCGCGCGTTTGTGACCGGAGACGATAACCCCGTCACAATCGAATCTTTTGAGTGGAGCAGCGCCAATAGCGAACGCGATCGCCGCAAGGCTGCCGACAAGCTGCTGGCC
Source organism: uncultured Hyphomicrobiaceae bacterium (assembly GCA_937931785.1). Taxonomy (GTDB): domain Bacteria; phylum Pseudomonadota; class Alphaproteobacteria; order Rhizobiales; family CALHAX01; genus CALHAX01. The sequence continues at coordinate 47,758 of CALHAX010000039.1, read as the reverse complement.
CGCACACAACAATTGGAAGCAGAAGGCGAACCCTACAGTCTCGTTGGGCACAGCCATGGTGGCTCGGTGATCTCAACAATGCTGATCAACGCCGCTGCAAAGAACCAGACGCTACCAAATCTGCGTCGATGGATCACGGTTGGAACGCCGTTTGTTGAAATGCGCAAGGAACAGTTTTTGTTCTCGCGGTTACCGCTGTTACTGAAAGCCGTTTACGTGGCGTCGCTTATGCTGATGTTCATGTTTCTTGTTGCCACGTTCGCAGACATCATCGACGGAAAATCTCCATTCGCAAACCGAGAGTCTACAATCTGGTTCCTGACGTCACTGACGCTGACTGCCCTGCCGTTTATACTCTTCTATATCGCAACCACCTGGCACCAGAACCGGGCGTTGTTCTACTATCGACCCGGGATTACTCGCAAAGCACGAGAACTTTTTGCATCGAAGTGGTTGCCACTTGTCCACGAAGACGACGAGATTGTAAAAGGGCTCAGCTCACTGAATTCCGTGAAGGTCCGCTTCTTCCATGAGAATTTCGCCGTAACGGCCGTGACATTTGTCTCCGCATTCATTTTGCCGTTGATCTATCTTTGGTTGTTGAATTCACCAGCAACGATGGTCGCAATTGCCGACATTCTGAAAACGAAAGTTTACGACATCAAGCGTTATGAGACCGTCGAGCCATTCTATAAGCACGACCGGAAACAAATCGAAGATACACGCAACAGATTACGTACAGCTCGACGACGCGTGAACGATCCTCTGGCTGACCTTGATGAGCGAACGCAACGTCAGTCAGAAGTGGAAATTCTGCGGAACGACCTGAAAAACATGAGACAGAAGGTCCGCAAGACGTATCAAAACAACGTGGTGCAGAACGAGCGTGCCCGACGGTTCAAGGAACGCTTTCTCCAGAAACCGGACGGTACCGATTGCAGAAGAGGACAACTTTGCAGGCGCGGCAACAGCATTCGCATCAACAGCCGTCTGCTGTTTCATCTCGTGACAGATGAGGTTTCAAGAATTGCCGTCGACGCAGATATCCCTACAGGTACGATAAAAGGCATCATCAACTACGCACTGCCAATCCTTCTTGTGCCCATCATTTTCATTGGCCTTGCAATCGCATTGGTGAAATTCGTCCAGTTGTTCGCAGGCGCAATCAGTCGTTTCGCATCAAACAGGCTCGATGCGCTGACATGGGCTCAGGTGAGGAGAACCGCGCTTGGCAACGATACAGTCGCAGAGGTTGCAGTCGGTGCCATCGCTCGCCCATATTGGATCAAGCAGGACCCCTCTTGCCTACCCTCCCAAATCGGCGAAGCCATCACGACCTACAGCAATGAAGTAACAGCCGATTCTTTATCAAAGTTCAGAAACGCGATCAGCGAACTCGCGTTCTCGGATCGCGACACCTCAAATGAAAGCGCTGTACTGAAGTTCTTCACGTGGCGCGAACTTGTGCATGCCGCCTATTTCGAAGTGCCTGAATTTCGCTGGCTCGTTGCGACAGCACTTGCAGACCGGGAAGGGTTCAAGCCGACTGACGCGTTGGCCAACGCTCCGTCTTTCGCGGCGTTAACAGAATGTTTGACGGAACTCACACCACCGAAGCCTGACGTTGGCGCGCGGGGGCTGATTGGCACTATTGCTTCTTGACGAACCCCATCTTCACACCGGCGTTGACAACAGTATTCATCGCCACAGTGGCGCCGCCGAGCGACCACCCACCATCCACGGGTATGACAGCGCCCGAAATGTAACGGCAGGCGTCGGACGCGAGCGCGAGGCAGGCATCCGCCATATCCTCGACCTCGCCAACACGCCGCAACGGCACAGTTTGGGCGCACAGCTCCATCATTTCCGGAGTAGGGGCAAGGCGCTTCATGCCTTCCGTTCCTGCGATCGGTCCCGGAATGACCGACAGGACACGCACCCCATGCTCGCCCCATTCCATCGCAAGCACGCGCGTCACCATATCAACACCGGCCTTGGCCGCGCACACATGCACCTGCGCTTCCATCGGTAGCTCCGCCTGTGGGGCCGAAATATTGATCACAACGCCACCCGGCTTCACGAGGTGTTCAAACCCCATCTTCATGACATGGAATGTGCCCACCAGATCGATATCGACCACAGATTTGAAACCATTCGACGATATGGCGTTGGCGTAAGCCGGGAAATTGCCCGCCGCCCCCGAAATCAGGACATCAATAGGGCCGAATTGCGTGACAGCCTCGGCGAACGCAGCAGCCACCGCATCGACATCGCGCACGTCCGCAGTCGCGCCAGCAGCGGCCCCGCCATGTGTCTGTAATTCAGCAACGGCGCGCTGCACATTCTCGTCCTTGCGGCTCACGACGAACACTTTGGCACCTGCCTTCGCGAACCCGGTCGCGATGCCAAAATTGATGCCGGTCGTACCGCCCGCGACAAAAACGTGCTTGCCTTTGTAATCGAACATTTGGGATGCCTTTCATAAAGCGCACCGCGGCGCTACGGACAGGAAGATCGATGGAACGCGTTATGCTGCGCCAAGCCTGCAGACGCAACCGCCTTTGCAAGACATTGGCACTGGAGTTTAAATCGTGCATGTAGGCATTGTGGGAGCAGGACCAGGCGGCCTTTTCGCCAGCATCGCACTTGCCGACACCGGTCACGATGTTGTCGTCTTCGAGCAGGCGCAGAGGCAGGAGGACGTTGGCGCAGGCATTCAGATCAGTCCCAACGGTACCCGATTGCTGGCACATCACGGGCTGCTCGAGGCCCTGCAGAACAGCGCATTTGAACCGGAGGCCACTGTGCTGCAACGTGCGGACACTGGCAAGCTCGTGTTCAGAACACCTATGGGCCAAAGCGCATCCAAACGGTACGGTGCGCCCTACCTGCACCTGCACAGAGCTGACCTCGTACAGGTTCTCCATGCGGCAGCGATTGAGCGTGGTATAAAAATCCAAAACAATGCTCGTGTCGCAAAATTCGTAAATACGTCCGATTCCATCAACATCCACCTCGAAGGCAGCACCACGCAAACGTTCGATCTCCTGGTCGGTGCCGATGGAATACACTCCGCTGTCCGCACCCAGATGCTCGGTCCAGAGCAGGCGCGCTTTACCGGAAACATTGCATGGCGAGGACTTGTTCCGGCAGAGCGCATCGATCCGGATCTCATTGCGCCCGATACCACCGTCTGGGCCGGTTCCGGACAACATTTCGTCCACTATTTTGTCCGCGGCGGATCGCTGATCAACTTCGTCGCCGTCAAGGAACATGATTATTGGGCAGAGGAAAGCTGGAGCATGCCTGGCAACCTCGACCACGTGCGAACAGCCTTCAACGGATGGAGCCCCGGCATAACCCAACTGCTAGGCAGTGCCGATACATGTCATCTGTGGGGCCTGTTCGATCGCCCGCCACTCGCGCGTTGGACTGGGCAACGCATCGCCTTGCTGGGCGATGCCTGTCATCCAATGCTGCCTTTCATGGCCCAGGGTGCCGTGATGGCATTCGAAGACGCAGTTATTCTGTCCAGAACACTGGCTTCGGGCGACAACATCCAGACGGCACTTGAACATTATGAAGCGATCCGAAAGCCACGCACAACCAGGATTCAGGAACGTGCCCGTCGGAACGGACACCTGTTTCATCAGCACTCCGCCCTGAAACGCAACCTGACCTTGACGCCGCTTGCCCTGATCAATCAACTGGCGCCGGACATCATCGCCCGTCGACTGGACTGGATTTACGGATATGACGCATGTGCCGTTGACGTCGAACGAATCATATAAGGTGTGCTAATTATTCGCACTGCGGCATCATTCGCACCGCGGGCAAAACGGAACTGGCTGGACGACCAATGGCCAAAGCCGAACCTGTAACGTGGAATTTTATCCGCTACAGACTGACGGATCCCGTATCCGGCGTCGACAATTGGCGTGCGGAAGCGTTCGGTCTTCTCGTCGCAGAACGTTTTTATCCCGATCTCGTGATATGCTGCCGTGAGATCAAATCTGATGCCTACGGTTTCTTCCGCCACCGCCTCAACAGGGTCTGGACGGCACTGCAGGACCCATCGGCACGTGAACCCAGACAAGTCAGCGAACGCGACCTCCGGGCCATCGCTGAACACATTCCTGACAACCGTCACGATGGTCTCTCTGGAGCACGCGCGGTGGCGGCTGGTACGATCTGCATGCATTTGACCCGTTTCGTGCAATCCGGCGACCGTGATGACATCGCCAGACTGGCCATGTCCGCCTATGCTGGTGTTTTCGTGGATGACCATGAAAATGGCCAGGACGGCACAACCCCATGGGTCAGCGCCATTCCCTTCGATGAGGTCGGCGCATACGACGCCACAATCACGGACGCACCAGACGTACGCTCAGAGCTACGGCTGCAGGATGCAGATCTTGCTTTTGTAGAAACACTCGAAGGCACAATCAATCAACGCTGTTCCGCCGTCTTGCGTCGTGCCTTTGCAAGCAACAGTATTCCGAAGAGTTGAATCACATCAGGACCTTCGTCTCGCACTGGACATATTTTGTCTGTTAGACTTTGACCTGAGGTTGAGAATTGCGTGAACACCCGTATTGTCGACGAAACGACAACGGGATGAAGCGTGACTGGTAATAAGCAGATCCGGGGACAGAAAACGTGATAGTGCGCAAGGCGCGGCGACTGATTTCGCCGTTTCTCATACGTCCAGTTGCGCGCGCATCCGCCGCGCTGACCGTGACACTTCTGGTTGTGGGTCTGGTTATATCGGCAAATTTCGGTTACGCGGACGACCACGACGAGAACAACCCGACGGCAGAAGACTACCTTGCCGAGTTCAACCCGAAAGCCATCATCGTCCCAAATGGCGAATTGATTGTCGCCGGTCGCAGTTTGCGGTGTGGAAGCCGCCCAACGGTTCTCGATCCCGAGCTTGATGACTACGGTGCAGCATACCCCGGTTTCCTGATCCTCAATCCGGCACGCATGTCCCGCCTGCCATCCGCGGTTCAGTTGTGGATCCACGGACATGAGTGCGCCCATCAATTTCGTGGCCCGGATGAAGTCACAGCGGACTGCTTCGCTGTGCAACGCGGTCGCCGTCGCGGATGGTTGTCTCCCGCCGGGATCGAGGAAATCTGCGCATTCATCAGCACCGCCAAGGGCGACTCGACCCACTACTCAGGCGACAAACGATGCGAGTTGATGCGCCAATGCTACCGTGCGCGGAAGATCTGGTAGCCGCGCCAGTCACCAAGACTTGCAATCGTCGGCAAAGCGTATCCGCATTCTGGTACAATGCGCCGAATGGACATTTTCAAGACGATCACACAGATTTTCGGACTTGCCGAAGTTATAGCGGGCTGGCGCACCACAATGCGCACCCTGGACGGGGTACAACGCACCAAGGTTGCACTTTACTGCGATACTGTTGCTGACACGCTCGCACGAGCATCAGAGGCCCTTGCAAAGCTATCCGACGACCGGTCACAGGCGAAATCCAAGGACAAGGCCGCCCGGGACACGCGACGAGAATTGGCGCGTCTGGCCGGGAACGTGTCGGATATCGCTGTCCTGCTCGCGGGACACCTTGACGGACGCAAGATTGCTGGCGTTAAAAGGCGTCTGGAAAGCATCGTGGAACGCCAGACCATCGACGCCATGCTTCTCGAAACACGCAAACCCGGCCAGATCGCCGGATTCAGGCGTCGCATGGAGATGCTGGCCGAAGCGGAAGGCGAGTTCCGTGCCCTCGGCGACGGGCTGAAGGTTTAGAGACGGGGCACAGGGCAAGGTTCTGTTGCACAAACACAGGCAAGAGGCGTGGAGCGCGGAACGCGCGACGGGGAATGAATAATGGAAAAATTCGACAAGCTGACGGGTATCGCCGCTCCACTGCCGATGATCAACATCGACACGGACATGATCATCCCGAAACAGTTTCTGAAAACCATAAAACGGACCGGCCTCGGTGCCAATCTGTTCGACGAGATGCGCTTTTCGGACGGCAAGGAAAACCCGGATTTCGTGCTGAACAAACCGGCCTACCGCAACGCCGAGATCCTTATCGCAGGGGAAAATTTCGGCTGTGGCTCCAGTCGCGAACACGCGCCGTGGGCTCTGCTCGATTTCGGCATCCGCTGTGTTGTCGCGCCATCCTTTGCCGACATCTTTTACAACAACTGTTTCAAGAACGGCATCCTGCCCATTCAACTCCCACAGGAAGACGTCGACAAACTGATGGACGATGCCGAACGCGGCTCCAACGCCCGCATCACCGTCGATCTCGAATCCCAGACCATCACCGGCCCCGACGGCGGCACGATCTCCTTCGACCTCGATCCGTTCCGCAAACACTGCCTGATGAACGGCCTCGACGACATCGGCCTCACGATGGAGAAGGCGGATTCAATCGCGGCGTACGAAGAAAAGCAGCAAGTCGCGCGCCCTTGGTCTTAACACTGCCAGGTCACAATGATGCTAAGACCGTGGCCAACACTGATAACTTTCACGGTGTTGGGACCCTACCTTGGTTACATGACCGCGGTCATTCTATTCTGGAGCGTGACCCGTTTTCGCACTGATCAGATTCTTAATAGTGCGATCGGCATACTCAGCAGACATCACAACTTTCTTCGGAAGATCTACGTTGTTGGTGTGTTGCCAGCACGATTAATGGCATTGGCAATCATGCTTTTGATGTGCTTGGGCGGCAATGGGAGGAAATTACTCGCCGCCGTCGCGTGGATATTAACGACCGGTTTGACATGGCTGGTCGTGGCGTTGGTGTGGGAACTTTTCTTTCCTTCTTTCGCAAGGACTGAAAACTCTACCTACAATCAATATTATGGACAATTGACAGGATTAGGCGCAGCCATCGAGTGGTGCATGATCTTCCTCGTACCATTTGCAATTTGTTACTGGATCGTCAACGCATGGTGTAATTTGCGCCCCAACATCAATAGTAGATAAACTTCGTCATGCCGCCGGAGGGCGGTATCCACGTCGCGCATCGACACCACCAATGCAACGAGTTTTCCGGATATCTGCAGGACGGGGCGAACATACTGCATGAACTTGAAGATGTCCGACGTGGATCGCGGCCTGCGCCGCGATGACGGATGTCGCTGCATTTCGGACCTCATGAGTTCCCTGCAATTCCCCGCACCACGTGCACGTCTTCTGCAACCTGATCTGCGCCTTCTGTCCGCATCACAAACCGACACGGAGGCACGCACATGTATCCCGCAGCACAATCCCGGATCGCGACACACCACTTGCTCCTGACATTCGGCCTCATTGGTCCGCCTGCAGGATTCGTCGTGGCAATTGTTGGCGCAACGGCATTCCTCAACATTCCAGAAGGCATTGAGGCCCTGATCTACGGCCTGCACCCCATCGGGCTGGCGCTGATCTACGCAGCCGGCCTCGCACCAGCCCTTGCGACCGCTGGCCTTCTTGTCTTGCTACAAGACCGATCCGCGCACCTCTCTGTCATCCTCGCAGGCCTCGCCGGGTTCTTCGTCACACTCGCATATGGATTGATCGCCACGGCAACCACCCCCGTCCCAAATCCGGTGGCGCTGTCGCTCGCACTAGCCGGCGTCGGCACGATCTCTGCCGCCGTATGCATCATCATCGCCCGCCACGCGCCCAAAGTTCTTGCCCCATCCACGCCCGCGCGTTAGCACCCAGCGTTGAACATCGATGCGCCAACCGGGAGCCACACGCCATGCCATCATACGATCTTCTCTTTCTGCCGGGTGACGGCATCGGACCGGAAGTCATGGCTGAAGTGGCCCGCGTCGTAGAGTGGATCAACAAGCGCGGCACAGCGACCTTCAATATGGAAACCGATCTCGTCGGCGGCTGCGCTTACGACGCGCACGGCGAGGCCATTGCTGATGAGACGGTCGACAAGGCTCTGAAAGCCGACAGCGTTCTGCTTGGTGCGGTTGGTGGCCCCAAGTGGGACGACGTGCCATACGAAGCCCGCCCAGAAGCTGGATTGCTGCGCCTGCGCAAGGACCTCGAACTGTTCGCCAACCTGCGCCCCGCGATCTGTTACCCGGCGCTGGCCGCAGCATCATCGCTCAAGCAGGATCTGGTCGAAGGTCTCGACGTCATGATCGTGCGTGAGCTGACGGGTGGTGTGTATTTCGGCGAGCCAAAGGAAATCACGGACCTTGGCGATGGCCAGAAACGCGCCGTCGACACGCAGGTCTACGAGACCTACGAAATCGAACGCATCTGCCGGGTCGCGTTCGACCTTGCAAAAAAACGCGGCAACCTCGTGCACTCGGCTGAGAAGCGCAACGTCATGAAATCCGGTGTGCTCTGGAACGAAGTGGCGACACGCGTCCACGCGGAGGAATTTCCGGAGGTCGAACTTCAGCACATCCTGGCAGACAACTGCGCAATGCAATTGGTGCGCAATCCAAAACAATTCGACGTCCTCGTCACCGACAACTTGTTCGGAGATATTCTCTCCGACTGTGCGGCCATGCTCACCGGTTCCCTCGGCATGCTCCCGTCTGCGTCACTCGGCGCAGAGGATGACAATGGCAAGCGAAAATCGCTCTACGAACCCGTGCACGGATCAGCGCCTGACATCGCCGGTCAAGGCGCAGCCAACCCGATCGCCACGATCGCCAGCTATGCTATGGCCCTGCGCTACACCTTCAACATGGGCACTGAAGCCGACATGGTGGAAAACGCCATCGCTGGAGTTCTCGACAAGGGCCTGCGTACGGGCGACATTGTCGGAGATGGTGGGCAGGCCATCGGGACACAAGCCATGGGCAACGCCATCCTGGCAGAGCTGGATGCGCTCAGCAGTTGATGCCGCTATTGGATGCGTGCGATCCAGCACCGTCCAGCCCGCTCATGGGGGTCGGAGACCTGTCATCACTTGGCCGTATTGTTCGAGCGAATTCACAGGAACTGTTCGAACTGAGATTTTGGGGACTCACGGATACATGAGAACGACACTCACAGCACTTCTGTTCAGTGCCATCGCATGCACACCTGCTTTGGCAGAGTCGAAGTATTCTCCGGAGCTCGAAGCAATCCTCAAGAAGGAAAAAGAAGCGCGCAAGTCGTGCAAGGTCGACATGTGCTCCGCATTGCGTGCCAAGACCGCAGGTGATGACATCAGTTGCGTCATCATCAAGACGGTGCCAAAACAAGACCTCTCCGAGAAAATCAAAAGCGCACGCGTCTCCTGGCCATGGGGGCACGCAAAGTGCGAAATGCAGCTCAACGTTCCGCGCCAAACGCTTCTTGATGCCGTAAGCGAGCCAACGTACGAAGCAAAATTCCCGTCGCATACCGTCAACTGCACCATCGCCCGGGATGACAGCGAGCCCTATTCATTCAAGGCCACCGTAAATCCAAAGGTTTCATTCAAGGATGGCAAGGCCGTTGATGGTAGCATCAACTGGGGTGCTGTTGATGCCCCACTACTGACAAAACCAGTCATCTGGAGTGCAACCGCTTTGGACAACAAGACCGGTATTTTCAACGACGACCTGGTCGACGCCATGAACACGTTCATGACCAAGAAATGTGATGAAGTAAAAGACGCGTGGACAAACGGTTAACCTTGTTCCTCAATCCAATTTTCATCACGGTTTGATATGACTTTCGGTCCCTGATCTACGAAACCGGGACCGGAAAGAAGAAGATGACCGGCGCAGAAGCAACTGCTGCGGCAAGCGAATTCTCCATGACAACGCTTGTTTGCCTCATCATGATGGCGGGCTGCGCATTCGGCATGGCGCTTGGTTTTCCGTGGCATTGGATTGTCGGCGCAACAGTCCTGTTTCTGCTCGCAAGCGGCTATCCGGGCACGGCGGTTGCGGTATTAGGTGTCTCTATAACAGTCGTGTTCTACGCGCCTCGTGCGCTCGTCTGGTTGTCCAGTCTGGACATCGGGCGCCAGGCCAACGATCATGATGCAAGAACACAACATCAACGTCGCACATCAGGTCGGAGGCGAAAAACGAGAGAAAACTCAGGGCACGAGGAATTCTTCGAGCAAGCTTCAGGCCATACAACGTCTGCTTCGTCACCTTCGTCAGGCCCAAGCCCGGAAAATATCCTGGGTCTCGCAGGTACGTTCACGATGAAGGAACTCGATGTGGCGCGACGCAAGCTTGCAAAGAAATTTCATCCAGACCTGCATCGCACGGCCCCAGCCGGAACACAGAAGAAAATGGCAGCGAAAATGCGCGTGATCAACGCGGCCTACGAGACGTTGAAAGCACGGACAGCCTGAAGCGACCTCCTTATTTCCCCGTCGCTGAAAAGTGCTGGTAGTCCTTCACCGAGCGCCAGTCCCCACCCCACGACCAACCGATGTTCCTGAACGCACGCACCACAACATCGCCTTTTCGAATCATGCCCTTTCTGGGTTCTCTTCGACCTTTGATGTATTTGCGTCCTTTGGAAGGTTGCGCCTTGCCACGCCGCACGTAGGGATTCTGGACAGGATTAATATCAACCGCACGTCCGTATGAATGCTCAGATAAACTCCGTCTACTCGTCTTCAAACGGCAATTGAACGCACTGGTGTTGTTCTTCGCCATGGAACGATTGTCGTTGCCGTTGAACGTATGCACCAGTTCCATCCGGGCAATAGGAAATTTCTCGACGTAAAGTTTCTCAAAAACTGTCAGCAGGTCCTCTGCAACATCTTTGGCTACAATCAATTTACCAGTCTGACGGTTGCCATTAAAGTCTCGATACGGGATCTCCAGAAGTCTGAGCGTTTTTTTCGGTGGACATTTGTATTTGCGATGCCAGGATTTTCCCTGCATGGCCTGCCAAACACTCAACGGAATTTCTGACGATACGCCACGGGATGCACGGTCTACATCCTTCACCTCATCCGCTTCCGGTTTGCACGCGCCTGCCTTGCAGGTTTTAATGAGTCTCGCCATTGGATCATCGGTTAACTCTGTTGACAACGCCTCAGGCGTATTCACCCTTGTCGCAATCAGAACCGTAAGAATGAAAGCATTCAGAAATCGCACAGCGCATCACTCCGGAAAATGTGAGATCAGGGAAACGTCGGTCACGTCAATCACACCGCGTCTCAGCCATCCAGAGATAACCTCGTCACGACAAAAATAAGACCAACGACTTGGCAAAAAGTCTTTATCCCGTCTACGATGAAAACGCTTGACGACGACGAAAAAGCGAGGCGGAGACACAGATGCAGAGAATGGCGTCCTTTTCATTGACAAGTATCCTGCCCACGGTGTTCGCAACAGTGATGATGGCGGCCACCGTTTTACCGACCGCGGACGCCCACGCGCTTTGCGTCAACTCCCGCGTCAAAAGCTGGGATGTCCTCTGGATTCGCAAGGGACCCAGCACCAACTTCGCCAAGCGACGCGGCATTCCCGCCAAGGCCTGTGGTGTGCTGCGTGCGGGTGGATGCCAGGGAAACTGGTGTCTTGTCAGGTACAAGGGCACAACAGGCTGGACCAACGTCGGCTATCTGAACGATCTGGATGGAGACGATAGCGAAGGCCGGAACGAAGAGAGCTATCAGTGCAAACGCTGGCAGAAAAAATGTAATGGTGGTGCCGAGTGGGCCTGCGATAAATACGATCAACACAGTTGCGGTTGAGCAAACATCGAAGAGCAACGCCCGGGCTTGAAAGAACAGATATGACCAGTGCCCTCATCCCGCGACGGCAAATCCTGACCGGCATCGCCGCCAGTCTGATCGCCACAACGATCCCGATGCCCGTCTTGGCCTCTATGCGCTCGTATCGGTGGAAAAACAGGCCACTGCTCGTGTTTGCCCCCCATCGTGATCATGCCGCGTTCAAGCGTCAGCAAAAGCTGCTTGGAGGTCGCGGCGCTTCTTTGCGCGACCGAAACATGATCGTCATCTTCGTCGTCGGAGAGAACGTTTCAGCACGTTACGGTGCAGCTCCTCAACAGTCCGCGGCTGCATTACGTCGCCAGTACAGCGTATCTGGAAAAGAATTCGCGGTCTTGCTGGTTGGCAAGGACACAGGCATAAAACGTAGATCTGGCCAGCCTGTCGCGATGGAAACTCTGTTCCACCAGATCGACCAAATGCCCATGCGCCGTCAGGAAATGCGCCGCAAAAAGAAGTCAAGCTCCTGAAACACCTCGGAAGTTAACGCTATGACATCCTCCACGTCCGTCAAACCCACGGGCCTGATCCTTGGTGCTGTACTCGAAGTGCTTGCCATGATCGCATTCATGCTGTTCGTCGGCATTGATCACACAATCGCTTTCGTCGGTTTGTGCGGCATACTGTTCGGCATCGCTCTCATGCGAACAGCAATCACACCTTCGGATGTGAATGCTGCACCAGGGGTTGATCCCGACCATGCCCGAATTGCCAGTCTCAACAGCCTGTTTCCCAAGGCAGTCATCGCCGCCGCCGTATTTGTCGCCATTGCCAGCCTTATGATCGGCACCGAAAACGTTCATGCCTTTGCGAGGGACGTCCTTGGATTTGACGTTTTCATGACCAAGCCACTACTACAGCTTTGATTTTTCGGACGAATGCCGTATTCAGCAGACAAATTCATATACGACGAACACAAGGCTGCGGCCATCTGGGTCTGTGCGTTCTAATGATCGACGAGAGCGCAATCCACGTGCCAGTGGGTCAGCCAACAAACAGGGACGAAAGATCATGAGCTACAACGTTGCGGTTGTGGGTGCCACAGGCAATGTGGGCCAGGAAATGCTGAGTATCCTCGAGGAGCGCCTGTTTCCTGTGAAACAGGTTTTCGCAATTGCATCGCGCCGATCAATCGGTCGCAAGGTGTCCTTTGGCGACATCGAGCTGAAATGCGAAGATCTTGAGCAGTTTGACTTCTCCCAGTGCGATTTTGCGCTGATGTCTGCCGGTGGCGACATCTCCAAGGAGTGGGCACCGAAGATCGCAGCAACAGGTTGCATCGTCATCGATAATTCATCCGCGTTCCGCTACGACATGGACGTACCGTTGATTGTGCCGGAAGTGAACGCCGATGCCGTTGCCGGTTACACAAAGAAGAATATCATCGCCAACCCGAACTGCTCGACCGCACAACTCATGGTCGCGCTGAAGCCATTGCACGACCATGCCACCATCACGCGTGTTGTCGTCTCAACCTATCAGTCCGTTTCGGGTGCTGGTAAGGACGGCATGGACGAGCTGTTCAATCAGACGAAGGGAAAATATGTTCCCGGCGCTGAGATCGAACCACAGAAATTCACCAAGCAAATCGCCTTCAACTGCATTCCTCATATCGATGTCTTCATGGAAGACGGATACACGAAAGAGGAATGGAAAATGATGGTGGAGACAAAAAAGATCCTTGATCCGAAAATCAAGCTCTCCGCGACCTGCGTGCGTGTACCCGTTTTCGTCGGTCACGCCGAAGCTGTGAACATCGAGTTTGAAAACCCGATTTCACCAGACGAAGCACGCGATATTCTCCGCGAAGCACCCGGGATTCTGGTAATCGACAAGCAGGAAGACGGCGGCTACATCACGCCGGTCGAATGCGTCGGTGATTTCGCAACCTTCGTATCCCGCATTCGCGAGGATGCCACTGTGGAGAATGGCCTCGCGCTTTGGTGTGTCTCCGATAACCTGCGCAAGGGCGCAGCACTGAACACGGTCCAGATCGCGGAAACCCTGGTCAATCGCAATCTGTTGAAGAAGGCGGCCTAAGGTGTGTTCGACTTAAACGGAGACACCGTGATGCCAGTGGAACGACCTGGACAGTCGCGTCATGATTCAATTTGAATCAGACGCGCTATAGCCCTGGCGTGAACGACCGCGTTGAAATCCACGCCTCGATCGGCAAACTATTATTGCTGATCGCAGGCGCATTCGGCTTTGTTGTGGTTGGAGTTGCACTGATCACGTCTACGGACTGGCTTGGCGCAGTGATTGGCCTGATCGCGGTTATCTTTTTTGGCTTCTGCATGGTTGTTGCCATCTGGCGACTTTTCACGCTACGCGGTCCAGTTGTAACGCTCACATCCCAGGGCATTCGCGATATTCGAGTCGCACCCGAATACGTCGCATGGAAAGAGATCGAAGATATTTCCACGTGGCGGCATGGCGGTCAGAAAGTTATGGTGCTCCGTGTGCCAGACGCAACCTGGAATCGCCTGACATTGACGGCGATTGCATCGCGAACGCGCGGAATGAACCAGTCGCTCGGCGCAGATGGACTCGCAGTGTCCTCGACCGAGCTCAAGACGAGCCACGATGCGCTCGTCCAGGTGACAAGCGTATACTGGAACAAACGAAAAAACCGATAGCTCCAAGAGAAAAATAACCAAGGGGCTATGATCGCTTCTTCTTTTTGGATTTCGAAACCTTCTTTGGTTTCTTTTTCAGCCCTGTCACCGTGGTTGCAAGCTTGTACTCATCCAGTTGCTCTGGAGTAAAAATATAAAGCTTTTCCTTCGGCGTCCGCATCGCATGAATCCAGACGATCGGATCGACCCCCATATCAACAAGATGCTGTTGTGACACGGCGCTGATCCGTTGCGCTTCCTCAAGTCCATCATGGATACTCCCGATCGCAGACGGCACAGTGTAAACTTGGTGCACACCAATCCATGACCGCTTTCCGGCTTTTCGCTCCACACCACCGGAATAGGCAAGCGGACACGAAGAGGCGCAATACCCGTTGTTCGGAACATCCGTGTTCAACTTCTTGTCACGAATAAGTTGCGCAATCGCCATCGCATCACTCACCGAACCTCCCGGAGAATGAATCGCGACAGATTTCAGATCATCCTCGTTCGCCAGCACGAAACGCTCGAAATCCTCTGCGGTTCCCTGCTCAATCCGACCAACAGCAGACGCTGATCCATCCTCCGCAAGCTTGAAGATCATTTTGCGGTCCATCAGTTTCGGATCCACACCATCCTTGTATCCGGGTAGCTTCACAGTCCCTCCTCCGCGACGAACCGGACTGGTGCGCGGCAGGTAAGGACGAACGTGGTCGCTTGGTTTGGCCGGTTCCAGGGTCATGGGAGAGGTGCGATCCGCGCCCGGCCATTCTTCAGGCTCGGCATCCATGAGGTTTTTCAAATCAAGCCCCAGAACCGCAACCGTCGTCACCAACAGGCCCCGGAACAGCCATTTCAGCAGGCCACCTTCGGGGATGCGATGCATCGTCCGCTCGAACAGGTTCGGGCTATCGAGATTGTCGTGCATCGATCAGGCAGACCGATCGCCGGGTGCGGACGACGCCAGCGGTGTCACATTATCAGGCTCTTCATCCCGCACATCACGATCGCGGTCATCACGTCGTCGATGGTCACGTTCAATCTCGTTACCACGTGTTGCATCGGTATCAGATGCGTTCGTCGCTGCGGCCTTCATGGCACCGCGCGCGCTGGCAATCGCCTGCGTCGTCTCCAGTCCCATCTCCTGATACAGCTTCATCGCGCGGATCATGTCACCCGCCGTCATGATGTTCTCGTCAAGCTCTCCACCTTCTTCACGACGAATGGCAGCTTGCACGATAACAAGAATAAAAATCATCACCGCAGGAAGCAGATCGATTGAAATCGCCCCCGCCCAACTCGGAAGGAAATCACGGGCATAAAGCAGAACAGCTTCAGCAGTAGAGAGTGGTGTGAACTTAAGTTGTTTGACAGGTGGTTTCGCAAGAATATCATCTGCAGCCGCCGCAAGTGCAGCACTCTGCTGACGCACAGCTTCCTCGACACGTGCCACAACCTTGTTCTGCCGCTCGACCAGGTCCGCCGTGCCACCATCTGCAGCCGGAGCAATGAACGACCGCCCAAGATCCTCTGCGGTCCGTTTCACCGCAGGGGCCACGGAAGACTGCTGCAATGCTGCAATCACCCCCGTAAGCTGCACAACTTCTTCCGCAAATGCATTGGAACGTCCTGCGATTGGTCCGGCGCTTGAAACAAGTTTGCGCATCTGCGCCAAATTCTTCCGTCCCTCATTGAACAACGACTTCACTTGCACTTCGGAGTCGGTAACGTTCTTCAGCAAATTGTTGAGCTGCGAAGACATCTGCGTCAGCAATTGCACCACTGTGCCACTACCCGACGTTCCGGTGAGCGCGCCTGAACGCTGCTCTTGCTGGGCGAGGCTGGCAAATCGTTGCGCTGCAAGCGTGATATCCGGTTTCAACCCTTGCGCTGCAAGTGCGTTGCTGTTCGCCCGATCCAGCTTCTGTTGATAGTCTTCCGTGGCGTTGGCAAGATGCTGCTCAAGCGCGGCACTTCCCGCAAGGGCTGCAGCGTTCAGCCACGACGACATTGCAATGATCATCGCTGAGCCAATAGCCATCGCGACATAAAGCAATCGTCGGCTTGCGGCGAAGCGGACGTGTGGCAAAAACCGCATGAGATAGGACCAGAAGGCGTAAATCCCGACAGAAACCGCCGAAGCATAGATAATCGCGCCGAAGAAAACGAGCGATGCCGAACCGTCCAGCAATCCGCGTACGCCAAGGTAAGTGTAAACGCCACTGGCAAGAGCCAGCACGGCAAGCGTGACCTTTGTCGTGCTTTCCAGGCGTGTTAAGCCATTTCGCAGAACCAGAGACATTCACTGTTCCTTTTGTCGGGTCGCGCTCACAGCCCCAAAGCGTCGTTCAAATAAGGCATTTTTGAGCCCAATGGAGAGTCCGGGGCAGAACCGGCATATCCGTGTGATCTTCGTGTTGCCTCACAAACAGCATAAGTGCGAAAGATAACAAAGTGTCGGCTGGGCAGCGTCATTAATACGAGAACCGTAAATCCTCTTGAGTGTTCCATCAGTCGTTTCACGTTTGTGTGTCTAAAACCAACCTCACGCAGGGTCTGTCACGATCGTGATGCTGTCTCGAAACAACCGTAGAACACAGCCGGACGGGTCATGACCAGCAGATCACCAGCAGATATCGAACGTGGCCTCGTGGCTCGTTACATTGCCCGCGTGATCGAGCACGGGCATTTGCCAACACGCACAATGCGCCATGTGCTCTACTGGCTGAACGAGCGTGCCCAGCTTCTCAACCTGCCGGTCCCGGACAAGCTATCCAAAACCATCGGGAACATCTATTCGGGCGGGTTTGATGCGGCCGGGTTTGAACGCAACCTGGCGACCCACCGTGCCGCAGTTCTGAAAATGCTGAAAGCGGCAGATGCCGAGACACAGCGTCCGGAGCCGTTGGCGACAAATATCGAGCGGCTTGTAGAAGCGTTGGACCTGCCAGCAGAGGCCACGGAACTGGTCCAGCTCATGGCCAGTTACACCCGTTACGAATACGTCCAGTACTTTTGCGACTGCCTGACAGAAGCCAGCGGATCCATGACCCGCGTCATGTCCGTGCTGACGAATGCGCCGGTACGGACCATCGAGGATTTGTTGTCCCCGATGGGTGAGCTTGTGGCATCCGGCCTCGTACACCGCAATGACGGCGACGAGATTTCCGGTTCTTCAGGGCGTTTTATCGTCCCGTCACGCATCGACAATTGCCTCGATCGAGAGTTCGCTGACTTTGAAGACATGCGGCAAGCGCTACTCGGTGCGCCACTCTCCGCCGGGATCAAGGCTTCCGATTATGATCACGTGGAAGCCGATCGCGAACTGATCTCGGCCGTCCTGAAAGGTGCAAGTGACACGCACGCATCCGGTGTCAGCATCCTGCTCTACGGTGAGCCGGGCACGGGCAAAACCGAACTGACAAAGGTCGCTGCCGAGACCGGCAACGTCACGATTTACGGAGCAGGCGAACACTATGGCGCGTCCGGTGAAGGCAAGCGAACAGACAGGCTCGCTGATCTGGTATTTTCCCTCCGGCTTCTCGCAGGCTCCAAACGCACCGCACTGCTTTTTGACGAAATGGAAGACGTCGCCTGGCAATTGCTTCGGCGTGGCGGGTCAAAGGTTTATCTGAACCGCCTGCTGGAGACGAACCCCGTTCCAATTCTCTGGACATCCAACAACATCCACGACATTGACAGCGCCCTCTTGCGCCGCATGACCGTTGCGGTGGAATTGAAGATGCCGCCAGCCCGGCAGCGCGAACGCATTCTTGCGCGGCTCGCCAAACGCCATGGTGTGAAACTCACGCCTGAAGAAGTTGAAACTCTGTCGCAACGTGTCACAGCCGCACCGGCCGTGATAGAAAACGCCTTGCGCGCCGCAGCTCTTGCTGGTGGCGGTGCCGACGCCTTCGAGCGCGCAGCACAAGGCATCGTCCGCGCTGTCTCAGGTACACGCGCAACCTCCTGGCGTCCGCCCACGGATTTTGATCCACGTCTTATGCGCGCCAGTCGCGATCTGACCACACTTACGCACCAATTGGAGAAGCGCGCAGATCCTGCATTCTCCCTATGCCTTTCCGGCCCACCTGGCACGGGTAAATCGGCCTACGCACGCCATCTCGCTGGGCTGCTCGGTCTTGAAGTCGTGCAAAAACGCGCGTCGGACCTGTTGAGCATGTACGTCGGTGAGTCCGAAAAACGCATTGCGGAGGCCTTCGAGCAGGCCCGCGAAACCGGTTCGTTCCTGATCTTCGACGAAGCGGATTCCTTCCTGCTCGATCGCAAGGACGCAATGCGGTCTTGGGAAGTCACACAGGTCAACGAAATGTTGACGTGGATGGAAGACCATCCGTTCCCGGTATGCTTTACGACCAACTTGATGGACCGACTCGACGCGGCATCTCTGCGTCGGTTCACGTTCCACATCCGTTTCGATACCCTGGATGCAGACACATTACGTCTCGCCTATGATGTTTTCTTCGGACTCACCGATTTGCCGCCTGAAGCCTTGCGCTTCAACAACTTGACACCAGGCGATTTCGCGCAGGCGCGCAAGCAGGCGGACGTGCTCGGCTTCCTCGATAAGGCAGAGGAAATCGTAGCGCTTCTGAACGAAATCAATCGCGGCAAACCAGGCGCCTTCGCCCGGATCGGTTTTCAGTAACCACGCGCATCACGCCCAGATGGTCATCGGAATGCCGCGATCATCCGTTGCGGGTGTATCAGGAAAACACATCGCATGGCCTTTCAGGATACGCTCCGCACTCCATGCTGTGGCGCAGGCATCCAGAAAGTCATCTTCCGTTGCGTCCTTGCGCTTGAACGGACAGGTCGCGACGAAATCTGGTGCGTAGCCATTGGCAACAAGCAGGTCACGGCGCAGCGCGAGCCCCGGCCCATAGGGTCGTGACTTGACTTTTTTCGGTTCTGTGAGCGCCACCTGACCGTTCATCGCCCAGAATGCCACTTCAGGATGGCACTCGTAAATGCGCTCCTGACCATGTTCCCCAATCCATGCATCCACTTCGCGAATTTTTGGAAACAAATAAAAACACTGCTTTGAAACTTTCCGTGACGGCGTGGAGTTCGCAGCCGCAAGCGCGCACGCCTGCCAATAATCTTCCTCCATGACTGCAACACGTGCAGGCACAGCAAATACCGAAGACTGCCGTGCCCCCAGAACCTTCCGCGCCGCCACATCGCAGCCACGACCACCAGGCCCGACATGCTCCGGCAGGCCGATCGGCATGTCGATGGCAATGACGGCAGGCCGTTGCGGCAGGTTGTCGATATCCGCCAGCGTTTTCAACACGGTGCACGTCGGTGCGGCCCTGCCCGATACGTCGCGAAGAACCGTAATCCAACCCGCCGGGCATCCATCAAGTCCAGCCACCCACTGCGGTTCAGCATCCGTCATGCCTGAACATCCGAAACAGGCGCGGCCATGACATCAGCCCAATGAATTTGTGTCGCAATGGTTTGCAACGTGTCGCGTCCTTGCGAGGCATCAACGACAAGGGTAACGCCTGCAGTTGCCCTGCCAAGGGAGGCCGTCACAGACAGGCCATTCATCAGATGACCGAAAAACAAAGAAGAAAATAGATCTCCGGTTCCATTTGGTGCATGAGCATGACGCGATGCGGAACACCTAGCCCCACGACTGTTCGATGTTAGAACATTCGCGATGACGTTATCCGCATCGCCAGGAACAGAGGTCGCAATCACTGTCTTTGTTGCAAGCTTTATGGACGCATCCATCGCCGCGCGTGCGGTTGCAATTTTCTCCACCCCCGCCAACCACGACAATTCAAACCGGTTCGGTGTGGCGATATCCGCAATAGGTAGCAACCGATCCCGAATTGCAGTGGCTGCAAGTGGATCAACATAAATCCCCTTCGGTTCATCCCCGATGGCCGGGTCACAAAGATAAACAACATCAGTTCGAAGCGATTTCAAATCCTCGACAATCGTCGCAATCGCGCCCACGGCCTCGGGCCCGGGAATATAACCCGTCAAAACCGCATCCACATCCTGGTGCCAGCTGTGCGCCTTGATTCCGCCCCAGAGCGCCGTGATCGTTTTTGCAGGCGTCGCATCGCCGCTGAACGCCCCATGCCCAGGATGATTGGACAACAGCACGGTTGGGATTTGCCAAACCGTATGCCCCAGCCGTTGCATCGCAAATGCCCCGACAGAGTTGCCAACGGCACCGCAAACGACCTGGGACGAGATCGACAAAATATTGGCCATAGTAGCGCAGTACTCCAGAACCGAGGCACGCAGCATGGTGCATCGGGTTTTCAAGCGACGCGATGCCCGCTACATGATCACGTTACTGTCTTTCGCTTAATCCCAAACGGAACCCTCGTCCATGTCCGACGTTCCCTCTGCCACGTCCAAAACCTTCCGCCCGCGTCGTAGTGTGCTTTACATGCCTGGAGCAAACGCACGCGCACTGGAAAAAGCAAAAACATTACCAGCGGACGCGCTGATCCTCGATCTCGAAGACGCCGTTGCCCCCGACATGAAAGCCACAGCCCGCGATCAGGTTGCTGCAGCCGTGATCGCCGGCGGATATGGCGCACGTGAAGTTGTCATTCGAACCAATGCACCGGATACGCAGTGGTGGGACGCTGACCTCGCAGCAGTAGTAGCGGCCAACCCTGACGCGATCCTCGTGCCAAAGGTGTCGTCTGCCGACGACATCGCATCGATCACTACTGACGCGCGGTCCGCGGGTATATCCGATGGAACCGCGCTGTGGGTGATGATCGAAACACCGCTGACGATCCTCAACATTGCCAGCATCGCCGCCATGGCCAGGGAGGAAGACAACCTGCTTACCTGCTTCGTATTGGGCACGAACGATCTCGCGAAGGACACCGGTGCCTCACTTGCAGCAAGTCGCTTCGCGATGGTTCCATGGCTCACGCAAACCGTCGCCGCTGCCCACGCATATGGTTTGGACGTGATCGACGGTGTGTATAACAATTTCAAGGACGTCGAGGGACTGGAAGCCGAATGCCGTCAGGGCGCGCTTATGGGGATGGATGGAAAAACATTGATTCATCCTGGACAAATCGAAACAGCAAACCGCATGTTTTCCCCCGACGTTGAAACGGTCGACTGGTCGCGCAAGATCATCGCAGCCTTCGATCAGCCGGAGAACGCAAACCACGGTGTGATCACGGTTGACGGAAAGATGGTCGAGCTGCTGCATGCCGAGATAGCTCGAAAAACAGTTGCCATTGCTGATGCGATCGACGCTCTTGCCACAACTGCCTGACCGGAACGCAATCCACGATCTGATATCGCAACGACACATTACGACAAGGTTCAACGCTTCATGAGCAACCGCGCCATACACATCTGGCTCCCTCTTGGCGGTATTGTGCTCGCTGCTTGGGCTTTTCTCGCGCTTATGAGCCTGGAACTCGCACGCGTTGTTTCGGCGGGTGCGCTCGGGCCCGGCATGTCAATCTTCGAAACGTTGACAGAAACAGTCACGCTTTCGATCGGCAACATCTGCCGCCCTTTGACTGAGGCCGAACTCCAGAATGGGGAGTGGGGGCCGTTTGTCCGGATCCTTGCCATGTGGTCGACCATGTCGATCGCAATGATGTTGCCAACCGCAATTCCACTGATCGCGACGTACATCGAGTTCTCGAAAGGAAACCCGACCAAGGTTCCACCGCGCCAGATCTGGGCGCTCATTGCAGGCTATGGAATGATCTGGTTGGGGTTTTCATGCTTTGCAACAGGGCTCCAGATCGCCTTGTCGAGAACAGTGATCCTCGATGGTTCACTCGTCAGTCAATGGCCCTGGTTGTCCGCAGCGTTTCTACTCGTCGCCGGTCTTTATCAGTTTAGCACGCTGAAGGAAAACTGCCTCTCCAAATGCCGGTCCCCATTCGCAACGTTCATGGGGATGTGGCGAGACGGGTTAGCAGGTGCTATTCAGATGGGGTTGAAACAGGGACTATATTGTCTCGGGTGTTGCTGGGCTCTTATGCTGCTCGCATTCGTCGGCGGCGTCATGAACATCATCTGGATGGCAGTTGCCATGATCATCATGCTGATTGAAAAAATCCCATTCGGCGAGGATCATGTTACTGCACCGCTAGGAATGTTGCTCATCGTCGCAAGCGGATATATGGCGATGCAGGCGCTGACTTAAGGGCGGCTTCTACGAAGGAGAGGCCCCGTAACACACCCTCATCTCAAGCGGCGTCGAGCTCATCCCGAAATGTCGCGAAGGTCGCAATCGGCGTATCCAGATACCGCGCGACATCATTCCCGCTGATCAGGCTGACGTGATAGCTATCATCGTCACCGATCTTTTGAGCAGGCCAGACATGATCACGCCATGACGCCTCAAACGCGGGCTCATAAGCATGTTCGGTTTTGGGGAAAAATGTGATCACCGTGCCGCTTGCCAGGAGATCGATGAGTTCCGCCGGAGCACTTTGATCCCGAGCGATTTCCAGTGACGAGCGCACCGTATCCGCATCCTGAACAACCAGAAACATCAGGTCTCCATCATCGCTTATCATGACGATTCCTGATGGTTTTGTATGACGATAATATTCCACGATGCCGCGCGCTTCGAATACCTTCGTAAAGTGGTCGTTGAACGCTCCGTGCCGCGCCAGATCACGCGATTGAACACCAAGTGCCATTTGCAGCGGCGCAGTCAGATCAAGGAAATACTTACGCTGCAACTGGCGCATTTCCTGATCCAGCACACGCGGCAGATCCGCCATCTGTTTCATCAGGAAGCAATCAATAATACCTTCGTTGAACGCTTTGACCGCAGTTTCTTCACCGGCCTTCCCGGTAAGGAGAATTTTGCGCGCCGGATGACCCTTCAACCGCCGACAGACTTCAACACCGTTCATGCCGGGCATTGCATAGTCGACAACCAGCAAGGAAATCTGCTGAAACCGCCCCGGGTTGCTCATGACACCGGACAGTTGCTGCCCATCCATCTTGATCAACTGGTCTGCAGAACTTTGCCCGACACGATCCAGCAAACCGGTGTCCGAAGAGAAAAAGTCCTCACCAAGTGTCTGGAACGCACGCGTTTCCTCGAAGAAACCAAGGGCTTTCTCTGGTTGAGTGAACGTTTTGCAGACGAAATCATCGCCAAAATGGAACGCAAAGCTTTCCAAGAACAGCGGATCGTCATCCAGCGCGACAATAGATGTTGGATGGTAAAATGGAAGCATTTCGTCAGAAGTGTTTCTCGTTTGTCAAACAGGCAACATGTAATCACCCGCATGCACTCATTCTTGCAAGTTCTCTTGCACGAATTTGTGCAATAAAGCCAATCCTAGTGTGTTTGAACAGAATACACAGGTCTTGGCTGTTCCACTTGGGCCTCAAACCGGTCCGCAACTCCCCGGATTTAAGAAACCATGCGCTCATCTTTCGCTTCGATCGAACGGCTTCGGCGGTTTCGTCCTGCGTTGGCAAGTATCAGATTTGTGCGCAGGATATGGGGCCGTTACGTCGCATTTCACACACTTGCAGCTTATAAGGTTCAGATGGCGGCATTCCTGGGAATCATCGGATTTCCACTGTTCTTTGTTCTTTATACGTGGATCTCGCCGCAAGCCTACGAGAGTCCGTCACTACGCGCCTGCGGATTTCTGGTAAGTCTGGCACTTGGCTTTTCGGATCATTGGCCACCTGCCTGGCGCCGCTACCTCCCAGCCTACTCCTATATATCGTTCATCTTTGCATTGCCGTTCTTCTTTGTTTTCATGTTGCTCATGAACGATGCCAGCACGGTATGGCAAGTGTCGACCATGGCGGCATTCGTTTACATGGCCCTGTTGTATGACAGCGTGAACATGATTGTTGTCGCCGTGGTTGGCTCGGTGCTCGGATGGCTGACATTCCATTTCACGACAGGGGGCGCACCGATACCGCCGGATGCACTGCAATTGATACCGATCGTGGCCTTTGCCCTTACTGGCCTCGTGGCCTTGAACTACAGCGACAGCCGGATTGCAGATGAAAAAATGCAGGCCGCGTCACGCCTTGCAAGCCACATCGCCCATGAGATGCGGACGCCGCTGCTCGGCATAAAGTTCGATGCAGAACGGGCCAATAAACACATTCCCAAGCTGACAGAAGCCTTGGAGTGGGCCCTCCAGAACGGTTATGAAGGCAGTCGATTGAGCTCACGACAGGCTGGCGGATTGCGCTCCTCGATGGAACGTATTCGAGATCACACGCAGTCTGCGAACCTTGTCATCGACATGCTTCTGGTCAATGCCGGGCAGGAAAACCTCTCGGCTGGAATTTTCGACAAGCACTCCGTACATGGCGTTATCACGGATACGCTTCATAGATATCACTTCCGTCCGGGCGAAAGTGAACGCGTCGTGTTTGACAGTGAAGATGATTTTGAATTCTTCGGATCAGATCTGCTGCTGGTTCACACACTTTTCAATCTGCTCAAAAACGGACTACGCGCGCTGGAGGCTTCGGGGGGCGGGCAAATTACCATTCGCCTGGAAAAAGGGGCTGCAACGAACAAGGTCATCGTTGCAGACAACGGTCCAGGTATCCCACCAGACATTCTACCTCACATTTTCGTGCCTTTTTTTACAGGCGTGAAGCAAGGCCAGGGCACAGGTATCGGTTTGGCATTTTCGAAGTTTGTCGTCGAAAGCTTCGACGGTACGCTGTCATGTCGGTCTGCCCCAGGAAAAGGAGCAGAATTCACCATCACGCTCCCGTCTGTTCCCGCAGACACGTCCGTGGATGATCTAAGTAACCGTATGCAAAGGTCTTGAACGGTCATCAGCACGCACCCTATAGCGCGCCTGATTCAAATGGACTCATGACGCCACGACCCAAGTCGTTCCACTGGCATCGCGGCATCGCCATTTAAATCGAACACACCCTGAACAATAGGCCGGAAAGCCGATCATCCCATATCTTGCCGTTCTATGCCGCTTCACGTGCCCGTTTCGGATGATCTTTAACGGGAGCAAGCGTCTTGCTTTTGCGTCTTGTCGACGGCCAGTTTGCGAGATCAACCTCGTCCCGGATGTCTCGGCATACGGAAATCACGTGATCCAGCTCCTGGCGTGTGTGCCCGCAGTTCACGGTGAACCGGATCAGACAACGCTTCTCCGGTGTAGCCGGCGGAAAGAAAATCGCTCCAAATACGCCACGAGACTCGAGGGCATCTCGAAACTTGATTGTATCGAGCTGGTTTCCCGCCTCGAGCGCAATGATCTGATGCTGCGATGCATCGACATTATAGCCAAGTTTATCCAGAGCATCCCGAAGGTAGGCATGGCTTTTATGTAGCCGGTCCCGTCGCCATGTTTCCTTCTGAATGACGTCCAGAACAGCGTTGTAGCCGGCAACCTCGTGCTGAAGCACCGAGGTACTGAATATCACCGGGAAAGCTTCATACCTGAAGTACTCCGCATTGCGGGACGAGCACGCTATCGCACCGCCCCGACTGGCAACGGCTTTCGACAGACCGATCGTGCGGAAATGCACACGATCCGCAATGCCAAGGGCAACACAAAGTCCACCACCATCCTTGCCGTGCGCGCCAAAGGAATGCGTTTCATCAACAACCAGAACGCACCCGTGTCGTTCAACAATGTCCAGAATGTCCGCAAGCGGACTGACGTTCCCGTCCGTGCTGTAAAGCGCGTCGACACAAACCACGCCAGCACCATGCTTTTTAATTTGTCGCTCAAGGTGGTCAGCGCTGTTATGGCGAAACGGAACGGCCGTAGCTTTCGCGCTTGAGACACCTTCCCAAAGGGAAATGTGCGCCTTCATGTCCATATACACAGGCGCATTTGGCTCGGTAATGGCCTGGATCAACCCGACATTGGCGCAATACCCGGAGTTGCAAAGCACCGTTTCTTCCGCCTGAACAACGCCGGCCAGCCGTTCTTCAAAGACAGAGAGAGTATCCTTCTCCTGATGCAGCCAGACCCGGGAAACAGCTGCACCATGCCCGTCAGCCCGCAGGGCTTTGATTTCCGCGGCGATGACCATCGGATGACCGGCAAGGCAAAGGTAGTCGTTCGTGCGAAGCTGTATGTCGCCCGGCTGCGGCGATCGTCCCTTCATCGGATGCCCACCTGCCCAGGCTTCCTCGACACGTTTGGTATAG
Source organism: uncultured Hyphomicrobiaceae bacterium (assembly GCA_937931785.1). Lineage (GTDB taxonomy): Bacteria > Pseudomonadota > Alphaproteobacteria > Rhizobiales > CALHAX01 > CALHAX01. Next base: position 21,300 of record CALHAX010000039.1, on the reverse strand, counting down.
TAACGTTGGATACGATCGTGCAGGAAGGCGGGGTCATTCGGGCTTAGGATTGTGCCGCATTCGGACGAATTGTCCATGTTCCGCTTATCCAGCATTTCAAACTCCAAGTCTTGCAACAAGCATTTATTTGTTGCAGCCCCAATTTAACTTGAAATCTCACGATCTGATACTGACGAATTACATAAGAAAATCCGTGTATACATGAGATAACGAGAGATCATCATGACTCGCGCTGAAAGCAAAATCCATAGTATTCGAGTCAATTGCAGCAAATATTTCGGTCAAAATCTTTAAAAATCAAAACAAAAAGCCCGCCGCAGGGTCTGCGGCGGGCTCAAGACTGTGGAAAAACATCAAGTCTTGATCGAATAATTTATACCGACGACTTGGTCATGTCTCAGTTATCGTCGCCGCTAGACTTTGTTGGGACGATTGCCGACACGCTTGCGTTCGGATCTTCGTCGTCTTCGATGAAAGTATTGTCATCCTCACTGCTCGGAAGATCGACATCATCTGTCTCGATGTCTGCAAGTTCATCAGCTTCTTCATCCACCACATCCGGTTCATCGACGGGAACTGCGGCAGCGGCGACAGGAGTATCGACCTCTTCAACCTCGATATCCTCTTCCTTTATATCGGCAGGAGCCAGTTTGAACTCCGCCTCGCACATCGGACAGACGATCGGAGTGTTTTCAAGATCATAAAATCGAGCAGCGCATCCTTGGCAGGTGCGTTTTGTGCCGCGCGCAGCTTTCTGCGACATTGGTGGCCTCTTTCGGGTTCTGGGAACAACTGAAAATTGGATTGACGCTCCCTTGCCACGACACGGGATCGACTGTCAAAACCTTCGTGATGGCACCCGGCAAGAACCGACGCGTTGACAGTCCCGCCCAACCCATTGTTATTTGCCAGCAAGCTCCGGGCACAATGGTCAAATCTGTACCCCGGCACACTCCGAACTGAGGTCTTCAAAATGTCCGAACCACTGGTCGCGCGACGCGGGGGACCGCTCGCAGGCGAGATTCGTGCGCCCGGCGACAAGTCGATGTCTCACCGCGCGCTCTTGTTCGGGGCCCTCGCGATCGGCGAGACAACCATAGACGGCCTTTTGCGCTCCGAGGATGTTGTTGCAACAGCAGATGCCCTGCGGGCAATGGGGGTTCCCGTCACGGAGCATGCGGAGCAATGGCGTGTGGTTGGTCGCGGCATTGGCGGCCTTCGAAGGCCGGACACGCCTCTCGATTTCGGAAACTCCGGCACCGCAGTACGGCTGATGATGGGCGTTCTTGCAGGCCAGAATTTCCAGGCAAAACTGATCGGCGACGCGTCACTTTCAAAACGTCCGATGGAACGCGTTCTCAACCCTCTGCGGGATATGGGATTGCAAGTCGACGGCTCTGAATCGAACGCCAAAGGCACATTACCTCTGACAATCACCGGCCCCGGCGATCTTGTGCCGATCCGTTACGTTCTGCCCGTTCCCTCGGCACAAGTAAAATCAGCCGTTCTGCTTGCTGGCCTGCACGCAGCAGGTGAGACATCTGTCGTCGAACCAATTCCAACCCGCGATCACACAGAACGCATGCTGCGGGCATTTGGGGCGCAGGTGAAGACAACGGACAGTTCTGAAGGCACCGTAATTACGGTCATCGGACAACCGACACTCCAAGGCCTGCACATCAACGTCCCGGGAGATCCGAGCTCGACCGCGTTCCTGATCGCAGCCGCACTGATTATCCCCGAATCAAAACTAACCGTCACAAACGTCCTGATGAACGACACGCGCACCGGATTCCTCACCACGGTTACTGAAATGGGCGCACAAATCGAAATCATGAACCGTCGCGAGGAAGGCGGTGAGGACGTTGCCGATCTCATTGTTGTTTCATCGCCGCTCAAGGGCGTCTCGGTTCCCGATGATCGCGCACCATCCATGATCGACGAATATCCGGTCCTTGCGGTTGTTGCCGCGTTCGCAGATGGCCCCACCCACATGGCCGGACTGGAAGAACTCCGGGTCAAGGAATGCGATCGCCTGGACATGACGGCGAAGGGGCTTCGAGCCTGCGGGGTCACGGCAGACGAAACCGAATCCACGTTAACCGTTCACGGCTGCGGGCCAGACGGAACGGTTAACGGCGGTGCCGAAGTCGAAACCGAGTTGGATCACCGCATCGCGATGTCATTCCTGATCATGGGTTTGGCTGCGGAACAGCCCATCACAGTGGACGACGGAACCATGATCGCAACCAGTTTTCCTGGCTTCAACAACCTCATGAACGATCTTGGCGCCGATATTCGTGCCACCGGAGACTGCACCGCATGACCCGTCCTCTCATCATCGCAATCGATGGGCCAGCAGCCTCAGGCAAGGGCACATTGGCCAAACGCATCGCAGCGCACTACGGCTTGAGGTACCTCGACACAGGAACGCTGTACCGGGCCGTCGCCCGCGACGTGCTGGCCGCCAACGGCGATCTTCGCGATGCGGTGGCAGCCACCGCGGTAGCTCGAAACCTGGATCCAGACACTCTGGACGATCCGTTTCTGCGCGATCGTGGCGTTGGAGAAGCAGCCTCCATAGTGGCTCGCATTCCCGAAGTCCGCGACACAATCCTGCAATATCAGAGGGATTTCGCCGCAACGCCACCTGGGGCCGTGATTGACGGTCGCGATATCGGGACCATCGTCTGCCCGGACGCCAGTGCCAAATTGTTTGTAACCGCAACCCTGCAAGAGCGTGCCCGGCGCCGCTATCATGAGTTGCGCGCGAAGACCTTTGACGTCACGCGGGATCAGGTTGAGGGCGAAATCCGTAACCGCGATCGCCGTGACCTGGAACGTGAGGTTGCCCCTCTGGCGCAAGCCGAAGATGCGGTCTTGCTGGAAACCACGGATTTGGATATAGAAGCAGCGTTCCAGGCAGCACTTTTAGCAATCGAAGGGCTGCTTGAACGCTAAAGCCGGGTGCGCCGCTTGCGGTTGTGCCCTTCTTTACGTTTTCATCGGACAACATACGGGTGATTGGGCACGTGTTGCGCAACCACCCAGCAGACCCGTCCCCTGAATTCCACAATCGAATACGAATGAGGGCTGTTTCGGTGAGCCATCGCACGCGCGATGGACTGACACGTACCCCTTGAACAGCAACACCAACCCCCGCCGTGTCGCAATCAGGCGATACCGCAAACAGGAATTTTAATGAACGCTACCGCAACGTCATCCATGGATGGCATGAACCCATCGACCGCCGACTTCGCAGCGATGTTGGAAGAAAGCCTCGGATCGGACACGCTCCTTGAAGGCTCAGTTGTCAAAGGCAACGTCGTCGCAATCGAGAAAGATCTCGCCGTCGTCGACGTGGGCCTGAAAACAGAAGGGCGCGTCCCTCTCAAGGAATTTTCCGTCCCTGGATCCGATGTTTCGATTTCAGTAGGCGATACGGTCGAAGTCTACCTTGAGCGCGTGGAAAATGCGCTCGGTGAAGCGGTACTCTCGCGTGAGAAAGCCCGTCGTGAAGAAAGCTGGATCCGTCTGGAGAAAAAATTCGCAGACGGTGAAAAAGTTGAAGGCATGATCTTCAACAAGGTCAAGGGCGGCTTCACAGTCGATCTCGACGGCGCTGTAGCCTTCCTGCCAGGCAGCCAGGTGGATGTGCGCCCGGTTCGCGATATCGGTCCGCTGATGCGCACGCCTCAACCATTCCAGATTCTCAAGATGGACAAGCGTCGCGGCAATATCGTCGTTTCGCGTCGTTCGATCCTGGAAGAAACACGTGCAGAACAGCGCACGGAAATTGTTGGCAAACTGGCCGAGGGTCAGATCATTGAAGGCACCGTCAAGAACATCACCGACTACGGTGCATTTATCGACCTCGGCGGCATTGATGGCCTGCTTCACGTGACCGACATGGCGTGGCGCCGTGTCAGCCACCCAAGCGAAATCGTCAACGTCGGCGAAGATGTAAAAGTGCAGATCATTCGTATCAACCAGGAAAGCCAGCGCATCTCGCTCGGCATCAAACAGCTCCAGGCTGATCCGTGGGAAGGCATCGAAGCAAAATACCCGATCGATGCGCGCTTTACAGGCAAGGTCACGAACATCGCCGACTACGGTGCGTTCGTCGAACTGGAAGCCGGTGTCGAAGGCCTCATCCACGTCTCGGAAATGAGCTGGACGAAAAAGAACGTTCACCCGGGCAAGATTGTTGCGACAAGCCAGGAAGTGGAAGTTCAGGTTCTCGAAGTGGATCCGCAGAAACGACGCATCTCGCTTGGCCTCAAGCAGACGCAGGAAAATCCGTGGGAGCAGTTTGCGGAAACATTCAAGCCCGGCACGAAAGTCGAAGGCGAAGTTCGCAACATCACCGAGTTCGGCCTGTTTATCGGCCTCGAAGGTGGTGTGGACGGCATGGTGCATCTGTCAGACATCGACTGGAACCGTGCCGGCGAAGAAGCCATCAACGATTATAACAAGGGTGACATGGTCAACGCCGTAATCCTTGAAGTGGATCCGGACAAGGAACGTATCTCGCTGGGCATCAAGCAGCTTGATGGTGACCCGCTCGAAGCCGCTGGCGATCTGCGCCGTGGCACCCGCGTCACATGTGAAGTCGTCAAGGTCGAGGATGGCGGTCTGGAAGTCGTGATCGCAGACACCGAGGCATTGTCCTACATCCGCCGTTCCGATCTGTCCCGTGATCGTGCGGAACAACGACCGGAACGCTTCTCGGTTGGTCAGAAGCTCGATGCAGCTGTCACATCGATCGACAACAAGACCCGCAAGGTCAACCTGTCGATCAAGGCACTCGAAATCGCCGACGAAAAAGAAGCTGTCGCTCAGTTCGGGTCATCCGACAGTGGCGCATCACTCGGCGATATTCTGGGCGCCGCGCTCAAGCAGAAGGAAGGCGACGAAGGCGACAGCGAAAGCTAGAAACCACCCGCCTGCCATTCTATCGTATCTGTGCAGCCATCGCAGTCCTGTGGTATCAGGATTTGCGGTGGCTGTTTTTTTGAGCTGCCCCAAACCCGTTGATGGAGTTGCCTGCCGTGTCCCTAGATGCAGAAGCCGTTGTCGAACGACGTCAATTGCGCCGCCGCGCCGGCAAGTGGCGCATCATTGCAATCGTTGCCGCAGTTGTCGCGATCGCTGCTATATTTGGCCGAATAGCCAGCAACACTGGCCTCGGCACAAAAGAACAGATCGCCCGCGTTTCGATTTCAGGTCTGATCACGGAAGACCACCGCCAGCTCAAGATGCTGGATGAAATCGCAAAAGCAGATCACGTGAAAGCGGTGCTCTTGCGCGTCAACAGCCCCGGCGGAACGACCACTGGCGGCGAAGCGCTCTACGAATCCATCCGCCGGATTTCCGAAAAGAAACCGGTGGTCGCAGTGTTCGGCACTGTCGCAGCGTCTGCAGCCTACATCGTGGGCATTGCCAGCGATCGGATCGTCGCGCGTGGCAACAGCATCACTGGCTCGGTAGGCGTGATTTTTCAATGGGCCGAAGTGCATGGCGTTCTGGAAAAGCTCGGCGTCCGCATGAACGAAATGAAAAGCGGGACACTCAAGGCCAGTCCGTCCATGTTCAAACCATTGGACGGCGAAAGCCGCGCCCTGGTCGAGGAAATGGTCGCTGAGTCCCATCGCTGGTTCATCGATCTCGTCAAGGAACGTCGCAAGATCACCGAAACCGAGGTGCCCGGCCTCGTCAACGGACGGATTTACTCGGGCCGCGTGGCACAAACCCTGAAACTGGTCGATGAATTAGGCGGTGAAGCCGAAGCTATTGCCTGGCTCGAAGGCCAGCGCAACATCAAGGTGGACCTGCCTGTCGAAGCCTGGACCCCAGCCAGTGACGCCAGCGGACTGGGCCTTTTCTCAAGGATCGCCAGCATGTTGGGCTTTGCTGACACCGATCTGGCGCAAGCCCTGAAAAACGAACCACTGTTACAGCGTCTGCGGCTTGACGGTCTGCTCTCCGTTTGGCAGGTTCCCAGCCAATAAAGCAGCCAGAACAATGACATCGTGTTGTTTGTCAGTAGGGGTAAATGATGATCAAGTCGGAGTTGGTTCAGCGTATTGCGGCCGCCAACCAGCATCTGCTTCACAAGGACGTTGAACAGATTGTTAACGTCATTCTGGAAGAAATTACAGATGCACTCGCACGCGGTGACCGGGTCGAGTTACGAGGGTTTGGAGCGTTCACTGTCAAGCATCGCGCAGCGCGGCGCGGACGCAATCCAAGAACAGGCGAACCCGTTCTGGTGGAAGAAAAGTATGTACCGTTTTTCAAGACCGGCAAAGAATTACGCGAACGGTTGAACAGGGATGGTGAGGAAGCAGAATTCAACGCGATGAATGCTTGAAGTTCTGATGTTTTCAAATTGAAACGTTTTCAGGTCGCCATTTAAAGGCTGCACAGACCTGAGGACACAGGGACGCGGGATACTCCCAAACTTGAAGGTAGAGAAAAATGGGTCTGATCTGGCGCCTTGCGAAGCTCGTTATCATGGCGATTTCTGCAATATTCTTCGTCACCCTCGCCGTTGCGAACCGTCACGATGTGACGCTGGTGCTTGATCCGTTCAAACCGGAAAACCCCGTGTTTTCCATCAACGCTCCGTTCTTCATATACATGTTCGCAGCTTTGTTCTTTGGTATGATCCTTGGTGGCGCCGCATCCTGGTTCTCGCAGGGCAAGTGGCGCAAAACAGCACGGCAACGCACACGCGAAGCATACAAATGGAAGCAGGAAGCAGATCGCCTGACAGGTGAACGCGACATGACCGTTCGTCCCGGCTTGCCTGCAGCCTGACAAGGCTCTCACCCGCAACCTGAGAACGGTAAGCCTGCGTCAAAAGCCGCTGCTGCGCTATTTGCTTTGCGTTAGACACGCATTCGACGATCCCCTAGTTTCACGGGTGAACGCGCAGTGGTTATGATAACATCCCGTTTCTACCCATTTACAAGTTGTTCAAGATCCAATGCCGGTTGACGTCAAAATTTGCGGACTAAAAACTGCTGCGACGCTCAACGCGGCGCTGGCTGCGGGCGTGAACTATGTGGGTCTGGTCTTTTACGCTCCAAGTCCTCGAAACATCGACGTAACGGACGCAATCGCCTTGGCGGATCTGGCCCGCGGCAAGGCCAGGATTGTAGCCCTGTTTGTCGATCCGGACGACGCACTGTTGAATGACGTGATCGCAAGCGTGCAACCCGACATCATTCAACTCCACGGCTCGGAAACACCAGAACGCATTGCTGAAATCCGCCAGCGCACGGACGCTTCGATCATGAAAGCGTTGAAAGTTGCCACGTCCGAGGACGTGGTTGACGCGCGCCGTTACGCGCGTAGTGCAGACATGATCTTGTTCGACGCCAAACCCTCAGTCATATCAACTTCAGATGGAAACACCACGTTGCCCGGTGGGAATGGCGAACAGTTCGACTGGAGCTTACTCGAAGCGCACGATCACACCCAACCCTGGATGCTGTCCGGCGGACTCAACACAAACAATGTTGGAGCAGCCATTCGCAAAACCGGTGCTACAGCCGTCGACGTATCGTCAGGCGTTGAGTGCGCGCGGGGCATAAAGGACGAAGCACTCATCGCCGCGTTCATTGCCGCCGCAAAGTCCGCAACGCAATCTGTTCAAGGAGTGAAATCACATGTCGACGCCTGAGGATGCAAAGCTGAACAGCTACCGCACCGGACCGGACGAACAGGGACACTTCGGCATCTTCGGCGGACGATATGTCGCCGAAACGCTGATGCCGCTGATTCTCGACCTGGAAAAGGCGTACGAGGCAGCCAAGGTCGACCCCGAATTCAAGGCCGAACTGGATCATCTGAACAAGCATTACGCCGGTCGCCCGAGCCCGCTTTATTTCGCAGAACGGCTCACAAACGCCATCGGCGGCGCAAAGATCTACTTCAAGCGCGATGAGTTGAACCATACCGGTTCACACAAGATCAACAACTGCCTCGGCCAGATTCAGCTTGCCAACCGCATGGGTAAGAAACGAATTATCGCAGAAACAGGTGCTGGCCAACACGGCGTCGCCGTCGCAACTGTGGCCGCACGTTTTGGCCTGCCCTGCGTCGTTTACATGGGCGCAACCGATATCGAGCGTCAAAAGCCGAACGTCTTCCGCATGCGCCTGCTCGGTGCCGAAATCGTACCTGTGACAGCCGGAACCGGAACGCTCAAGGACGCGATGAACGAGGCACTGCGGGACTGGGTGGCAAACGTCGAAGACACCTTCTACATCATCGGCACCGCAGCCGGCCCACACCCCTACCCGGAGATGGTCCGCAATTTCCAGTCCATCATCGGTCACGAAACCCGCTGGCAGCTCGAAGAACACGAAGGCAACGGTCGCTTGCCAGATGCGCTGGTCGCCTGCATCGGTGGCGGATCGAACGCAATCGGCCTTTTTCATCCGTTCCTGGATGATCCGGACGTTGCAATCTACGGCGTCGAAGCCGAAGGCCATGGTGTGGAAAGTGGAGAGCATTGCGCCTCGTTGCGCGGTGGCAAACCCGGTGTCCTTCACGGAAACCGCACCTATCTGCTTCAGGACGAAGATGGACAGATCAAGGATGGGTATTCCATCTCCGCAGGGCTCGACTATCCAGGTATCGGGCCGGAGCATTCCTGGCTCAAGGAAACAGGTCGCGTGAATTACGTCGGCGCAACTGACAAGGAAGCCCTTGAGGCCTTCAAGCTCTGCACGAAACACGAAGGCATCATACCTGCTCTCGAGCCAGCCCACGCATTGTCTTACGTTCAGAAACTCGCCCCAACGATGGACAAGAACCAGATCATTGTCATGAACCTCTGCGGTCGGGGCGATAAGGATATCTTCGCCGTTGCAGAGCATCTCGGCATGGACATATAACGCGCCCGAAGCAGACGAACAGATAGCTCGCTGAGAGCTCGATTAAAACGAACTGATGGAATGACATCCGACATGATGAAAGAAACACGGATCGACCGTCGGTTCGCAAAGTTGAAAGACGAAGGCCGCTCGGCGCTTGTCACCTTCGTGACAGCCGGTGATCCGGATCACGAAACTTCGAAATCCATTTTGATGGGTTTGCCGGGGGCCGGCGCTGACGTCATCGAACTTGGAATGCCGTTTTCTGACCCGATGGCGGACGGTCCCGCGATTCAGGCATCGTCTCAGCGCGCATTGAAAGCCGGCGAAAATGTCCGCAAGACACTCGATATGGTCCGCACATTTCGTGAAAGCGATAGCGACACGCCAATCGTTTTGATGGGATATTTCAATCCGATCTACGTCTACCCAACGGAACAATTCCTTGTCGACGCTGAAGCGGCAGGTGTTGATGGCTTGATCATTGTCGATATGCCACCGGAAGCCGACGACGAATTGTGTCTCCCCGCGATGAAACACAACATTAATTTCATCCGCCTCGCAACACCGACGACAGACGAAAACCGGCTTCCCGCCGTGCTGAATAACACCAGTGGGTTCGTATACTACGTTTCGATAATGGGTATAACCGGCACCGCAGCTCCCAACCCGGACGACGTGCGCGCAAGGGTTGAAAAAATCCGGGCAAAGACCCATTTGCCAATAGCGGTCGGATTTGGGGTCAAGACACCGGAGCAGGCGCGCGACATTGCAGCAACCGGTGATGGGGTGGTGGTTGGCTCCGCTTTGGTTAATGCGATCACGGAAACCCTTGATAATAAGGGGAAAGCAACAGAAAAAACGGTTTCAGCCGTGTTGAAACTGGTCGGTGAGCTTTCCCAGGCCGTTCGGGGCGGTTAGACTAGAGACAAATCGGCACCATCGCAGAGCCGCTACATTTTAATCGTCCCGAGAGGCGTCAGGTCAGTGAACTGGATCAATAACGTTGTCCGTCCGAAAATTCGGGGTATCTGGCAAAAGTCAGACACCCCCGACGATCTGTGGGTGAAGTGCCCGCAATCCGGACAGATGGTTTTCTACAAGGATCTGGAAGCCAACCAGTTTGTTGTGCCCGGATCAGACTTCCACATGCGCATGGCAGCGGAGACGCGTCTCAAGAGTGTTTTCGATGATGGCGCATACGAAAAGGTCGAAGTTCCTGGCGTACCTCTCGATCCTCTCAAGTTTCGTGACGAGAAAAAGTATACGGACCGTCTGAAGGCCGCCCGCGATCAGACATCCCTCGACGATGCTGTGCTTGTCGGCGAAGGTATGCTTGATGATATTCCAGCCGTTGTCGCGGTGCAGGACTTCAAGTTCATGGGTGGATCACTTGGCATGGCAGCCGGTGAAGCTGTCGTGACAGGCATGCTGCGAGCGGTTGAGCTTAAATCTCCCTTCATCATGTTTGCAGCATCCGGCGGCGCACGCATGCAGGAAGGCATTCTGTCCCTTATGCAGATGCCACGCACGACAGTCGCTGTGCAAAAACTCCGCGACGCAGCTCTGCCCTACATCGTGGTCCTGACACACCCGACGACTGGCGGCGTTACCGCGTCCTATGCCATGCTCGGCGACATTCACATTGCTGAACCCGGAGCGCTAATCGGATTTGCCGGCCCTCGCGTTATAGAACAGACCATCCGCGAGCAATTGCCAGAAGGGTTTCAGCGTTCGGAGTATCTCCTGGAACACGGGATGGTCGACATGGTCGTGCACCGTCACGACATGCGCGATACGCTTGCACGCCTATGTCACATTCTTATGCGCGAACCCGCCGCTGACGCGAAGATTGCCAAGGCTGAAAGCCATATCGGCAATGGCGTTGCACAAATGAACGGGCACAGTATCCACCTGAACAGCGACGACGACGGCAACGCAACGATCACGCCGGACGCCGAAGATGATGCAGTCGCTGCCGCATCAGACGAGACATCTGGAACCGGTGACACTGATCCAAAGACGCAACCATCAGCCTGACGCATTTCCCAACTGCAGACCCAAGCATAGGGTCCGATAGTACAGGTTTCCAATGACTGACCGGCTTCAAGACCGCGACAGCCGGAGCATATTGCAGGCCATTCGCACGCACGCTGCACAAACCGGGCGATCAAAAATCGATCTGTCACTGGAAACAATGCACATATTTCTGGCTGCGCTTGGAAACCCGCAGCAAACACTCCCACCAGTCGTCCACATTGCCGGAACCAACGGCAAGGGCTCAACGCTCGCATTCCTGAGTGCAATCCTGCAAGCTGCGGGTGCACGTGTTCACGCCTACACGTCGCCGTACCTCACAACACTCCACGAGAGTATCCACATTGCCGGGTCGGACGGCCCAGAACCAATCTCGGAAGCCCGGTTGACGGACGTCCTCAAACAGGTTGCCGCCGTTGCCGAAACGATCCCGGCCACCCCCTTCGAAGCCGAAACAGCCGCCGCCTTCCTTGCATTCACGCAAGTGCCTGCAGATGTCGTTCTGTTGGAAACCGGTCTTGGTGGGCGGCTCGATGCAACCAACGTCGTAGCGGCACCGGTACTGACGATCATCACTCCGATCGCTGTCGATCATGCAGAGTTCTTAGGAAGCACCATTGGTGATATCGCACGGGAAAAGGCTGGCATTCTGAAGGCGGGCATACCCGTCATTGTTGCCAGACAGGACGACGACGCTTACGGCACCATCGAACGGTATGCCGAGCACTTGAAGGCACCAATCCATGCCGCAGGTCGTGACTGGGACGCCTACGAGCAACACGGCCGCCTTGTGTTCCAGAACGAGAACCATCTTCGCGACCTGCAATTGCCCGTTTTGCAAGGCCGTCATCAAATCGAAAATGCCGGTGTGGCTGTTGCGGCAGCTCTTGCGCTGGACCGCCGATTAGGAAATGTGTCTATCACCGATCGCCATCTGGAACAGGGACTTGCAACCGTGTCATGGCCCGGCCGATTGCAACGGATTGCCCCGGATACGTGCGGTGCAGACCTGCCACCTGGATCCGAGATCTGGGTTGATGGCGGACATAACGCAGCCGCCGCCAAAGCGCTCGCGTCCGCCATGGCTGATCTCGAAGAGGTGACCTCCTTGCCGCTCTATATGGTCGTCGGTATGCTGGCATCAAAGAACGCAGAAAATTTCGTCAGCCCGTTTCGTGGTCTTGTGCGAACCATCTCGGCAATAAAAATTCCCGACGTACAGAATGCAACCGCTCCATCACTGGAACCAGCAGTTATCGTCGGAGCAGGAGAAGCGCACGGTATCGAAGCCCACGCCATGTCATCCGTTGAAGGTGCGCTCGACTGGATCGCACGCCAAAACGATGGTCCGGTCCGCGTCCTCATCTGTGGCTCACTCCATCTCGCCGGGATGGTGCTGGCGAAAGAGGCTGACAAATAAAAAACCCGGCATAATCGCCGGGTTTTTCAGTAAAACGCGTGGTCGTTAGATTTACATGCTGCCCTTGATCCACTCTTCCAGCTTGCCTTTTGGCAGAGCGCCGGTTTGCGTGGATTTCACTTCTCCGTCCTGAAACACCATCAGAGTCGGAATGGAGCGAATGCCATACTTCGTCGCGATATTCGGGTTTTCATCAATATTGATCTTGGTGATTTTTACCGCATCGCCCATCTCGGTTGAAATCTCTTCCAGTGCCGGGCCAATCGCCTTGCACGGGCCACACCACTCCGCCCAGAAATCAACGACAACCGGACCGGAAGCCTTGATCACATCGTCTTCAAAACTGGCGTCTGTTACGGGCGCAGTGCTCATGGATAGTTCTCCTGTGGAATGCTCGACCCTGCTTTGCGAGCAAGGTTTGGGGTTTGGGTCAACTCACCTTCACGTAGGATGATGTAGCGGCATCTTCAAGGCCGCGCGTCGAAGACCATAACAGGGGTTCCACGTCATCCAGTCGTTCATCCGGGATTGTCATGATTCGCGCTCCATCAGTCCACAAAAGTGATGCTCGAAGCGTTCGCCCCGGATAAAGTTGAGCCAGAACAAGGCGATAGGCTGCCAGTTGAGCAATATAGGCCGCAATCACATCCCCTTCTTCCCGCGGCGGCGGACGATTGGTTTTGTAATCGACGAAATGCACGACATCATGATTCACGATCAATCGGTCGATTGTGCCCGTCACATAAAGAGCTCGTCCGCCCTTTTTCGGGTTTTCGATCTCCGCAGCAATCGCCACTTCAGCACGCGATGATGCGCTGAAGAGTGGCGCATATGCTGGGGCCTCAAGAATGGCGAGTGTTTCATCAACAACACTGCGCCTGAGGCGATCCGTCAGATCGTGCCCCCGTGCCTCCATGAAACGCTCTGCAGCGGCCCGGCGCCTCTCTTCAGGCAGGGATGGCAAATGTTGTAATAACGCATGCGTCAGAACCCCGCGCTGAAACCGCCGGTTGTCCGCCATCTGCAACGGCGAGGCTGGTGTATCGGATGCGAGGTCTATCGCAACCTCCGATCCGTCCAACGCCGTCTGATCGTCTTCGTGCGGCATGATCCGCGACGGCATGATGGGAATCGAACGTATCTTCTCTGCGCGCGCGGGCTGTGTCATCCAGTCCGGTTTGGGAGGCGTAACGGGCAAAGCCTCAATCCCATCCAACGGTACGGTTTGCGAACCCTCTGCCCCTTTTTCCATCCGCCACACGACCCGATCTGGCGAGACGACAATCTCTTGCATGACCGGCTTCAGCGCATCGGCTACCAGATTGTACCAGCAGTTGGCAGGTGGTGTGTTCTTGCCTTCATAACCTGCAATGTAGAGCCGGTCGCGCGCACGCGTCATCGCCACATACAGGAGACGCCGGTATTCCTGATCATCCAGGTCTCTGACCTTGTTCTTCGCCTCCCGAACGGCTGTGACATCGGACGTGCCTTTGATGCTCCACACGAACGGTTCCCCGACATGCGTCCGGCTATCGTTTTCGTTGGCCGGTTTCTGCGGCAATGAAACAACCGTTGGACCACGGCCACCAGAAACCACGCCGCACGTATCGGGAAGAAAAACAATTGGTGCCTCAAGACCTTTCGCACCATGCACCGTCATGATCCGCACCTCGTCGCGGCCCTGCTCCATGTCACGCTTGATCTGTAGATCACCATCACGCAGCGATGTCAGAAATCCCTGAAGCGAAGGCGGATGGTTGTGATCAAACTGGATGGCCTGGTTGAGAAATTCATCCAATGCATCCCCGGCTTCCGGCCCAAGACGCGCAAGCATCTCACTCCGCCTGCCATCCCGATCGAGGATAGAAGAGAAAAATTCGAACGGAGGTGCATAGTCCGCGCGCGCGCGCCATCTCTTGAGCGTTTCAACCGTATCGTGATACGCCCCGCCTGCACCCGCAGCAGCCAGTAACGCATGCCACAACGAACCCTTGCGCCTCCCGCCAATGCGAAGAAGATCATCATCATCAAGTCCGAACAGCGGACTCTTCAAAATCGTCGCTAGCGCCAGGTCATCAGACGGCAACAGCACAAAGTCCCCAAGCGCCATCATGTCCATGACCGCGATCTGCTCCGTGATCCGGATACGATCAGCCCCAGCCACTGCAATACCCGCACTCTTCAAGGCCCGGATCATCGCTGAGGCCACCGGATTGCGGCGTCGAACCAGGATGAGTACATCCCCAGGTGTAATTGCTTTCCCGGTGGACGGGAGACGTTCACCTGTGTCCGTCCATGACTTGATCTGCGCAGCAATTCGGCCCGCCAAACGCTCGATCGGCAACGACACGCTCTGCTCATCCAGTGGCCGCCACGCACTGACATCGGAGAGTTCTTCCGGCTTTTCCGTGGGCCATAACTCAACCAGACCGGCGTCCGCAGCCCGAAACGCCGCATGATGAATGGCCTCATCCCCCGCGGTAAGACCACGACGAGCGTCCGGCGCCGCAAACGTGGCGTCGACGGCCGCGAGAACCGGCGCGACCGTCCGAAACGACATTGTCAGCGGAACAGCATGCAAATCGTGACCAACATCAGCAGCCCGCGCGCGGAACACCCGCCCCATCTCGGCAAACATTTCCGGGCGCGCGCCCTGAAATCCGTAGATGGATTGTTTCTCATCCCCAACCGCGAAGAGTGTACGCGTCTTCTCCGTTACACCGTGGCCGGAGAAGAATTCTTCAGCCAACCGAGATACGATCCGCCACTGCACCGGGCTCGTATCCTGCGCTTCATCGACAAGAATGTGCTCAAGACCATTGTCCAGTTTGTACAACACCCATTGCGCGTCCTGCTGAGAACCAAGCAACATGACCGTTTTGAGAATAAGGTCATCGTAGTCCAGCGCGGCACGGCGACGTTTCGCCTCCGTATAACGCTGGAAGATCGCATCCGCGAGCCGCATGATCGACGTTGTCGCCTCCACAACACGCAGCGCCCCCGCCTGATCCGTCAATGCGACAAACTCTTGTTGCGCATCGAGAAGCCGGGCACTGATAGCCGGATGCGCTTCCGACGGCTTCTTCGTCATCAATGATTTCCGTGCTCCTCCCGCACTTGTCATGAAGAAACTGGTGAGTGCAGCAAGGCCGTCAATCGGCGACGCGGCAGATAAAAATTGCGATAATTCCCCGGCGCGGGACACATCCGTT
The DNA here is from genome assembly GCA_937931785.1 of uncultured Hyphomicrobiaceae bacterium. Taxonomy (GTDB): domain Bacteria; phylum Pseudomonadota; class Alphaproteobacteria; order Rhizobiales; family CALHAX01; genus CALHAX01. The sequence goes on along the minus strand of CALHAX010000039.1, from coordinate 5,743 downwards.
TTTGTGCCCTCTTGCAAGACAGGAACAGCCTGCTGCGCGAACACGTCATCAATCACCGCAAGGCGTGCAGCGTCGACCGTCGCGAGTGTCGCCGTCTCGGCCAGCCCCATATCCGCTTTCAGTCGTACCGCAATGCCGTCAATCGGATCGTCATGCGTCGCGCCCGCCTGCAGAAGGTCAAGCAACGTCTCACGCTTGCCAAGCACAGTCCGCAACAACTGATCGAAACTATCGTCCGCCGCATACGTCACGGACTGGATCATGGCCGCATACAAACGGCTGTCGGGCGCTGCCGTGGCGTTGGCCAAAACCTGATCGATACTCTGGGACAGAATGCTGCGCTGCTCGTCTTCATCGAGAATTGTGAAATCTGGCGTGACACCAGCCTCAAGCGGAAAGCGCTGCAACAAGCGTTCGCAAAACGCGTGAATCGTCTGCACCTTCAGACCACCCGGCGTCTCGATCGCGCGAGCAAACAATGTCGGTGCCAACGCACGTTGCTCGGCGGACGGTGTCTTTCCTTCCAATTTCGTCAACGTGTCCAACAGTGCATCCGGCGCTGTCACAGCCCATTCCGCAAGCTCATCAAAAACACGCCGCGACATCTCGGCAGCGGCTGCATTTGTATACGTAAGACACAAAATTCGATCTGGCGGTGTGCCATTCAACAGCAACCGCAGCACCCGACGCGTCAAGACGTAGGTCTTTCCGGTTCCTGCATTGGCACTCACCCATGCAGAAGCCGTCGGTGACGCAGCACGTGCCTGATTGATATTGGTCTCCGCAAGTTCAGGCGTCAGGTTTACAGTGTTATCCGTCATCGCCATCTCCCAGCGACCATTCCTGGACGCGCGCAAGATGCGCATAATCGTCATATCGATAGGCATTGGCGAATGCTGCCCGTCGTACGGCACGATAATCCGTCTCCGGGCGGTCATAGTCCGCAACCAGTCGTGTCAGCTCGCTGAGCGCATTCTTTGCTAGATCGTCAGCAGGTACTTTTTTGATGAGCCTTTCCTCTCCCGGTGGTTCTCCACCACTTGCAGAGATGTAGGTCAGCCCGGAAACCGTGGTCGCGTCGATGGTTTCGAACCCGCCGGCATGAACAATTGCGGCTTCCAGAGGCAGTTGCGGCGACACGCCGTTCACCACATGGCTTTCCGAAGGAGCCGTACCGCTTTTGTAATCGTAGATCAGGACGCGTCCATCCTCGGCGACATCGATGCGGTCCGCTCTCGCGGTCAGGATAAAATCTCCATCTGGCAATGCAATCCGGCATTGTCCGCCAACCTCCGTCACAATCCGGGAAACATCACCCCGTCGCCGTGGTTCAGTCGCAGCAAACCATTCCGCAAACCGGCGAATGCGCGGACGCCAGAAAGCAGCCACTCGGGGATGCGCCACATACTCGTTCAGAATTTCATCAGCACACCCCATCACGACCTTCGCCGCATCCTGCGGCATGGTGATAGGGTGTCGGACCGTAAAACGGTGTAGAGCCTCGTGAATGATCCGGCCACGTGTCGCCATATCAGGCGCAGCTTCCAGCGCGTCCAGTGGAGTAAGCTTCAGGATCGACCGCGCAAACACGCTGTAAGGATTGCCCAACCAGCTTTCGATCCGTGTCACACTCATCTGGCGCGGCCGCATATCGACAGGAGGTGTCGGTCGCGGTGCCTTGACCGGTTTGCGTTCCTTGATCTCATCGCGGCTTTCGGCCCATTGCAGCCATGCCGCACCGTCAGAAACATTCGGGCGAATATCGTCCGCACGGCCAAGCCCCTTGAGAACCGCTTCCAGACGCATCAACCAACGTGACGGAACCGTCGGAACACCATCCACCTTCGCTGCACGTGTGAGATAGACGCGTGGCGCCGCCGCCAACTGGGTGAAGTCATGCGCCGAAAGTCCGATCTTTCGTTCCGGCGGGGGCAGGCCAATTTGCGTCCGCATAGGGCGATTGATCCAGGGATCCGGGTCCGCAAGGTTCGGCCACTTACCATCGTTCAGACCACCAAGGATCATGATGTCCGCCTGCTGCAGACGCGCCTCAAGCGGCCCCCAGATCGACAGGCGGGGATGCACCGGCAAACGTGGCCGCACGACTTCACCCGACACCAACGCCCTGAAGAACGAAGGATAGTCGGCAGGAACAAGTTCAGGCTGCGGGCCCGTGTCTTCCAGAATAGTGGAGAAGAAGTACGAAGCCGCCTCACCCGCTTCACCACCCCAAAGGTTGCCGCTCTCACCCTCATCGTTCACGGCGATCGCTTCTGCAACCTGCACATGGGCTCGAACGAGATCCCGCAGCGCCACAACCCGTTCAGCCATTTCAAGATCGCGCAAAGGCGCAACTGCGACCTCAAGCCGGTCAAGAACCAGTGTCGCCATATCGCGATCATCGCTCGACAAAGCTTTGACAGCAGGGTGCACCCTATGCGTGTCACCAATCGCAGAAATACTGCCACGTTCAAGCGACGGCCGAATAGCGACAAATCCCTTACCGAGATAAATTTGCCGAAATGCCAATAACTCGAGCGCAACCGCACCGCGACGCGCATCACCCGGCGACAACCCAAGTCGCGTCAGGGGATGCTTCAGAAGTGCCACCACTGTCGTCGGCGCGAATTCCGTCTCAAAACATTCCAGAATGAGGTCAAGGAATGTTCCGGGAACGGTTTTCATCAAAGGGCGCCCCGCCGAGTCGTCAATGCGGATGCCCCATGCTTCCAGGCGTACTGCCACTCGACGCGCCAGTGTACGGTCTGGCGTAACCAAAGCGGCTGTTGTCGACTCGTCTTCCGCCGCTCCACGCAGGATCAGGGAAATCGCCTCAGCTTCGTCCTGTGCGCTTTGCGCTTCCAGATATTCGATTCCGGAAAGCGCAGCATCAACGTCGGCTGTATCTGTTTTCTCCGCATACCTGTGCCACGCAGCCGTCGTTGCAGCCGGTCGCATGGCTTCGCTGAGCAATCGATTTCGCTGGAGTGCAGACGTCGCCTCCAGCAACGGACGAACGTCAGATCGCGCAACGTCAAGTCGATGGAGAATTTCGGCCAACCCAATCTGTGGGTGCTCGGGATGTTCAACACCCAGATGCGACCAGGACTCGTCATCGAGCGCAAGATCCAGGCCGGGCAAGATCACCGCTCCTTGGGGCAATCCGGCAATCGCCTTCATGAAGGCCGCTGTCTGCGGGTCGCTACTCGCCAAACCCGCTGCAATGATTGGACGATCCGGTGGGTTTTTCTCCAGTCGTTCAATCTCCGATTGCAGAAGTAAATTCTGTCGTGCGTTCGGAGTCGTGCGACCACTGGCATCAAGATAGGTCGGGAACGCCTTGGTCGCGACGTCCAGAAACCCCAGGGTCCGTTGCCAGTGGGCGGCAAACTCTGGTGGCATATCCTCAGCCAACAGGGAGAGATCCGCCTGTTCAAGATCGATCTCATCCATCAGCCCAGCCAACTCACGTGCCAGATTGGCCGCCTGTGCCGGAGACATGGGAAGCGGCAGGATGTCCCTCGTCTCGCCCTCTGGAATATCACTCTTCAGCCATGTGAGGATGAACTGAGTCAGCACCAAACGGCGTTCAAGCTCAGATATTGCACTCGGAATCTCGAGAGGATCCGCATCCCCCCCCGACACCGATCCGGAAAACGCCAGTGTCGAAGACAGCAGTTGGGCGTCTTCTTCTGTTTCCGCAATCGGGCGGATTTGCGGGAGCAGCAGCGCAGTGCCACCAGTCTGCCGCAAAAACTCATCTTGCAGCGCCCGGCACGCACGGCGGGTTGGCATCAGGATTGTGTAGCCGGAAAGTGCAAGTGGATCGATCGCATCGCTTGCGTGTCCATCGCGTCCGGGCAAGCGCCCCGTACTGATGGCTTCGGCGAGCCGTGACAGAAAATTCTCACCCGCAGGAATCGTGAAGACGTTGGGACTGAGGCTCATGACCCGTGATCCTGTGCGAGGACTGCAGATGCTTCAGCGACAGCTTCAGGCGTACCGACATGCATCCACTGTCCATCAAGCAAAACGCCATACATCCTCCCGGCAGCAATCGCCCGGTCCCAAAGAACATTGAGAGAAAAACCACCATCTGGTGCATGGAGGAATAATCTTGGATGCGCAATCGAAACGCCAGTAAAAACGTAAGCGCCGCCTTGAGCAGAAGCTCGGCGTGCCAGCCGGTTGTCGTCCATAAGAACGAAATCCCCCGCTCCGTCATAGCCAAGCGCAACCGTTGGGTCTGCAAGCATCAAAAGCGTATCCATGTCATCAGGCCGCCAGGCATTTGCAAGCGTTTCGATTGCCGGCGCGCCGCTCTCACGCCAGATGGAATCCGAATTGTGGATAAAAAAGACATCGCCTCCGAAATGCTCCAGCGCATTCACGACCCCGCCACCCGTATCAAGAAGCAACGCCCGTTCGTCCGAAATCGTAATTGCTGGCGTCGCACGTGTCTGCAGGTGCTGTTCAAGGACATCCGCCTTGTAGTGCACGTTCACCACCGCATCCGTCACGCCCGCAGCAACAAGCCGGTCCAGAACATGATCGATCAGCGGTCGTCCACCGACCTCCACCATGGGTTTCGGGCGATCGTCGGTCAGGTCGCGCATTCGGCTCCCCATACCAGCCCCGAGAACCATAGCCCGCGTGATTGTTTTGATGCCTGTCATCAGCGTCGCCATTTCAGTGTCATGAGCGTCGTGGCGAACAGAACGGCTCAACTCAGGTGCCGCCACGCCTCCGGGACGGCTTCAGTGTACCAAGTTTGCAGTGGCTTGAGCGTGTCATGACGCAGGTTGCGTTCAAGATATCCCCAGATTCGAGGTATGTGCGCCAGATATTGAGGCTTGCCGTCACGCTGCGCCAACCTGGCAAAGATACCAAGAATTTTGGTTGCGCGCTGCGCCCCCAGGATCGCATATGCGGTGCAAAATGCACCAACATCGAATGGGCCTGTGTCACGTGCTGAATCGCAATACCTTTGCAGCATCTCGATTTCGATGTCCTCCGGCACATCAAGCCGGGCATCCTGAAGCAGAGAAACAAGATCGTACGCCGCGTGTCCCCGCAATGCATCCTGGAAATCGATCACACCAACACGGCCCACACCAGTTTCATGCGGGCGGTAGATCAGATTGGGAGAATGATAATCACGGATCATCCAGTGATTGTGCCCATCGACCATTTCAAACAAGGACTTCCAGACAGCATCGAACGCACTGCATTGCTCATCGTCTGTCGATCGATCAGACACGGCCGGCAGATACCAATCCGTGAACAAACGCGTTTCAATCCGGAATGCTGGCCAATCGAAGCGAGGAACCATATACGATACGCCGTCAGATCGGCGGATTTTCTCCGGCACCTGATGTTCGCGCAAACGCAGCAAGACGTAGGCCGCCTGCAGATACAAATCGTGAAGATTGCCACCTGCCGCGATTTCTGCCCCGAACACACGATCACCAAGATGAGAGATTAACAAAAACCCGGACTCCAGATCGCTCGCAAGAACGTCCGGCACACAAAGCCCCGCCGCATCAAGAGCCGCATCGACAGCGACGAACGGCGTGACGGTTTCCGCAAGATGCGCAATTGTGCTGTAACTCTTCCCGTCCTCAACCACAGGGCCGTCCGGTTGTGGCGGTGAGTCCATCAGAATGCGTGCGCCCGCACCGCCGCGTACAACAGCATAACGTCGAGCCGAAGCATCGCCCTGCAAATAGATCAGCCGATCATC
>CALHAX010000038.1 GCA_937931785.1 uncultured Hyphomicrobiaceae bacterium | reverse complement strand
TCCATTGGCCAACGTCACGCTGATATTCTCTCCCATAATGGAATGCACGTTGAATTCGTCTCTCGTCGTGGGCAACCTTTTGGGTTTCCATCTATCGCGGAAGCGATTGCTGTCAAGACGCCGGACTATGTGATCATCGCGAATGATACGGCCAACCATATTCGTACGCTTGAAGAGTTATCGGTTCATTACAATGGTTGCGTTTTGGTTGAGAAACCATTGTTTCATATGGCGTGGTCCTACGATGTGCTCGCATCATTTTCGCGGGTTGCTGTTGCCTATCCCTTGCGGTTCCATCCGGCTATTGTGGCGTTTCGCTCCTGGTATGCCAGCGATCAACCGGGAGATGCGTTGAACGCACTGTTCTACTGCGGGCAATACCTTCCAGACTGGCGACCGGACAGACCCTATCAAGACTCATATTCTGCCAGTGCAGAAAAAGGGGGCGGGGTTGTTCTTGACTTGAGCCATGAAATTGACCTTGCGACTGATCTGCTAGGTTCGCTGCAAATCAGGCATGTGATGGGAGGGAAATGGTCAAAGCTGCGAATTGATGTCGAGGATATCGCAATGATCCATGCATCCGCCGCGTCCGCCCGAGGCATTCACATCCAGCTCGACTACATGAACAAAATTGCGCGTCGGTTCATATTGATCAATTTTGAACGGTCATCCGTGCATATCGACCTTGTGAGAAATGTGGTCGAAATTGACGGTGTTGCCTTGGCCACAAATGGTGCAGGACGAGATGAGATGATGCGGGACATGCATCTGGATGTTTTAAGCAACGGACCGGTGCACTGCACGGCCAAACAGGCGTTTCAACTTCAGGAAAAACTGAATGAGATAAAATCTCACATCGTTTAACTCGCAAAGAAGAGTAACCGGAAGTCCATGCCCGATCGATCGGCATTCACTAGTGTGAACATCATTCCAAGGGTTCTGGTCGCCCAACGCACCGATGTCGGATAGCGCGTTCTCGGTTCAAATGGAATCACGGCGCAATGCTCCAAACTGCTCCACTTGCATCCTGGTATCTCCATTTAAGTCGGACACACCCTTGTGCTCTCTGATTTTGAGGCTGCTGGCTTTGCGGGCGGAGAGCCAACCAAAGTCCGGTCGTTCACTTCGTCTGTAAAATTGAATTTATTTTGTATAAAAAAAGTATACATGTTAGCTGAATGTTGACGGATACTGACATCTGAACGTCGAGTGACGAGGCGCTACTGAGGTATTGGAAAATGAAGGATGACCGAAAGGGCAAGGCCTATGACGATCTTGTTCGCAAGGTGCTTTCGCTTGATCTCGCACCCGGAAAATCGCTCGACGAGGGGACGTTGTCTGAGACCTACAAACTTTCACGGACTCCCCTGCGGGAGGTGCTGCAGCGGTTAGCCGGTGATGGCTACGTTATCATCGAGGCAAACCGCGGGGCTTCGGTGTCCTCAATGGATCTCGCTGTCATGCGCAATTTCTTTCAGATTGCGCCGCTCGTTTATGCCGCGATCTCCCGCCTTGCGGCTGAAAACGCAACACATGGTCAGCTCGCTGAACTCAAGTCGGTTCAAAAACATTTTCGCAAAGCCGTTGATCGGGAAGACGCCAACCAAATGGTGATGCTCAACCATCAATTCCACGAGTCAATCGGAGATATGGCCGACAGCATCTATCTCCGTCCAAGCTTGCGTCGCCTTTTGATTGACCACACGAGAATGAGCCATCGTTTCTATCGCCCGCACAACGAACAGGGCCGCAGTCGCGTGTTGATGGCCAGCGATCAGCACGATGCTTTGATCGCGGCGCTTGTAGCCCACGATGCTGACGCCGCAGCTGCACTCACTATTGAACATTGGGAACTTTCACGTGGCGACATCGAGAAATATGTCCGTCCAGATCCATTGCCGGCGGACAACCGAGACTTCAGCATGGAGATTGTTTAGGTCATGAAATTTGAAGGTATCTATACGCCGGTCGTCACGCCGCATGACGCTGATTTCTCGATCAACACGGATCGATTTTCGGATGTGATCGAACACCTCATTGAGGCTGGTGTTCATGGATTGATCATCGCTGGGACCACTGGTGAATATTACGCCCAGACGACCCAAGAACGTCTGGAGCTGATGAAACATGCGAAGGATGTCATCAAAGATCGCTTGCCACTCATTGTTGGCACCGGGGCCATCCGAACAGAAGACAGTATTGTCTTTGCCAAAGCTGCCAAAGAGATCGGTGCAGATGCGCTTCTCGTCGCCACGCCTCCTTATGCCTATCCAACCGGTCGGGAGATCGCACTGCACGCCCTGGCTGTCGACCGGGCTGCGAACCTGCCAGTCATGCTCTACAACTATCCAGGCCGCATGTGCGTGAACATGGACGAGGAGACCCTGGACCGCCTCGGTCGCAGTCCCAATTTCTGCGCGATCAAGGAAAGTTCCGGGGACCCTAATCGCCTTCACATGTTGGCTCGGGACTACCCGCACATCCAACTCTCTTGCGGAATGGATGATCAGGCATTGGAATTCTTCGCATGGGGCGCCCGCTCGTGGGTGTGTGCGGGTTCGAACTTTGCCCCTGAGGCGCACCTGGCGCTCTACAAAGCTTGTGCCCTCGATGGCGATTTTGACAAGGGGCGACGGATCATGTCGGCCATGCTGCCGTTAATGCGCGTACTCGAACAGGGAGGGAAATTTGTTCAATGCATAAAGCATGGCGTTACGTTGCGGGGAATCGATGCTGGTCCGCCGCGGCGCCCATTGCAACCGCTCAACAAGGACGACAAGCGCGAACTCGCCGAAGTCGTGCGTACACTAAATGCAGCCATTGCCGCGATTGAGAAGGAGGCCGTCACATGACCGACCTACTAACCCGCGATGAATATGCGGCGATCGCCGCCGCAACCAGTTTCCCAAGAGCCGCTTTTATCGACGGAAAATTTCGAGCTGGCAGTGGTGCAACGATGCCGACACTCAATCCGGCAACGGGCGAAACAATTTGCGAGATCGCATCGTGCAATGCTGATGATGTCAACTTTGCGGTTGGCAAAGCTCGTGAGGCATTCGAACAGGGGCATTGGTCGAAACAGCACCCCTCCGAGCGGAAAGACGTTCTTATCAGATTGTGCAAACTGATTACACGTAATCGACGTGAACTTGCGGTGATGGAGTCCCTGGACAGCGGCAAACCGATCCGTGATTGCGAACTGATTGACATTCCTGAAAGCATCCACACGATCAAATGGCATGCCGAACTGGTTGACAAGCTGTATGATCAGACGGCCCCCGGAGGGGACGATGCGATTGCAATGATCGTACGTGAACCTGTCGGTGTTGTTGGTCTCGTTCTACCATGGAATTTTCCTCTGTTGATGTTGGCGTGGAAGATCGGGCCTGCCCTGGCCGCAGGTAACTCAGTTATCGTGAAGCCAGCCGAGCAAACACCGTTGACAGCTCTTCGTATTGCTGAACTCGCATCGGAGGCGGGCGTGCCAAATGGCGTGCTGCAGGTTCTGCCTGGCGATGGTCCTTCGGTCGGTGAGCCGCTCGGCCGTCATCCTGACGTCGACATGGTCAGTTTTACAGGCTCCACCGAAACAGGGCGGCGTTTCCTGCATTACTCTGCCGATTCCAATCTCAAGAACGTTGTTCTGGAATGCGGAGGAAAAAATCCCGCCATTGTGCTTGAAGATGCCGAGGACCTAGATCTAGTTGCCGAGCATGTCGTCAACGCAGCCTTCTGGAACATGGGAGAGAACTGCTCGGCCAACTCCCGGCTCATTGTCCATAAGGACGTGAAGGATGCTCTGATTGAACGGATTGTCGCACGAACGCGTGATTGGAAAACAGGTGATCCTCTCGATCCGGCCAACCACCTTGGCGCGCTGATTGATACCGAACATTGCAACAAGGTGGCGGGTTATCTGGGTCATCAAGATGCGCTTGTCGGGGGCAATATCGACGGCCCCTACGTGTTCCCCACGATCTATGACAATGTCAAACGTGCTGATGTGCTGGCGAAGGAAGAAATTTTTGGTCCGGTATTGTCGATCATCACCGTTGCATCCGTCGAAGAGGCGATCGAAGTTGCAAACGACACGGAGTACGGATTGACCGCGAGCGTATTTACTGCAAATGCGAAGCGAGCCATCCGTACAGCTCGGGCCATCCGCGCCGGTACCGTAACCATCAATTGCTTCGGTGAGGGGGATATCTCGACACCTTTTGGCGGTTACAAGCAATCTGGTTTTGGCGGGCGCGACAACAGCATCCATGCGCACGATCAATACACCGAATTGAAAACCATCTGGATCGATCTCTCTGATCCCGCATCTGGAGACAACGTAGGATGAGCGACCAAGCCGACGTCGTTGAAGAAGGACGCGTGCGTAGCCGACGTGGCGGACGGGGTGCTCGACGTGAAATGCGTTCCGAGCGGACAACAAAAATGCTTCCTGCGCTCAGGCGCGGTCTTCCATTCATGGAGCCTATGGACGAGGAACAGGTCCGCAAGATTGATAAGGCTTCAATGGATATCCTCGAAGAGGTTGGTGTTGTGTTCCGCGATCCTCAGGCTATTTCCGACTGGAAGGCGGCGGGGGCGGATGTGCGTGATGGTGACCGGGTGCATCTGGATCGCGGCATGGTGCGGGAGCTCATAACATCGATCCCTTCAGAATTCACGTACCACGCCCGCAATCCGGAAAATAATCTTCCATTTGGCAAAGATCACTCAATCTTTGTGCCGATGACAGGGGCGCCATACTTACGCGACCTGGAAGGGAAACGTCGCGGCCCCACGCTTGATGACCTTGCGACATTCCACAAGCTGGCGCACATGTCGCCTGCAATACACTCGTCTGCGCACCATATCGTGGAGCCGATGGATCACGTGGTTGCCCATCGTCATTTGCGTATCACGTATTCTTCCATGAAACACTCCGACAAGACGTTCATGGGCATGACAACATCGGGAAAGAACGCCGAAGATGTCCTCGACATGTGTGAGATCTTGTTCGGGAAGGCGTTCATGGAAACGCATCCTGTTGTTACTGGCAACTGCAATGCCAATTCTCCGTTGGTGTGGGACGAGACGATGCTTGGGGCGATGCGTGCTTTCAATCGTCGCAATCAACCCGTGCTTTGCTCCCCATTCGTCCTCGGTGGAGCAAACACGCCGGCCTCTACTGCGCCGTCCGTTGCTCAACTGAATGCAGAGGCCCTTTCCGGACTTGCCTATACGCAAATCATCCGAAAGGGGTGTCCGGCGATCTATGGACACTATCTATCTACGGTGTCCATGGCGTCAGGTGCGCCGATGGCCGGCACTCCTGAAATCAGTCTTATGAACTTTATGATCGGTCAGATGGCACGTTTTTATGACGTGCCGTGGCGTACCTCAAATACGTTGGGTGGTGCCAAAACATTTGACGCTCAGGCCGGATATGAAAGTGCGTCGACGATGATGGCCGTTATGATGTCCGGTGCAAACTACATGTGGCATTCTGCGGGTTGGAACGAGGCTGGGATGCACTGCTCAATTGCCAAATTTGTCGTTGATGCCGAACAATGCGCTATGGCCTACCGCATGGCGGAAGGCATCCGTTGGGATGATTTCGAAGAAGCGCTCGCAGCCATTCGCGATGTTGGACCTGGAGGCCACTATCTGGGACATCCTCATACCCAGGCCAATTTTGAACGCGCGTTCTTCATGCCCAAGCTCTTCGACAACAATTCTGTTGAGCAGTGGATCGCCGACGGGTCACAGGAAATCACAGAGCGTGCACTCAAAGAAGCAAAGGCGATACTCGACGCCTACGATGAGCCCAAACTTGACGAGGGTGTCGACGAGGCACTGCGAGATTACATCGCCAGACGTGAACGCGACATCCCTGCCGTTGATGCCCTGAATGAAACCCACTGAACCAAGTCAAGCGATAACCAGATAACGGATATATGCTCCAACGACCTGTCAAAAACACGCACGACGTAAAAACAGTTACGCGTTTGCCCCAAGATCCTGGTCCTGCTGGTTGGGATGCCATCCTGCCTGCCAGACGAGAGTTTCCAACGCTTGATCAAACTATTGACGTTGACTGGTTGGTGATCGGTAGTGGCTTTGCCGGTTTGGCGGCAGCTCGACGTCTCAGTCAGCACGAAACCCCTTCTCGCATTGCCCTGATCGAGGCCCGAAAAATTGCTGAAGGACCTGTAGGTCGGAACACTGGTTTTATGATCGACCTGCCCCATCATCTTGCTTCAAGTGACTATGCTGGCGCCGTTGATGCCGATCGTGAAAAAACCGAAATGAACCGTGCTGCCATTGAATTTGCCGCACAAGCTGTAAGAGACTTCGGTCTGGAACCGCATGCCTTTCAACGTATCGGCAAGATTAATGCGGCAGCAACGGAAAAGGGCACGCGCCATAACCTGGCTTATGCGGACCATCTCGAAAAACTCGGTGAACAGCATACATTGCTTGACGCAGCGCAGATGCAGGATATTTGCGGGTCTCAGTACTACCAAAGCGGTCTGTTCACACCTGGTACCGTCCTGTTGCAACCTGCGCTTTATGCGCGAGGTATCGCTTCAGGCCTTGAACGTGCAGGCGTCCGGCTGTTTGAGTCGTCTCCGGTTACAAGTCTCCGTTCGACAGCTGATGCACCTTGGGAAGCTGTGACGCCACAAGGTCGTGTGCGCGCGGCGTCTGTCATCCTGTGCGTTAACGGCCATGCAGAAAGTTTTGGGTTCTTCCGGCAGCGCCTCATGCATATCTACCTTTACGCGTCCATGACATCTCCCCTATCGAATGAGCAGATGGCCCGCCTCGGGGGCCAGTCGGATTGGGGTTTCACGCCAGCTGACCCAATGGGCACCACTGTTCGACGGATATCTGGTTCTGATGGTGACAGAATTGTCGTGCGGAACAGTTTTACGTGGAGCCCAAATCGAAACGTTGACGAAAAAAAACTCCATACCATTTCAAAAGTTCACGATCGCAGCTTTGCAAACCGGTTTCCGAACCTCAACGATGTCGGTATGGAGCACCGTTGGGGAGGTCTGCTGTGCCTTAGTCGAAATGGTTCGCCGGCGTTCGGGGAGATCGAGCCAAGACTTTATGCAGCATGCTGCCAGAATGGTCTTGGTGCGGCTTCTGGTACGCTTCATGGAATGCTTGGGGCCGATCTCGCTTTAGGCCGGAATAGTGCGATGCTCAAGCAGACCCTCACCATGCCAGAGCCACAAAAACTGCCGCCTGAACCCTTTGCCAGTATGGGTGCAAATGCATTCATGCATTGGGCTGAATTCATGGCGGGGAGGGAGCTCTAGGGTGTGTCCGACTTAAATGGAGACACCGGGATGTCTGCGGAGCTACCTGGGGCGTCGCGTCATGATTCCATTTGAATCAGACGCGCTATAGGGTCCGTGCCCCTCCGCATGGCTGGTATGCCGACTCACAGTTTAGGCACGGTGTCATTCCACCCGCCAGCATAATTGTGTCGTGCGCCTACGCAGACCTCTCTATCTCGTGATGTCCGGGCGAATACATGTGTGACGCGCGTCACGTCCGTTGCGACGGTTCAAGGTTATGTTCACTCCAACGAATACGAAAACAGATGGAGAAAAATAATGAAAACCTCGATGAAAGCCGCCTTTCTTGCCGCCGCACTGATGCTTGCTGCAGCCCCGGCGAGCGCGGGTTCATATTA
>CALHAX010000037.1 GCA_937931785.1 uncultured Hyphomicrobiaceae bacterium | reverse complement strand
GTGTTCTGTGCGAGGGTTGCCATGGGATGCTCCCGGTTCGGCTGTGTCTGTTGATTGCAATATAGGGAGTGGATTTGTGCATTGCACCAATTTTTGCTGCACTGCATATCAGTCCTGCAATTCACGCATGGCATTTTGTATACCACGGGCGTTATGCCCATCATGCGCCCAGCGGGCATGCGGGGACACTTGGAATGGTTCATGTTGTTGATGGTGATGCGTCATCTGAAATAAGACGCCGCCGGCAATGGATCTACTGGTCTGTCTTGCTGTTTGCCGGGTCAATCTGGGGCGTGACGTTCGCTCTTGCACGGATCGCGGTTGAGGGTGGCGCTCATCCCGTTGGCTTGAGCGTTGCGCACTCGTTTATCGGTGTGTTGTGTTTGGCCGTGGTGTTGATCCTGCGCCGCACGCGACTGCCGCTGTCCGGGCGGCATGTGTTCTTCTACGCGGTGTGTGGACTGACCGGAACAGCTTTGCCAGGCACGTTGTATTTTTATGCCGCCGAGCACGTGCCGTCGGGGGTACTGGCAATTACCATTGCGACCGTGCCGATGCTGACGCTGGCGCTCGCATTTATCTTCCGCATTGAGCGACCTGTTTTCAGTCGAGTCTTTGGATTGATCCTCGGCATCGTTGGCGTCGGACTGATCGTTTTACCGGAGAGCAGCCTTCCGGACCCGGCGCTGGTGCCGTGGGTTCTGCTCGCCGTGGCCTGCGCGTGCTGTTACGCAATCGAAAATACGTACATCGCGATGAACATGCCAGACGATGTGGATGCGATCACTGTGCTGTGCGGAATGATGGGAATGGCGACCGTCATGTCTGCGGGACTGGCTTATGCGATGGATGCGGTTTACCTCCCGGCTTTTCCTCCGACAATTGTCGAGTGGTCCGTCCTGGCGATGTCGCTGATCAATGTCACGGCATATGCCATGTTCGTCTTTTTGATCGCGGGGGCGGGACCTGTGTTCGCCAGTCAGATGGCGTATGTTGTTACGTTGTCGGGTGTTGCATGGGGTATGATGCTGTTCGACGAGCAACACTCGGGGTGGATCTGGGGCGCGTTGGTCGTGCTGATGATCGGCATGACGCTCGTCAAACCGCGGGACGATCAATCACCGGACCAATGACGGCGTCGTCTCCAGAAGGGCGTTGCAATTCCTGACCACCACCACAGGAAAATGGCGATCAACTTGAATGACCGTCGTTGGCGTGACTCTGGTACAGGGTGGCTTGTTGCAACCGTCTCGTCTGGCTGAGTTTGTGATTCCAGAAGTGTTACGGCGTCCGTGTATTCCTCTTCGATCACACAAACCCGAACGCCCTGCAGGGCGACAGTGTGATGCCAAGCCTGTGTCGCGTGATGCCATTCCGGCACGACGGCATAAATACCATGTGCGTTCAGATATGTTTGCAGGATGCGCGCTTCGTAAACATCGAAGCAAGACGTGAGGGGAATTAATTTTGACATGGGGCTTGTTTAGCATAGTCCTGTTACCAAATTACCCCGCCGATCAGCAGCATGCCGATCCCGAACAAAATGACCATGATCAGTTTGCGAAACCCTTCCTCGCTGATGTGACGGAATATTGGTATTCCAAGGGCAACGCCGAGCAAGGTCGTCGGAAGAACCCACAGGGTTAGACGGCCAATTTCCCAAGTGACCAATCCACCAGCTGCAAAACTGAGGAAGGAAAACGCAACGGTCGCAATGTTGAGCGGTTGGTAGACGGCGCGTTGTTCTTCCTTGGTCCAGCCTCGTATGCTGGTCCACAGCGTCCAGATCACACCCGGCATGGCAGCCGCACCGCCGACAAAACCGCCGAGAACGCCGATGCATGTGTCGGGGAGCCAGGTTTTTGGTCGTACGACAAACGTGTTTTTTCGAAAGAGCTGGATGGTGCAGTATACAAGCAGGAAGCTGCCAATGAACAGTCGCAAGACCTCAGGAGGGAGGCTTGTGAGAAGCAGCACGCCGAGCGGCACACCAAATGCTGCGCCGGCGACGAACGGGGCAACGCGACGCCAGCTTATGGCGGACCAAACAGTGCCGAGAGAGGCGGGGACATAAATCAGGGCGTTCGCCATCAGGAGTGGTGCTGCGACCGTTGGTTCGAGGACCAGCAACCAGGTTCCCATGACCACGGGACCGGATCCGAACCCTGCGGCACCTGTGATGACGCCCCCGACAAATGCGCCGGTCAGCAGAACGAGCAGAAGTTCGATTGCCATTGAGGGTTGGTATCCGGCAAGGTGGCGCGCATGGTCGCGGGAATGTCGCCGATAACAGCTGGAGCAGATTTACAACTATGGACGTCGCCGGTGTTTCCATCAAACGCTTTACTGATGTTTCAGAGCAGGAGCGCCCGGGTGTGCTCAAGGATCTTGATCGGATCTTTTTTGACGCCAGCCTCAAGCGCGAATTTGCAACATCTGACGAACGATCCGAATTTCGCGACAGGTGGATGGGCCAATACATCACACAGTTTCCGGATTTGTTTCTCGTGGCCACACTTGAGGCGTCCGCTGTTGGTTACCTTGCCGGTTACATTCCATTGTCCGGGAGGGAGCATGATTTTTCGAACCAGCACCATGTCTCGGTGTTCGAAGATCTTTGGGGCGATTACCCGGCACACCTGCACATCAATGTCGATCAATGCGTGCGTTCCCAAGGGGTGGGGGGGCAGTTGATCGACGGATTCTTGTCGATGTGTCGTGCGTCATCCGTCGCAGGCGCGCACATCGTGACTGGCGACGGCAGTCGCAACAACGCATTTTACCGCAAAGTCGGACTGACGGATGAGGTACGTCGATCTTCCGAGGGCCGTGACATGCTCTTTATGGGACGCCGTTTGTAAGTATTTCCCGCAGATATCATGTGGCTTTGTTGGTTTGATGCGAAGATGTGGTTCGCGGTCATTGCAGCGCCTAATTCCTGTCGATATGCTCTTGTGGAGCGTGAGTGGTACTTTGTATTCCACGCTCGTGGCTGTTGCGTTCGCTTTGACCATATGGTCAATGGAGGCGCGCATGCCCAAAAACAAGTCAAGGGAAACGCATTCGCTAGAAAACCTAGGAGGGTTTGAATGAAAGTATTGTCAAGAGTTGCGCTTGGGGCGTTGGTCGCCGCTGGTTTTGCAACGTCGGCATCCGCGGCAACGCTGGATGACATCAAGAAAAAAGGTCACGTGCAGTGCGGCGTGAGCCAGGGCCTGCCAGGCTTCTCCAATACGGATGACAGCGGCAAATGGACCGGCATCGACGTTGACCTGTGTCGCGCTGTTGCTGCAGCCGTTTTCGGTGATGCGACGAAAGTGAAATTCACGCCATTGTCTGCGAAAGAGCGCTTTACGGCTCTGCAGTCCGGTGAAGTCGATATCCTGTCACGCAACACGACATGGACAATGGGCCGTGACACGGCACTTGGTCTGAACTTCGCTGGCGTCAATTATTATGACGGTCAGGGTTTCATGGTTCCAAAGAAGCTCAACGTGAAAAGCGCGCTTGAGCTTGGTGGCGCATCTGTCTGCACCAACACCGGCACAACGACAGAGTTGAACGTTGCTGACTACTTCCGTTCGAACAACATGAAGTACGAAGTTGTTGCGTTCGAAAAAGCTGACGAAGTTGTTGCTGCCTACGACGCCGGTCGTTGCGATGTCTACACGACAGACCGTTCCGGTCTTGCTGCACAGCGTCTGAAGCTGTCGAAAGCCGACGATCACGTTGTTCTGCCGGAAATCATTTCGAAAGAGCCACTTGGCCCGGTTGTCCGTCAGGGCGACGACCAGTGGTTCAACATCGTGAAGTGGACGCACTTCGCAATGGTCAACGCCGAAGAAATGGGCGTTTCGAAAGCGAACCACGCTGAAATGATGAAGTCTGCCAATCCGGGCATCAAGCGTCTGCTTGGTACGGAAGGTGACTTTGGTTCGAAACTCGGCCTCGGCAACGACTGGGCCTCGAGCGTCATCTCTCAGGTCGGCAACTACGGCGAAGTGTATGAAGCCAACGTTGGCCCGAATACTCCACTGAAACTGGCTCGCGGCTCCAATGCGCTGTGGACCAAAGGTGGCTTGCAGTACGCGCCACCAGTCCGCTAAGGACTTGAAACAGAGACCGCCCGGACCTCGTTCCGGGCGGTTTTTTATAAGGAGTCGTTTTGAGCAAACGACTTAGTTGCACATGTCTGGGGGGACTTAGGTGCAGGGTTTGATAGATCGTATAACGTCGTTACCCGAGTGGTATTTTGAACTCGGGCGCATTGACGTGACCTTTGCCATCCTGATGCTTGCCGGTGTGATCGCTACGATCATGTCGTGGAAGGGAAGGCCAGGCATGTTGGTCGGCGCGGCTTACGTGGTCGTTGCAGTGGTGCTCGCTTACTTCATGTCGTTTCAGGCTGCTGTCGGCCTTGGCATGATTGCATCCATTGCGGCATTGCTTGTTCCGAATATTCATCCCGAGCACGGCACGATTTCGTGGTTCAACGATCCCCGCGCTCGTGGGTTGATCGCGCAGATTATTCTTTTTTTGCTTGTTACCTTCGGTATTTACGCGATGGTGACGAACACGATTGTGAACCTTGAACGACAGAACATCGCGTCCGGATTCGGCTTCCTGAATCAAACTGCCGGGTTCGGGATCAACCAAACGCTGATCCCCTACACCGAAGAATCGACCTACGGGCAAACGTTCATTGTCGGTCTTTTGAATACAATTCTTGTTGCGATTGTCGGGATCTTTCTTGCGACGATCCTTGGATTTATCGTTGGTGTTGCGCGTCTCTCGAAGAACTGGGTGATCAACAAGATTGCTTACTGGTATATCGAGGTGATGCGGAACGTTCCGCTGCTGCTACACATTTTCGTCTGGTATTTTGCGGTTCTGCGCGCGGTGCCCGACAAACGGGACAAGTGGTCGCTTTTCGATACATTCCATCTGAACATCTATGGCATCTGGGCGCCGGAACCTTTGCCTGGACCAATGTTCTGGATGACGGTCGTTGCGTTCCTCGCAGCCATTGTTATTGCGTTCATTCTGGCGAAGCTTGCGAAGGCGCGTCAGATGCGGACTGGCGAGACGTTTCCGTCGTTCTGGGTCGGTCTTGCAATCATCATCATTCTGCCGCTTGCGGCATTCTTTGCGACAGGCAGCCCGCTGGACTTCGAGCATCCGAAGTTTGTTGCCGAAGGCCCTATTTTCAAGCGTGGTTTTGAATTCCAGTCGGGCCTGCAGGTTATACCCGAGTTCATCGCACTGCTTCTTGCGCTTTCGATCTATACGGCGGCGTACATCGCGGAAATCGTGCGCGCTGGTATCCTGGCCGTGAGCCATGGGCAGACGGAAGCAGCAAATGCACTTGGCCTTCGGTCTGGCCCAACACTGCGTCTCGTTGTTATCCCACAGGCACTGCGGGTGATTATTCCTCCGCTGACGAATCAATATCTGAACCTCACCAAGAACTCGTCACTGGCGGTTGCGATTGCCTATCCGGATCTTGTTGCTGTGTTCGCTGGAACGACGTTGAACCAGACGGGACAAGCCGTTGAGATCATCGTCATCACGATGCTGGTGTATCTCGGGTTGTCGCTCGTCACCTCTGCGATCATGAACTGGTACAACTCGCGCATCGCGCTGGTGGAGCGGTAAACCATGTCTTCAAACACAACTGAAGCTTTTGTCCGCACGGATTTTTTGCCGCAACAAACGGCACCTGTCAGCGAGCATGGCATTGTCGGATGGGTGATGAAGAACCTGTTCTCATCACCGCTAAATATTCTGCAAACCCTGGTCGGTATCGGACTGCTATATCTGATTATCACGCCGCTGTTCCGTTTCGGAATCACCAACGCGGTCTGGGAAGGTGCGGACCGTACGGCCTGTGCCATCGATCACGTTGGCGCGTGCTGGGCGATGGTGAAGGCCAAATTCCCGCAGTACATGTATTTCCAATATCCGATCGATGAACGCTGGCGCGTGGATCTGGTCGGGTTGGTTGGTCTTGTACTTCTGATTCCGATGCTGATCCCGTTTGTGCCTTTGAAAAAGACCAACGCGATCCTGCTACTGGTGATCTATCCGGTTTTTGCGTTCATCTTGCTTTATGGCGGATGGTTCGGTTTGCCCATCGTTGAAACCCCTGTTTGGGGTGGGTTGATGGTGACGCTTGTTATCGCCGTGGTCGGGATTGTAGCGTCTTTGCCATTGGGAATCCTGTTTGCGCTTGGTCGACGGTCGGACATGCCGTTGGTGCGAAGTGTATCAATCGCGTTCATTGAATTCTGGCGCGGTATCCCGCTGATCACTGTGCTGTTCATGTCGAGCGTGTTGTTGCCGCTGTTTCTTCCTGAAGGCGTGACATTCGACAAGTTGCTGCGCGCGCTGATCGGGGTTGCACTGTTTTCATCGGCCTACATGGCCGAGACGATACGCGGTGGGCTGCAAGCCATTCCGAAAGGGCAATACGAAGGCGCGCAGGCGCTCGGGTTGAGTTACTGGAAAATGATGAATCTGATCGTGCTGCCGCAGGCGATCAAGCACGTGATTCCGGGAATCGTGAATTCGTTCATCGCGCTCTTCAAGGACACGACGCTCGTATTGATTATCGGGATGTTTGATCTTCTGGGGGCAATCCAGACCAGCTTCACCGATCCAAAATGGGCGACGGAAACGCAGGATGAAACCGGCTACCTGTTCGCCGCACTTATCTTCTGGGTCTTCTGTTTTGCGATGTCCCGCTATTCGATCTTCATGGAGAATAAACTCCATACCGGACACAAACGTTAGGAATTCTCGTCATGGCTGAAACAATGACGCAAGACGCTCCGCAAACCGGCGGGATGGCGATCTCTGATGAGACGATCATCGAGATCAAGGACATGAACAAGTGGTACGGCGATTTCCACGTGCTGCGCGACATCGATCTTGAAGTGAAACGCGGCGAGCGGATCGTGATTTGTGGTCCGTCAGGCTCAGGCAAGTCGACGCTCATTCGCTGCATCAACCGTCTGGAGGAGCACCAGCGTGGTTCGATCATTGTCGACAACATCGAGCTGACCAACGATCTGAAGAAGATCGATGAAATCCGTCGTGAAGTCGGGATGTGTTTCCAGCACTTCAATCTGTTTCCGCACCTCACGATCATGGAGAACTGCACGCTTGCGCCGATCTGGGTGCGCAAGATGCCGAAGGCCGAAGCCGAAGAAATCGCGATGCAATACCTGACACGGGTGAAAATTCCGGAACAGGCGCACAAGTATCCGGGGCAGCTTTCCGGTGGTCAGCAGCAACGTGTGGCCATCGCACGTTCGCTCTGCATGAGTCCGCGCATCATGCTGTTCGATGAGCCGACATCCGCGCTTGATCCCGAGATGATCAAGGAAGTGCTCGATGCCATGGTCGATCTTGCGGAAGAAGGTATGACGATGCTGGTTGTGACGCACGAAATGGGTTTTGCCCGTCAGGTCGCCAATCGTGTGATCTTCATGGATGAAGGACAAATCGTCGAACAGAACGAGCCTGAAGCCTTCTTCGGGAACCCGCAACACGAGCGTACCCAGTTGTTCCTGAGCCAGATCATTCACTGAATTCAGGGAAGGCGGATCTTCAAATCCCACGGTGTTGTGATGAGCCGCGGGCTGGGCCTGCCTGTGTGTAGCATGACATAAAGTGGGTTATGCTCGCGCCTGATTTCAAACGTTATCCGTCACGCCGCGTCTTCATCATCGGAGCCGCTGCAACGTCTCTTGGTCTTCCCCATGCTGCATCGGCACAAACCGGCAAGGCAGCGGTATCCCGCGCGACGATAGGTGTCGGGCCAGCGGTTTTCTTTCGGGAACGCCTCGGCCTGGAGATGCACCCGGCAGAGGGACCTGTGACCGTTCGAGAGTCCGAGGCCATGCGACAACTGGCAATGCTCGGCTACGGTCAACGCATCGGACGTTGGTCGATCGTTCGGGCGGGCCCCTCAGGATCAGTGCACGGGACCCTCCTTGGCGCACAATACGGCATAGCCAGCGCTGAGCGCGCGCCAATGGACTACTCCGATTATGATCTGCATACACCGACTGTTACGGCCTTTGTTACTGCTGATACGGACGACGACCACGCTGCGATCCTCCGTCACAGGCACTGGGACGCATTGCACATGTTTGCGCCCATAGCGCCGATGAGGGCGTTGGCGGATATGTTGCTGCCTGTGCGGGCAAAGCAGTCCATTCGTTCGTGGGACATGCGACAGTTGTTCGAGAAGGGTGTCACCGAGTATTTCAGCAAGCTTGGCGAGGTCAATATTCAGGCCGTCGAGACCTTCCGCCGTCTTCGTCTCAGGAATGTTCACGGGCAACCGATCTACGACAAGCACAACGCCTGATACTGATCCTTGTGCTGCGCGCGCATGGGACTCGTCTTCCGTTCGATATGTGTTGACGGAAGAACCGGAGGCTGTTGTCCCATGTGTCGTTCTGAAGGATGGATGACCGGGCATCTTGATAGAAGCCCGGCATGCCCTTTGCACAGGGCTCTGCAGAAGCAGTTTGCGTATCGACAACTCTAAATGTTCGCTTTATGTTCTCGTGCAATTTGCATTCTGTGCTGACGGCTGGATGTGCGCAGGCAAGGATCGACACCATGGCATTCAAATTCGTTCATTCGGCAGACTGGCAAATCGGTAAACCGTTTGCGCGTTTTCCCGGGGACGTTCAGTCGCAACTGCGGGAAGCACGGCTTGGTGCGATCGACCGCATGGCAGAGATTGCGAAGGGTTTTGGTGCGTCAGATGTGCTGGTTGGCGGCGACATTTACGACAGTGACGGCATGAGCGATCTGACGTTACGCCAGCCTTTGGAAGTCATGGCGGGGCACGCGCGGATCAAGTGGCATCTGCTACCTGGCAACCATGATCCGATGCGGGCAGGTGGGATCTGGGACCGGGTTGAGAGCGTTGGTCGGCCCGAGAACGTCCATGTCTATCAGGATGCAAGACCGGTCGAAATTGCTGATGGCGTCATGCTGCTTCCGGCTCCTTTGCGGGGACGGACAACAAGTGACGACCCGACCGTGTGGATGGATGACGTTGTAACGCCTGTGGGCGCGACACGCATCGGGTTGGCTCATGGGTCGATCGGTCGTTATGGCACGGATGATCATGCGTCGGTGCCACTCGATCCGAACCGTGCCAAATTGGCCAATCTCGATTATCTGGCGCTTGGCGATGACCATGGGATGAAAAAGATCAACGCGCATACCTGGTATTCCGGCACGCCGGAACCGGATGGGTGGCGACAGAATGACCCTGGCCATGTTTTGTGTGTCGAGGCAGCCTGCGGGCGTGAGCCTGTCGTGCATGCGGAGCGCACCGGTATTTTTGCATGGGGCGAGTTCGAAGCCGGTGTTGATTCCGATGGCTCGATCGTTGGTATCACCGATCAGATTGCAACGTTGCCGGCGACGATGCGGAATTGTCTCGTGCGATTGACGTTGCGTGGCTCGGTGTCCCTGGCGGCAGGACAAAACCTTGATCGCTATATTGATCGTTTGTCGGCTCAAGTTCGGAATCTTGATGCCAATCGTGAGGGTGTGCGACGTCTGGCAGGACCGGATGATATTGCTGTTCTGGGTGAAGGCACCGAATTGCACAAGGTTGGCATGCGGCTCATGCGCAAGATCGACCGAGCCAATATTTCTCCGGAAGACGCAGAGGTGGCATTGATCGCGTTGAATGAGTTGATTGCCCGCAACGAGGAGCATGCTGCCTGATGAAATTGCGTGCCATACGTCTCAAGGAATTCCGCCGGTTCAGTGAACCTGTCACCATTGAAGGGTTGACGGGCAAGCTCGACGTGCTCGCTGCTCCCAATGAAGATGGCAAGTCCACGCTTTTCGAAGCCGTTCGGACGGTGATCTCTGAAAGGTACAATGCGGGGGCCGGGTCGAAGAAGATGAAGGCGATCCAGCCTTACGCCGGTGGCGCGCCTTTGATCGAAGTGGATTTCGATCTGGACGGGCGTGAATACCGGCTGCGCAAGCAGTACATCAAAAAACCGGATGCCGTTCTGACCGACCGCGCCAGCGGGAGGGATATTGCGCGCAAGGACGACGTTGAAGATTGGTTGAATGACAATCTCAAAGCCAGGTTGCCGTTTGGATTGTTCTGGGTTGCACAACATGGTGCGGCATCTCCGGCCCTCATGGACAAGAATGCAGGCGAGCATGCCTCCGCGCTGCGAACCGCGGTGGAAGCCGAGGTCGGTGCAATCGCGGGTGGCGCTGTGCGCGATGCCGTCCGCAAATCCATCGGGGATGATCTCTCCGTCCTGATCACGACGCGTGGTGCGAAGAAAAACGGCCCTTACGATCTGACGCTTCAGACGCAGAAGACTCTGGAGGGCGATCTGGAGGCTGCGTGTCAGCGCCGCAATGATGCTGAAGCGCGTTACACACGTTTGGAAGAGCTTCGTGATGAGCGGAATTCACTCGTGTCATCGCCAGAGTACTCAGCGCTTGATGGCCGGATTGAAGCCGCGCAGAAAGCTCTGGATGATGCGCTGCATGCCAATGCTCAATTGCGGGACGCGCGCAAGGAACAGGAAGCCAGTGCGCATCAGGTTGTTGCTGTTGCACAGCGTCTGGCAGACTTCGATGCACGGGCAAACGATTTTTCCGTTCTGTCTACAGCACAGGCGGAGGCTAAAAAGGCGCTAGAGGCTCTCAGTACAACTGTTGCAGAAGCCGAGGCGACGTTTGCGCAAGCAGATACCGATCTGAAAACGCTGACAGATGCGCTGGCCGCATTGCGTGTCGCGGAAAAGGACGCCTTGCTCGCGGAACAACGCAATGCGCTGTCTGAAGGTATTTCGCGTCGGCAAGCGGTGCTTGGAAGTGCCCGGGAAACTGTTGATCGGATTGCCGACACGCGAACGTTTCTTGCCGAAGAGCAGGTCACGCCGGACATCGTCCAGACCCTGCAGACGGTGATGGGTGAAGTTGCAGCGTTGTCATTGATGGCAGAGCAACAGACGCCGAAAGTTACGATGCACTATGATGCGGGTGCTGAAGGTTCCGTGCATGCCGATGGACAGACACTGGCGCAGGGACTGGTGCGACCGATCCGCGAGAAGACCGATCTTACGATTGATGGTGTGGGACGTCTTGCCATTGATCCTGGTGCGTCACGTGACCGGGATGAAGACAAGGATGATCTGAAAGCCTACCAGGCGCAACGTGATCAGTTGATGGATCGCATTGGCGTGACCTCGTTGGCAGAGGCACAACGCCGTGCCGCCAAGCGTGAGGCCCGTGCAGCCGCGTTGAAGCTGGATGAAAAACGCCTTGAAGAGCTTGCTCCCGGCGGTGTTGAAACACTGGAGCGTGCCTTGGGGAACGAACAGGCGAAGCTTGATGCGTTACCAGATGTTGACCCGGTTCGCACCCTTCGCCCACGTGCCGAGATAGCGGAAGATATTGCCGCGCTGGAACCAAAGATCTCAGAGCAGACCGCCGTACTGGATGAACACCGTACTGTGCTGCAGAATCTCAAGGTGCAGGCTGCATCAGCCGCAACTGACGTGACGACGCGCGCGGAGCGTCTTGGTCTTTTGCAGGACAGTCTTGATCGCGACCAAACCCAGAACCTGATTGGTCGAGAAGCAAACCGGATATCTCTGGCGCAATTGGTTGCAGACGCGGAAGGACGACAGAATGAAGCTGCGCGCAAGGTTTCTGCCTGGCAGGACGCCTTTGTGGACGATGAAGGATTGGCGGCGCGCAAGACCGCTTTGACGGACGTACAGCGGCAAGCTGCGACGTCCCAGGCTGTTCTTCGCAAGATCGATCAGGAGCGTGGTGAAATTGATGCGGTGCTGCGCGAAACCACGCAGGACGGTATTGATGAAGTCATCAGTGGCATTGAAGCGGAACTGGAACGCGCCGGGAAAGATGTCGCCTATCATGAACGACAGATCGCGGCCATGAAACTCCTGGCTGACACGCTTGATGATGTCGCTGAAGATACACGTGCGACCTACACGCGACCGATCGTCGAGCGCCTGTCGCCTTATGTCGACGCCATTTTTCCAGGGGCGAATTTTTCTTTCACTGAGGAATTCTCGTCAAAGGACATCACGCGCAACGGTGCAATCGAGCAGTTTGGTGATGTCAGCATGGGAACGCAGGAACAGATTGGTGTGCTTATTCGTCTCGGATTTGCGCGCTTGTTTGCCGATCGTGGTCAGCCGTTGCCTTTGATCCTTGATGATGCGCTCGTATATTCCGACGACCAGCGGATCGAGCGCATGTTCGATGCGTTGCGTCTTGCGGCCAACGAGCATCAGGTGCTCATTCTCACGTGTCGGATGCGAGCTTTTGAAGGTCTGGGCGGGAACCGGTTGCAAATCCAGCCCTGTGCCTTCGGGTAGCTGTCATCACAGAACGGTGACAGCCTATAGTCGACGTTGGATGATGTTGGCGTTCTCGCTGATCAGCTGATCGCCTGAGCGCCAGTAATCGCGACCACGCATTTTTTCACGCGTCATCGCAAGCCACGGTTCAGGCACGCCTGCACCCGGGAAATAGCGTTGCAGGAAGCGTTGCGTCATGGCCTCGGTTTCACCGCGGCTCGACGGGATGACTTCGTCGGTCACGAAATCAAATGCACGGGGTTCGTGGAACAGCCAGCGACTTGATCCGGCTGCCATGCGGTTTTCGCCCTGAAGATAGATCGGCACGCACATGGACGCGCAAGTGCGGCGGTTTTCAACGACGGTATCCAGTTGATGCGTCTTGGCGATTTGTCTCAACAAACGGACAACGCGATCGCCTTCTCCGAGCAATCCACCTGGTGAATGGAGTGAGAGAATAATTCGCGATCTTTTCGGCCCCCACTCATTGAAGGCTTTACGGATCACGTTTCGCATTGGAGGCGCGACTTCCCCGCGCCACTCGAAAAGAACTGCGTCAGCCGGTACACCTTCCGTGGTGACTTTCAGGGTTCCGGCGCGTTGCAGCAAGGTGTCTTCGAACGCGATGAAAAGTGCGACCACTGCGCCAAGCATTCCGATCCAGAGCAGTCTGTTTACCATATGCGGACGTTCCTTCAGACAGTATCATTTGGCGCAAAAACACACATGTCACGGCCTATGCCGGGCAAACGATGGCACCCCAGTTCGCGGTTCTTGTGGCGGCAAACTGTATTGAAGGCCTGGCTTATCAGGACCGGCGACTTGAGTTTTTTGGTCAGGCCTTCAAGCCGGGCCACTTCGTTGATTGCGGAGCCAAAGACGGAAAAGGTCAACCGCTCCGGGATGCCAACGTTTCCGTACATGACTTCGCCGAGATGCAAGGCCGTGCCGTATGCGATGATATCCTGTTTTCGAGACGTGCGTCCGGCGTTTAATGTGCGCAAACGCGAACGGGCATCCAGTGCCGCAGCATAAGCGCGTTTTGTCGCCTGGGCCGCGCCGCGCTTTGTGCCATCCGTTGGAAAAATTGCGAGCAGAGCATCGCCGATGAAGCTCAGTATTTCGCCCCCTGCATCGTGGACCGCTCCGCCCGTCACGTCGAAGTAGGCATTTAGTGTGTCGATGTAGGTTTGTCGTGGCACCCGATCGGCCAGTACGCTGGAATCACGCATGTCCGAATACCAGATGGCTGCTTCGATCGACTGACCGTCGCCACGTTGAATCTGACCGTCAAGCACGTGCGTCGTTGCTCCTGTGCCGAGGTACGTTTCCGTGACGTTGCGCATGAGGCGCCGTTTGACAGCGAGTTTACAGGCGACCGCAAGGCGCTCTTCAATACGGAGCAGGGCGTCGATTTCCTCGTCGGTGAAGCCGCTGGTCTCTTCTGTGGCCCAGGACCCGATCATGCCGAACCCTTCGGGACGATCAGCACGCTCTCCACCGCCAAATCCGACGACAAATGCAAAGTAGTCAGTGCAGCCTTCGGCACGAAGATCGTCAAGAATCGGGAACTGAAGCGTTCCAACTTGTGGATGCAACGGTGCACGCAGATGATCAAGATCGTGCTGCATCATATGAAAATGCGGGCTGCGGGCGTACGTTTCGGAAATCCCGCCCGGAATATGCGGATATCCCTGGGTCGTGGTTCCCTGCCCGCGTTGCCACGTAATGCCTATGGCGCGATGGAGCGGATGCAACATGGTAAACGCGAAGTATCCGCGTACGATAGGTACACCTGCGGCACGTAAACGTTCGCAGCAACCGACTACGACAGTTTCTATATCGGTTTCTTCAAGTGCCTGGCGCATCAGCCAATCGGCAATCCCGGAGATCATTGCACGTGACGGGGCGGGCTTGGATGACGGCGCTGACATACTCAATTCATCCTCAACCATAGTCGATGAGCGTAGGCAATTTTCATCATCAGCCTTTTGGCCCCGTTTACGCCCGGCGTTTGCCAGTTTAGAAGCATCGAATCTCATAACAAGAAAACCCTAATCTGATGTTCTCAAAGATCTTGATCGCCAACCGGGGCGAAATTGCCTGCCGTGTTATCAAAACTGCCCGACAGATGGGGATTGCCACTGTCGCCGTCTACTCTGACGCAGACCGCAACGCCCTGCACGTTCGCATGGCGGATGAAGCGGTGCACATTGGGCCGCCTGCCGCCGCCGAGTCCTACCTTGTCGCGGACAAGATTATTACCGCCGCAAAGGACACCGGTGCCGAAGCGATCCATCCGGGGTACGGCTTTCTTTCCGAGAATGCCGGTTTTGCGAAAGCGCTTGAAACTGCCGGGATTGCCTTCATTGGCCCCAACGTTCACGCGATCGAAGTGATGGGTGACAAGATTGCGTCAAAGAAATTCGCTGACGCGGCAAAGGTCAATACCGTACCCGGTCACCTCGGCGTGATTGCCGATGCGGACGAGGCCGTGAAAATCGCGGATCAGATCGGATATCCCGTGATGATCAAGGCTTCTGCAGGCGGCGGCGGCAAGGGCATGCGTATTGCGCATGGCCGTGATGATGTGGCGGAAGGGTTTGCATCATCGGTTTCCGAGGCGAAATCGAGTTTTGGCGACGATCGTGTTTTCATCGAGAAGTTTATTGTCGATCCTCGGCATATCGAGATTCAGGTTCTCGCCGACAAACACGGCAATGTGATCCATCTGGCGGAACGTGAATGCTCCATTCAGCGCCGCAACCAAAAGGTGATCGAGGAAGCTCCGAGCCCGTTTCTCGATCCCAAGACACGCAAATCGATGGGTGCACAAGCTGTGGCGCTGGCTGAAGCCGTAAACTACGAGAGCGCAGGCACGGTCGAGTTCATCGTCGACAAGGAACGGAACTTTTATTTCCTTGAAATGAATACGCGATTGCAGGTGGAGCATCCGGTGACGGAACTGATCACCGGCATCGATCTTGTCGAGCAGATGATCCGCGTTGCAGCAGGCGAGAAACTGGCGATCAAGCAGTCAGGTGTGAAACTGAACGGCTGGGCGGTGGAATCGCGGATTTATGCTGAAGACCCGTATCGCAATTTCCTCCCATCGATCGGTCGGTTGACGCGCTATCAGCCACCGGCTGAAGGCGTAGCCGACGGGCTTACGGTTCGCAATGATACCGGTGTCTATGATGGCGGTGAAATCTCGATGTATTACGACCCGATGATCGCAAAGCTCTGCACGCACGGGCCGGATCGTGATGCTGCCATCCGGCACATGTCGAATGCGCTGGATGGATTCTATGTGGATGGCATTCAGCACAACATTCCGTTTCTTTCCGCGCTGATGCGGCATCCGCGCTGGATTGCAGGCGACATAACAACGAATTTCATCGCGGAAGAATATCCGGATGGTTTCGCGCCGCGTCTCCCTGATGCTGAAGAGGCTGACGTTATTGCGGTTGTTGCTGCGGTACTTGATCAAAGCCACAACCAGCGCAGACGAACGATCACCGGCCAAATGTCTGGGGATGACGTGAATTTTGCCATCGATCGTGTTGTACGTTTTGGCGGCACTATTGCGGATCGCAGCATGACTGTTGAAACAGTTCTGGATGGCATGTTTATAGTGCATCTGAAGGGCGAAGCTGAACGCAGTATTTCTGTTGCGTCGGAATGGGCGCCTGGTGATCCGGTTTGGCGCGGCGATATTGATGGGCGCACCGTGGTGGTTCAGGTTCGTACGATCCTGAACGGCTATCAGCTCGACACGCAGGGCGTGAGCACGACGGCTCAGGTTCTGACTATACGTGAGGCAGAGCTTTCAGCCTTGATGCCGGAGAAGATTGCACCGGACACCTCGAATGTTCTGTTGTGCCCCATGCCGGGGCTGGTGAAGGCAATCCATGTGTCGGTTGGCGATCACGTGCAGACAGGAGATGCGCTTTGTGTCGTCGAAGCAATGAAAATGGAGAATATCCTTCGTGCGGAACGTGATGTGACGATTGGTGCGGTTAGCGCCTCTGCCGGTGACAGCCTGGCCGTTGATGCTGTCATCATGGAGTTTGAATAGTCGGGCGTTCAAGCCTGTGTTGTGTCGGGGCAGCACACTTCGGTCATTAAAATTTTACCGTTCTGATAAACCGGTTTTCAACCAACACGCCATATCCTGATCAGGTTTCTTCAGGGTGGGCCTGTCATGACGACTGTATTGCAAACATTGACACTGGTTTTCGATCCGCGCGGGCGATGCAACCGCAAGGGTCTGCTCGTGCTCATGCTTGTCACCCTGTTCCTGCAGTCCGGATTTGGTGCTTTGGTGTTCGGTCTGGGTCTTGCCTTGAACGGACCCGTTGCACTGGTGATCAAGTTGACATTTGTATGGGTCGCCATTTCAGCAACCGTTCAGCGACTTCACGATATCGGGAAGAGCGGATGGTGGCTTCTGGCTGCTATTACCGGGCTTATTGTATGGATTGCTTTGTGGGGTGGTATTGTTCCCCTCGCTGTGGCCATGAACTATGGCGTGGAGCATGTGCGCCTCTTCTCGCCGCTGTTCTATGTCTTTGTCGTCATCTCTTATCTTCCAGTGATTGCTGGTGCGCTCTGGTTGCACTTCCGCAAAGGCGAGGATGTTGCGAATAGATTTGGTCCTGTCCCGAATGGAACTGGTTTTGCGCGGTGCCAACGACCTGAGCCGGTTCGGTCCCACACATCCGACGCCTTGCCTGCTTAGTCGGTATGCCTTGGGTGTGTCCGGCTTAAATGGAGACGCCGCGATGCCAGTGGAACGACCTGGACTATCGCGTCATGTTTCCATTTGAATCAGACTCGCTATAGGCGTCTCCGACTTGACGTGCCGGTTTTTCCTCTTCAACGATTGTCTGACGACAAACGTGTTGAGGGCTGATCCGGAATGCCGTTCTATTTCGCATACGGTTCGAATATGTCTGCATTGCAAATGGCGGAGCGATGTCCGGGGGCACGCTCCGTTGGTCCAGCACGGCTTGCAGGTTACAGGTTTCGCGTTGCAACGCACGGTGGTGCGAACATTGTCCGGAATGACGGTGACGCTGTGCATGGCGTGCTGTGGCAGTGCGCGCCTGTTCACCTGGCGACACTCGATCGGTTCGAAGGTGTTCGTGTTGGCGCATATTTTCGCCGCTACGTCATGGTTGAGACGGCGGATGGCAGCCTCTTGCGGGTAGTGACGTATATCGGCACGCGCACATATCCAGGACCCGGGCGGGCCAACTACATGCTGACAGCCGTCATTCCCGGTGCTATCGCGCACGGGCTCCCTGATCATTATGTGGGCGAATTGCAGTCCTGGTTGCCGCGCCTGGCGATTGGTGACAAGCGGACACGCTATCGGGGACGCCGACGTTGACGACACCGCTCCTCTCGGAGCCTGCCACCTGTAAGGAGATTTCTTGATGCGTGATTTTGCTTTGCCCGGACGGTCTCCGGTTCTCGGTACCGAGGCGATGTGTGCGACGTCACATCCCCAGGCAAGCCGGGTTGCGCTCGAAGTTCTGCGCTCAGGTGGAAATGCGGTGGATGCTGCCATAGCAGCTTCGGCTGTTTTGGTGGTTGTGGAACCGGCCATGACGGGCATTGGAGGCGATTGCTTTGCGCTGATCCACAAGCCCGGTGCTGATGGTTTGATTGCGATCAACGGTGCCGGGCGCGCGCCTGCCGGGGCTGACCTTGCGACGCTCAAGGCGGAAGGTGTGACGGAGCTCGAAATGGGTAGTCCACACGCGGTAACGGTACCTGGAGCGATTGACGCCTGGGACCGGATGGTTGCGGATTATGGCACACGTCCATTGGGCGACCTGCTTCAACCGGCTATACAACTCGCGGAAACGGGTTTTCCGGTCGCGGCGCGGGTCGGGACGGATTGGGCAGGGCAAACTGAAAAACTGAGTGTTCATGCCGGTTCGCGCAAGCACCTGTTGGTGAATGGTCGCGCGCCTGCCATTGGCAGTGTCATGCGGTTTCCGGCGCTGGCTGAAACGCTCAAGGCGATTGCGGCCAATGGTCGGGACGGGTTTTATACCGGAGCCGTCGCGCAGGACATTGTCGACACGCTGCAGGCAATGGGTGGACTTCACACACTTGACGATTTTGCCAATCAAAAAGCCAGCTACGTCGAACCGATATCCTCCACCTATGGGGACCTGCGCCTGTGTCAGCTTCCACCGAACAACAGCGGCATTGTTGCGAACCTGATCCTCAAGATTTTGGAGCGCGTCGGGCATGCGTCTGCACCTGCCGTCAGCGCGCAGCGGTACCACCTGGCACTTGAAGCTGCGCGGCTTGCCTATGCCATGCGGGATCAGTTTATAGCCGACCCGGATATGGCCGATGTTCCGGTGGACTATATTCTCTCTGATGCGTTTGCGGATAATCTGGCGGGACGGATTGATCCGGAACGGCGTGTGGATGATCTCGGACCTATTCCAGAACCGGAAGGTTCGGATACTGTTTATCTTTGCGTGGTCGACAAGGACGGTATGGCGGTATCGTTTATCAACTCGGTGTACTCGGCGTTTGGTAGCGGGATCGTGGCGGAAAAATCGGGGGTTACGTTGCACAACCGCGGGCAGGGTTTTGTTCTTGAGGAAGGGCATCGCAACTGCATCGCGCCCGGTAAGCGACCGATGCACACGCTTGTGCCAGCCATGGCGTTCCGGGGAGAGAAACCTGAGTTGGTCTTTGGTGTGATGGGTGCCATGTTCCAGCCGATGGGGCAGGTGTACGTCCTGACCAATGTCGTCGACTACGGCATGGACGTGCAGGAAGCGCTCGATTTTCCACGCGTGTTCTTCGAGGAGGGGCATCTGGAAGCCGAGTCAGGCGTGCCAGCAGACGTCGTTTCCGAAATGCAAGCCATGGGACACGACATTCGACCCCGTGCCGAGGCTTGGGGCGGGGGGCAGGCGATCCATATTCATCCGGAAACCGGTGTGCTGTCTGGTGGGTCGGATCCGCGCAAGGACGGGTGCGCGTTGGGGTATTGATGGGAGGGGCACTACGGTGTGCTGTCCAGGGCCTCAAACGACGCGCGCAAGGCGATATCCACATCCGCCATTGTCACAGGGAGCCCGAGGTCCACGAGGCTTGTCACGCCGTGTTCGTGCACGCCGCATGGCACGATCCCGGAAAAATGCTCCAGGTCAGGCTCCACATTGAGGCTAATGCCGTGGAAACTGACCCAGCGGCGCAACCGAATGCCGATGGCGGCGATCTTATCTTCGCGTCCGAGATCAGGCCGCTGCACCCAGACGCCGACTCGATCTGCACGCCGCTCACCGCGCACGTTGAACCGGTCGAGTGTGGTGATCAGCCAGTCTTCGAGAAACGTTACGAACTTTCGAACGTCGCGGCCCCGTTTGTTCAGATCCAGCATGACGTACGCCACGCGCTGACCGGGTCCATGATAGGTGTATTGCCCGCCGCGGCCGGTCTCGTGGACTGGGAAGCGGTGTGGGTCGGTGAGGTCTGCCGGATTGGCACTGGTGCCTGCGGTATAGAGCGGCGGATGCTCGAGCAACCAGATGCACTCTAAGGCTATGCCGTTCGCGATGCCAGCTGCACGTTGTTCCATGAACGCAAGCGCCTCAGAGTAAGCCACGGGGGCATCGCTGATCTTCCATTCCACGGTATCGGAGGCGTTTTGCGGTGTCGTCATGCGCGAGGGACTAGCACAAAGGATGCGGGATGCGCGAGGCTTGGCAGCGTACGGCCAATCAGAGCTTGATTTACCGATACGGGGTTGTTAGACGCTCAGGCCTACCACCGGTGCCGCCCTTGAGTGACGGGTCCGGGACATGGTTTGCGGCCGTGGCGGAACTGGTAGACGCGCAGCGTTGAGGTCGCTGTGGGCGAGAGCCCGTGGAAGTTCGAGTCTTCTCGGCCGCACCAATATTCCAATTTCACCACATCAATCACGTGTTACACGAACGCTTGCGTCGCCCAGAACTTCCACAAATGTGTGGACGCGCCTTTGGCCCGTGGAAGTTCGCGTTTTCTCGGCCGCACCAGTTCCCATTCCACCCAAATCCATCGTTGTTTTTGCAGGTATGTTTCTGACTCTTACTTACGTGGGAACCGTGATGCGCTGACAAAGTTGTTGCTGATCGCTACCGTGCGCTGATCGCAGCAGTTGGGTTCAGGGGCGGCGCATGGCTGAAGACGGCACAGATAGATTTTACCGTATCATTGAGGAAGGTCTGTGCATCGGCTGCGGGCTGTGTCAGGCGGTAGCCGGTGAGCACCGTATTCGCATGACGAAAACGGATGCTGGCGATCTGCGACCGGTTGCTTTTGGTCCATTGGATGATGCGTTGGTCGATCGCATCTACGATGTGTGTCCGGGAACCCGCGTTGAGGGCTTGCCGGCATGCGCGACTGAAGACGATACCAAGATCGACAATGTGTGGGGACCGTGGCGCCGCATGGTGCGCGCGTGGGCTGGGGATCCGGAGATCCGCCACGAAGGATCAACAGGGGGTGTATTGACGGCGTTGGCGCAATACCTTCTGCGCAGTGGTCGTGTTTCCTTTATTCTCCATGCCAAGGCGTCGGTGACCGAACCCACGTTCGGGGAGCGGCATTTGAGCTTCACGGAAGCTGAAGTTCTGGAGGGTGTCGGTTCGCGCTACGGGCCGACAGCCCCTCTTATCGACATCAATGATGTGCTGGATCGCGCCGAACCATTCGCGTTCATCGGTAAGCCGTGCGATATTGCGGCACTGCGCAATTTTTCCCGGCACGATGTGCGCGTGAATGAGCTGGTGGCCTATTGGCTCACGCCTGTTTGTGGCGGGT
Source organism: uncultured Hyphomicrobiaceae bacterium (assembly GCA_937931785.1). GTDB lineage: Bacteria > Pseudomonadota > Alphaproteobacteria > Rhizobiales > CALHAX01 > CALHAX01. Next base: position 21,965 of record CALHAX010000037.1, on the reverse strand, counting down.
TCATGCCGGGTGACGGTATGAGTGGATTTCTTGACCGCAGTCACATCGCAGCCGATTCGATTACGTCATTTCGGTATCGCGGGCGCGGGTGCCCCGGACCAACACGCATTGAACACGGCGATGACGTGACAGAGATGCATTATCTTGATCTTTGGGGGGAAGATGCCAGCATGTGGACGCTTCCATGGCGGTGCAAGATTTGTCCGGACGGGATTGGTGAAGCGGCTGACATCGCAGCATCGGATACCTGGATCGGCGGCTCGCCAAACCGGATTGAAAGCGAAACCGATCTTGGCACAAATGCGTTGGTGGCGCGCACGGTTCGTGGACAGGAATTGATAGAGGCAGCGGCGCGCGACGGCGCACTGACGTTCGAATATGACGTGACGCCGGACGATATGAGCATGTATCAACCACACCAGATGCGAAAGAAATATGCGGCGTGGTCACGCTTTCAGGGGTTGGCAGAATTGGACCGCCTTGTTCCTGAAACCACAGGATTGCGTCTATCGGCACTCGCAGGCGAACTCACAGATGACATGACGCAGTATCAGGTTGATGGCACGAAGCGTCGCGTGGCAGAGGGCAAGGCCAGCGAGCCGAGGCCATCACATGGAACGGAGAATAGCTGAGTGAAGCTTTCGGTGGAAGACAAAGCCATGCTTTCTGGCGAACTGGGTGCGCCGCGGCGTTGGGCCATGGAGCACATGCTGCAGGTTGGCGGGATGTTTGACGCGGAAGATTTTGTGTCTGTTGCACAATCGCACATGATGGCGGATCCGGAGTCTCTTGGGGAGGCTGGTGTTGTATTCCTGGAGGGGCTTGCCGCACATGAGGCAGTGTACCGGCGCGTACGTATTCCAATGATTACCGATCCGCGTGGTGTTGACCTTTCGCATTACCGTCCCCTTGGGCAGACGGAAGAGATGGCCGATCTCGAACGTCGCACAATCGCGGCGTGCGAAGCACTTGGCATCCTGATGACGGATACGTGCATCAACTATCAGACGATCATGCCGCCGGTTCAGGGGGAACACGTTGCCTATGGCGACACCGGGGTTGTGATCTATTGCAATAGCGTGCTTGGAGCGCGATCGAATTTTGAGGGTGGGCCGTCGGCGCTTGCGGCCGGGTTGACGGGCCGTACACCACGCTATGGCCTCCATCTGGACAAGCACCGCAAATCCACCCGCCGGTTTGTCGTTCGCGTACAGCCAAATGGTTTGACAGATTGGGGTATTCTCGGCGCGATTATCGGGCGGGCCTGCAATTCCTATTGGGAGGTGCCGGTGATAGAGGGCATTAGTGGCACGCCCACTTCGGATGAGCTCAAGCATTTTGGCGCTGCGATGGCGAGTTATGGCTCGATACCCCTGTTTCATATTGTCGGAGTGACGCCCGAAGCGCCCACTCTGACGGATGTGTGTGTCGGCGCAGCTCCCGCGGCAGAAGATGTCGTTGCGTCGGATATGGATGCCTTCCGCAGCGATTTTGGCGGCAAGGGCGATAAGGTGGATGTGGTTGTTTTTGCAGCTCCGCAGCTCTCGCTGGTTGAGATGCAGCAGGTAGCCGACCTGGTGGACGGGCAGACGATCCATGCGGACACGTCGCTCATTGTCTGTACATCGCCGCAGGTTGCGGCCGACGCCGATCGCATGCGTTTGACGAGCCGCATCGAAGCGTCTGGTGCGCAGGTGCTGCGTGGGACGTGCTTTTACCAGCAGTACGCGCGTGAAATTGGTGAGGCGAATGGCTGGAAACGGTTGCTGAGCAATTCGGCAAAGATCGTGAACATTATTGCGGGATACGGCTACGAACCTGCGCTCGCCAGTATGGAAGACTGTGTGGCATCTGCGGTTGCGGGGAAGATCGTATGAAACTTGAATTGAAATGCCACAAGGGTATTGGCACGCGTGTTGAGGGAGAGGCGCTGGTGGCGTCGGATGATTTTTCGGCACGTTATGATCTTGACCGGATCAAGGGAATTTTCTCCCGACCACAGCACAAACTTGTCGGGCAGTCTTACGTAGACAAGATTCTGGTGCTGAACACATCGAAGGGCGGCGTGGCTTCCGCATGGATGCTGCACGAGATGACATCGCGTGCGTTGGCGCCAAAGGCGATCTTGTTCAACCGCGCGAACACGATCCTTGCGCAAGGTGCTGCGCTTGCCACCATGACCATGTGCGACCGTTTCGAGGACGGGGACGTGACAACACTGATCCAGACCGGCGATCATGTGGTTGTCGATCCGGAGGCAGGCTGTGTGACTGTCACGCGGGCCTGATCGATTGACCTCTCCAGCTTCGTTTGATGTGATCGTGCTTGGCGCTGGCGGTGCCGGGCTGATGTGCGCTGGCGTTGCCGGGCAACGTGGGCAACGCGTTCTTGTGATTGATCATGCCGATCAACCGGGCAAGAAAATACTTATTTCGGGTGGTGGGCGCTGCAACTTTACCAATGTTGGTGCCGGGCCTGAGAACTTCCTGTCCGCCAACCCGCACTTCGCCAAATCTGCACTCGGTCGCTATCAGCCGTCAGATTTCATAGACCTTGTCGATCGATACAAGATTGCCTGGCACGAAAAAACGCTTGGGCAATTGTTCTGTGACAGGTCTGCGAAACAGATCGTTGCCATGCTTCTTGATGAGTGCAAGCGGGGTTCGGTGGATATCGCGTTGGGTGCGCCGATCAGGGATATCTCGCATGCGGATAGGACCTATTGCGTCACGTTTGCAGATCGTAGTGTTCGCGCGCCCTCATTGGTGATTGCAACCGGTGGACCGTCGATCCCGAAGATGGGGGCAACAGGTTTCGCATACGATCTTGCTCGCCAATTCGGATTGGCGGTGGTGGAGCCCCGACCGGCGCTCGTGCCTCTGACGCTTGGTGCAGATGAGGCGTTGTTTCGTTCTCTTTCTGGTGTGGCGGCACCTGTGATTGCGCGGGCCGGAAAAACGCGGTTCCGGGAAGCTGCGCTCTTCACGCACAAAGGATTATCGGGACCGGCGATCCTGCAAATCTCATCGTACTGGAGACATCGCGAACCTGTCGGGATCAATTTTCTCCCGGACCATGACGCGGGATGGCTGATGTCGGCGAAGGCCAACCGCCCTCGGGTTGCGGTTCGTACGATCCTGGGTGAAGTTCTGCCTGATCGTCTGGCGGATGCTTTGGTCGAGAGATTATCCGACCGTATTCCACTGAACCGTGAACTGGCCAATGTACCGGACAAAGGTATTCTGGCGGCGGCACACTCCCTCGCCGACTGGCAGTTCCACCCTAATGGTACGGAAGGGTTTGCAAAGGCGGAAGTGACGGTTGGCGGCGTCAGTACGGCAGATCTTTCGTCACGCACGCTGGAGGCGAAATCGGTTCCGCGACTCTATGTGATTGGTGAAGCCGTTGATGTGACGGGCTGGCTCGGCGGCTACAACTTCCAGTGGGCCTGGGCGAGTGGATGGGCTGCGGGCCAGGTTGTGTGATGCCGTGTTGTGCTGCGTCAGAACAGTTTTGGAAGCCGTAATGCGAGGTCGCCCTTCGGTTTGACCGATATGGCTTCCAGTCCCAGCCAGTCGGCGAGGCGTCGGAGTTCATGGCGCAAGGCGTCCGCGACGTCGCTCGTGCAACAATTTGTTTCAGCGTGGGCAGATTGCACGAGGAGTGTGGACGTTTGGCGGTCGCCCTTCAGGTCGATACGAGCGACCAGTGCTCCGTCCAGCAAGAACGGCAAACAGTAGTAGCCGAATTTTCGTTTTTCGGCGGGCGTGTAGATTTCAATCTTGTAGTCGAAATCGAACAGACGTTCCGCGCGGGGGCGGTGCCAGACAATGGGGTCGAACGGTGTGAGAAGTGCCGCTCCCCTGACCCATCGGGGGAGCTTGGCATCGCGTGCCAGATAGGCTTGCTGTTTCCATCCCTTGACTGTGACGGGTTCAAGGTTTCCGCACTCGCAAAGTGCGGCGACGTGTTCATCGAACCCTTTTGCTGGCAGGCGAAAGTAGTCGCGTAGATCCGAAGCGGTTGCAACGCCCAAGGCCTTTGCAGCAATTGCCGTCAGTTCTCGTTGCGCGTCTTCGATGGGCGGTGTTTTGCTGTTCAGTATATCGGACGGGATGACGCGCTCTGGAATGTCGTAGATCCGTTCGAAGCCTCGTCGTCCTGTCGCTGTCAGTTGTCCGGTCCAGAACAGATATTCCAGTGCAATCTTGGAACCTTTCCATTCCCAAAGTCCGCCCGATTTCTCTCCTTCAATACTCAATTCGCGTGTCGCCAGTGCGCCGCGATCACGAATGGTATTGCGGACACGGTTCAGCACGTCCGGGTTATTCTGCCCGAACTCCGAGATGCCCTTCCACATGCCTTGTCCTTCCTCGGCAGCGGCCATGCGCCAGCGGAACAACGGTTGCATATCGATCGGCAGGAATGAGGCTTCATGGCCCCAGTATTCGAAATAACCACGGTCCTTTGGTTTCGGTGTGAGAAGTTTCTCGTCAAGTTTCGCGATGTTGTACGAACCCAGGCGTGAGAATAGTGGCATGTAGTGCGAGCGCACGCAGACATTCACGCTGTCGATTTGAAGCAGGCCGAGTTGGCCGATCACGCGGCGCATACCGGACCAATTGCTCGGTGTATTGCTGCGCTTTTGCCCAAAACCTTGCGCGGCGAGTGCAATGCGGCGGGCTTGTGAGCGGGAGAGTGTCTGGGTGGTCATGAATGCAACGATATGGGAGAGGACTGTTGTGAGTGCCCCGCCTTGTGCGATGAGGCAAGAGTGTGAATTCAGGTTGGTGACCCATGCTGACATTTTTCCATGCGCCGGACACGTGTGCGCTTGCCTCCCACATCGCTTTGCGTGACGCCGGCGCAAGTGTTTTGGGACACGCTCCAGAAGACAGAGTAGAGCGCTTTCGTTGCTGGCCTCTGGTTCGCGGATGTTAAAAATCGACCTTCGCTGCGGTGACGGCAATTTCGACGAGCCAGTCGGGGTTGGCAAGTCCTGCAACCACCAGCGTTGACGCAGGGATCGCACCTTCCAGCATGCGGTCGCGGACTTCGCGGTAAATCGGCACCTGGTCGTGATCCTTGATGAAGGCACGGACGTCGACAATATCATTCTTGTCCATGTTGGCCGCATCGAGGATGGCGAACACGTTTTTCCACGCCAGTTGATGCTGCTGTTCGGCGTCGCCGGGCAATGTGCCCGAGGGTGTGACGCCGACCTGCCCCGAGACATGCACGATGCGCGCGCCGGGCGGTGTCTGTACAGCCTGACTGTAGGCAGAAAACGGCGGTGGGGCCTTGTCGGTCTTGATGAAGGAGTTGGTCATGTATGGCTCCCAGTTTTGGCAGTATAGATTAAGTTGTAGGGCGGGTTCCCTAAACTGGTCCCCGGTTTTAACAGACACCTTGCGGATATGGATGAACTCTTCTGTGTTCGCAGGGCGAACCATGTCGATCAACCCGGTGCGCAAATCTTTATCCGCGTCATCCGGTATGATGGCAGGCCAGACACAACAACTGGACACGTCTGACCGATCCGTCAAATCCCCATAACGTTTGCTGAACCATCCCGCCTATCGCCCGCGCCCGAAATGCGACGTCTTTCTCAGAAGTCATCATGTCGATGGTTCAGTGTCTGTTATCGACGAATATCCTTGAAGGCTTTCGTTTGGGCAATGAGCGCCTTTTCAGTTGGCAAACGTTCCATGGAGGATGCGCCGTAGAAGCCGTGACACCCCTTGCAACGCTCAAGAACGTATTTCGCGTCTTCCGGCATTGAGATTGGACCACCGTGACAAAGGACAATAACATCGTCTCGCACACTCTTGGCTGCTGCTGACCAATCGTTGATGTAGCCTACGCAATCGTCCAGAGTTCTTGCGGTTTCCGCACCGATATTACCGCCAGTCGTCAGGCCGAGGTGACACACGACCACATCAGCACCCGCTTCGGTCATGGCAATCGCGTCTTCTTCGCTAAAGACATACGGCGTCGTAAAATGACCCTTTTGGCTGGCCAGGCGGATCATATCCACTTCCTGACTGTAGCTCATGCCCGTTTCTTCAAGGTTCTTTCGAAAGTTTCCATCGATCAGACCGACGGTCGGGAAGTTTTGCACTCCGGAAAACCCAATGTCTTTCAGGTGATCCAGAAACCAATCGAAATTACAGAATGGATCTGTACCATTCACGCCTGCGAGTACGGGCGTGTTGGTGACAACCGGTAGTACTTCACTTGCCATTTCGACGACAATTTCGTTCGCGTTGCCATAGGCCATCAGTCCTGCAAGCGATCCACGCCCCGCCATACGGTAGCGTCCTGAATTGTAGATGACGATAAGATCTATTCCGCCGGCCTCTTCGCACTTGGCCGATAGACCGGTGCCGGCGCCTCCACCAACAATGGGTTCGTTACGTGCAATCTGTGCACGCAGGCGTGCGAGTATTTCGTCTTTGGCGATGGTCATGTTTTTCTATCTCTCTTCTTTCGTCTCGTTAACCTGCAATGTCCCTGAACGCGGCGAGAAGTGCCTCGACAAACGCATCGTCGTTGATCGCTGCATCAACACGAAGCAACTTGCGTGATGGCGTTTGCGTTACGTTTGCTTCCAGTGCGCCGAACAGTGCAGCGTCTGCGACCGGATCATGGAAAGGCATATCGGGCACGTCGATCACCGATACACCTTTTGCAGGGAGAAGAAAGCGCACCGGACCGTTCATCTGATTGAGCTTCGCGGCAATCCATCGTCCCATTTCCGCGTTTTCTTCAGGCGTTGTTCGCATCAACGTCACCTGTGGATTGTGAACGTGAAATTTTCGGCCCTCGTATTTCTTGGGCACTGTGTCCTGGGCCCCGAAGTTCACCATATCCAACGCCCCGCACGATCCGACGTAAGGTACGCCCGAGCGAATGATCGCATCCATCCGCCCCTCGCCGGCGCTGAATACACCGCCCATCAAATGATCGGCAACTTCTGTGGTCGTTATGTCCAGCACCACTTCGAGAAGATTTGAATCAACCAGCTTTTCCATCGATTGTCCTCCAACACCGGTGGCGTGGAAAACAAGACAGTCATAATCAGGCTCAAGAGCTTTTGAAACGGCCTGTACGCAGGGTGTTGTGACGCCGAACATGGTCAATCCGATCGCCGGCTTCGACGCCACAATTTCAGGAGTGTCGTTCGCCAGCATTCCGGCGAGAGCATGCGCAGCATTCACCATGACCTTGTGCGAGATCCGGTTGATCCCCTGCACATCGGTTACGGAATACATCATGCAGATGTCCGACGGGCCTACGTATGGACGCACGTTACCCGAAGCAACAGTCGACAACATGACCTTTGGAACACCAACCGGAAGCGCCCGCATGGCAGGAGTTGCGAGTGCCGTGCCACCGGTACCGCCAGCGGCAATGATTCCGCCAATATCGGTGCGTGTGCCGACAAAATTTTCCAACGCCGTGGCCATGCCACCTACAGCCGTTCCCCGGTCGCCGGTGAATACGGCATCCGGTCCCTCGGGGTGATGTTGAGCGACTTCATTCGGTGTCACATCCGCGCTGGAAGCGTATCCGGACGCTGTCGAGAGATCGATTGTCACGACGGGAACCCCGGCAATCTCGATCATAGACTTCATCAGTCCAAGTTCTTCGCTCTTGGTGTCGAACGTTCCGACCACAAATGCCTTCTTGTCCATCATAGTGCTATCCTCCCTTATTCTCTCGCTGTAGGCGACATATTCAGATGATGGCCATATCAGTTCTTTACTCGTCAGGCCAAACACGCAGCGTTGAAAATGGGAACTGCCATGGTGGCAGGAGGAAGACAATATCTACGATATTGAACCGTTCGCTGTCGCCATAGATCGACCAACCTGTGAGCTAACCGGAATTCAGCTCAGGCGAAGATCTCGCTCGGCGATATCTCAATCTATCCCAAGCGGAAACTGTTTTGATCAACGTTGTTGCAGCCGCACATGTCCGCACCGGGTGCAGTCTGAAATCTATCTCTTCAGAATAGCGTGTCTGCTTTGCATGTGAGCCCGACCATTTTGCAAGCGCTGCAGAACTACAGCTTCCGGATCTTGAAGTGCAGACCTTCTTTTGGTGTGAGCGTCACGGTCGGGAAGATCTGGGCGGGGACGGGGCCGACATATTCGGGTTCGAACTTGCGCAGCAGCATCGCGAGAGCCAGTGCGTTCTCGAGTTGTGAGAGCGCGCCGCCGATACAGGAGCGTTTGCCAGCTGCGAACGGGAGGTAGGAATACTTTGCGCGAGCCTTCATGCGTTCCTTTGAGAAGCGCTCGGGACGGAACTCGTAAGGATCGTTCCAGTATTCCGGGTTGTGGTGCACGGCGTAGGAGCACATGGCGATGGTGTCGCCGGGGGCAATCTTGACGCCATCGATCTCGTCCTCCACCGCAGCTTCGCGAATAAAGGTCCAGATCGGTGGGTACATCCGCATGGTCTCCTGGATGACCATTTTTGTATAGGTCAGGTTTTGCGCGGCTTCCCAGTCGGGTTCGCCGTCCTCCCCACAAAGTGCGCGGGCTTCGGCGCGGACCTTTTCCTTCACGTCCGGGTGTTGCGACAGGAGGTAGAGGCACCACGCTAATGTGAGCGCTGTGGTTTCTGTGCCGGCCCAGAGATATTGCTTCATCTCGTCGACGACCTGCTGGTGATCAAACTCCGGGAAGTCCGGATCGGCTTCCGCATCCAGCATCATCTGCAGGAGTGTCGACTGGCGATCGTCGACATGGCTTGCGCCCATCACCTTGTCCGGGGTCGATCCCCAGGTTTTCATGGCGTCGGCGGCACTGGTGTCGGCGGTGGAGAAATCTTCCTGGTGTTGGCTTTTGTCGCGAATGGCCTTGTGGTTCTGCACGTCGGTGTAGGTTTTGACGCACCCGAATACGAAATGCGGGTTGAACGGCATCTCCCGGTCGAACAGCGCACGGCAGATCATGTCGGCGGCCAGTGTCCAGGTTTCCTCGACCATCTCGACGCTCTTGCCGCTTTCGGCATGTTTTTCCCAGCGATCCACTTTGGAACGGATGGCGTCGAGTAGGAACGGGAGATATTCCTCGAATTTTTTCGGGTGAAACGCGGCTTGTTGCGGCGTGCGGATTTTCTGCCAGAGGGCTCCATCGATCGTGATCATCGATTTGCCGAAGATCGGGCGCAGGCCGTCGAAATATTTGATGTAGTTGTCGGCGTCCGTGACCATCACTTTCTTGAAGTGATCCGGCTTCGAGAGGAAAATGATCTTGCGATCCTTGAGCTTGATCGGGATCGCGCCGCCGTACTTTTCGCACATCCGGACAATCGTCTGCATCGGGTTGTCCGGGTCCTTCAGGAGTGGAAGGAGGGTAAACCAGACGCTGTCTGACTCGCCAAGCCCCTGGGCATGCGCGGGTGTGGCCGCTGCGTCTGCAACGTTGCTGTGTGCACTCATGTGGATGTCCATCCTTCAGGCAGGCCTGAAACTCTCAGTCGGATCAGGGCTCTAACTACCACCCGTGCGGGAATTGTGTCCATACGGGCGAGGGCAGGGTTAATTTGCAGGTCTCTGCGAAATGCGTGCCGCAATCGTAAAGTTCAGACGATTGGGGGTGAATACAACGTCTGTGAGGGTTCGCCTTGATCCGTATCAATGACGGTTTCGCCTTCGATTTGAATGTTTCCTGCCGCCAGAAGGCCCAGGGCGTGGGGATAGAGTTTGTGTTCTGCCTCCAGAACGCGTGCAGCGAGGCTGTCCGGTGTGTCCCCGAAAATCACCGGAACTGCGGCCTGGGCAATGATAGGGCCATCATCGAGAGCAGCTCGGACGATATGCACGGTGCAGCCAGAGATGCGGCATCCGTCCGCAAGGGCGCGCTCATGCGTGTTGAGACCTTTGTAGGCAGGTAATAGCGACGGGTGAATATTGAGGTGCCGGTCGTGCCAGCGGTCCACGAAAGTGCTGGTCAGAACGCGCATGAAACCGGCGTTGCAGACAATGTCGATGTGTGACTCGACCAGCTTGTCATGCAGGGCCAACTCGAAAGAGGCCCGGTCCGGGAAGGCTTTATGGTCAACAGTTGCCGTCGCGATGTTGGCGTCTGCGGCGAATTTGAGTCCGGGCGCGTCCGGTCGGTTCGATAGGACGAGTGCAATTTCGGCCGGGTAATCCGGTGCTCGCGCGGCCTTGACGAGGCTCGCCATGTTTGAGCCGCGTCCGGAAATGAGTACGCCGACCCGCTTGCGTGAGCTCATGCGGCGAACTCCAGCGTGCCATCCATGATCACACCTTCGCCGTCTCGTGGTGCGAGGTGCCCGATGACCATTGCGGTTTCGCCCTCCCGGCTCAGAATTTCAATAACGGCTTCAACCTTGTCCGGTTCGATAACGACAACCATGCCGATTCCGCAGTTGAAGGTGCGGAGCATTTCTGTTGCTTCGACACCGCCCTGTGACGCGAGCCATCCAAATACGGCTGGGGCGTGCCATGATGTAGCATCGATCCGGGCCGCCAGTCCGTCGGGCAGGACGCGCGGTATGTTTTCCAGTAACCCGCCGCCCGTGATGTGAGCCATGGCCTTGATTGCACCCGTTTCACGGATCGCTGCCAACAGCGATTTGACGTAGATGCGCGTTGGCTCCAGCAGAGCTTCGGCCAGCGTTTGGTTCGTGTTGAACGGCGCCGGTGCGTCCCACGCGATCCCGCTCACCTCGACGATACGGCGGATGAGCGAGTAACCATTCGAGTGCGGGCCTGAAGATGCGATTCCGATCAGAGTGTCGCCATCCGATATGTCAGCACGTGGCAGCAGCGTTCCGCGTTCCGCAGCGCCGACCGAGAAGCCCGCGAGATCATAGTCCCCGGCTGCGTACATGCCTGGCATCTCTGCCGTCTCGCCACCGATCAGAGCGGAGCCTGACTGGAGACACCCCTGCGATATACCTGCGACAACTGCGGTTGCGACGTCGTTGTTCAATGCACCGCAGGCAAAATAGTCGAGGAAGAACAATGGTTCTGCGCCCTGCACGATCAAATCGTTCACGCACATGGCGACGAGATCAATCCCGATCGTGGCGTGCTGATCCGTATCGATCGCGATTTTCAATTTCGTGCCGACGCCATCGTTTGCAGCAACCAGGATCGGGTCGACGAAGCCAGCGGCTTTCAGGTCGAACAGTCCGCCGAAGCCGCCAAGGGCTGCGTCAGCACCGGGGCGCATGGTTGCGCGGGCGAGTGGTTTGATGGCATCCACCAGTGCGTTGCCAGCATCGATGTCTACTCCGGCATCGGCATATGTCAGGCCGTTCTTGATCACGTCATGCTCCTGATCGCAGGGTGATGGTGAGCGCCTTGCGCGGCGTCCGAACAATTGTTTCCCGCTCTACAGCAGCGCGCGGTCGCGTGCCAGCTTCAAGGGCTGCCTTTCAACGCCAATATGGCACCCTCAATTTGGCCGATAAATCTGTTAGTGAGTCTCAAGCGGCGCTTTTGGCCGAATCGTGCAAGTTGCGCTTGAACAGGGTGAACGTGAACCGCAAGCGAACCGGAATGTGGGGCTAGGTATGAGATTGCGATATTGTCTCGGCATTTGGATTGGCATAGTCGTCGGCATGATGGTGGTGGCGGACAGAGCGCATGCGGCCAGTGATGTTTATACCGTCGGCAGATATCCGATCGAGGCGGTTGCGGACAATGCGGTGCAGGCCAAGGCCGAAGCCATGGCGGATGGACACATTGGTGCGTTTCGCTCGCTGTTGAAACGTCTGGTTCCGGTGACGTCTTATCGCTATTTGCCCAAACCGAAGCCTTCCGAAATTCAGGGGATGATTGCTGGTCTGAACATCCGCAGCGAGCAGAATTCGTCGACGGAATATCTGGCGGAAATCGATTTTCGCTACAGTCCGCGATTGGTGCGGCGTTATCTGCAGAAAGCCCGGTTGCCATTTCTTGATCGTCAAGCGCCTGAGGTGCTTCTGGTTCCGGTGTACCGGAACGCGAATACCGCTGCACCGCGTTATCTTGCAACTGCGACGGGGCAACGGGCCTGGCGAAAGGCGTGGGCTGACCAAGATCTCAACAATACACTGACACCTTTGAAATTGGCTCAATACAAGCTTGAAATCCGCGACGATGTGCGAAGCCGCCTGATGGATGGTGACATGTCGGTTCTGCGGATTTTTCAACAGGAATACGGTGCAGAGCGTGTGCTTGTTGCCCAGGCCATCCCGGATGCGACGGGACAGAAAATTATTGTTACCATGGCGGGGCAGGATGCCGTCGGCCCGTTCCATCTGAAACGGACCTATCCGATCGAGGACCAGGACCTGCTTTATTCCTCAGAACTGGCAACGATCATTGGTCTGGGTGTGATCGAAGGGCGCTGGAAGGCGGCGGCACCCCGCGCGACGAGCGCTGGACTTACGACTTCAGGACCGGTTCAGGACGTGCACTTCTTTGTGCGTTTCAATGGACTGGGACATTGGCAGCAAATTCGTGAACGTCTGGCAAATTTACCGGGGGTCGATGGTTTCAATACGGGGACCGTCTCTGCGCGCGGAGCGGAGGTTGCCTTGCGATACCCGGGTGGTTTGACGAACTTGCGCCGACGCATCGCGTCAGAGGGCTTCCTATTCTCGCAGAGCAACGGCAGTTGGGTGCTGTCGCAAAACTGACACAGCACCGTTGCGTGCACCTTCAATTCTCTCGACGTGGCGCACATTTCCCGTCAAAGAGTGTGGCCCAGATTGATTTTTATGGCGTGAATCGGGGTTGCGCGTGAATATTCCAAATGCCGTAACGCTTTTTCGCATTGCCCTGGTTCCTGTCGCCATCTGGTTGATTATCAACGACAAGCCCCAGACGGCATTCTGGATCTTCGTCATTGCAGGCATTTCGGATGCCGTTGACGGTTATCTCGCGAAGCGGTTTGGATGGGAAACCGAGCTTGGTCGCTATCTCGATCCGATGGCTGACAAGTTGTTGCTCATCAGCATATTCGTGGCGCTTGGTATCCTGGGACAGCTTCCGTCGTGGCTGGTTCTTTGTGTTGTGTTTCGCGACATCATCATGGTCTCTGCTATCCTGCTGGCGTGGATGCTGGACAATCCAGTCGAGATTCAGCCAATTGCGATTTCCAAACTCAATACCGCGTTGCAGATTATACTTGTGTCCGTGGTTCTGGCGGATGCCGGGTTTCGACTAGGACTGGCAGACTTGCGAGTGGTTCTTGGCTGGTGCACTGGTGTGACAACGCTTGCATCCGGAGTGGTGTACCTGAGAACGTGGGTAAGCCACATGACGGGCAATGGAAGTTCGGCGTAAGTTGCATGACGACAGGCTTGTGCGTCAGGTCTTTCGGACGCGAAGCGTGACGGACGGAATGGGGATCGCTGATGAGTTATGAACGCAAGGCGATGGCCTGGCTGGCACTTTTTGGCTTGTGCCTCGCTTTTATCTGGCTGTTTAGCGATATCCTTCTGCCGTTCGTGGTCGGGCTCATCGTCGCCTATTTCCTTGATCCTTTGGCAGACCGGATTTGCCGTGCGGGATTTTCCCGCGTCATTGCCACGACGATCATCATGATATCTCTGGTGTTTATCCTGCTGTTCCTGATCTTGTTCATGGTGCCGCTCATCGCCAACGAGTTGCGCCAGTTGATTGAAGGATTTCCCGGACAACTGCAGTCCTTGCGTATTGCGCTCGAAGATCTTGCACGCAGTTGGCTTGGAGACAGGTTTCCGGCATTTCAGGCGGAGTTGCAGCGTAGTATATCTGGTTGGTCGAAGGATTGGACCGGTTACGCCAGCGGTGTTCTCAAATCGGTTTGGAGCGGTAGCCTTGCCGTGGTCAATTTCCTGTCTCTCATCCTGATTACGCCTGTCGTGGCTTTTTATCTCTTGCTGGACTGGGATCAGATGATCGCACGCATCGATAGTTGGTTGCCGCGCGACAATGTTCCAACGATCCGCCGCCTCGCGACCGAGATGAACCAGGTGATTTCCGGTTTCATGCGCGGACAAGGGGCCGTCGCATTGATCCTCGGGCTCATGTATGCGATTGCGCTCAGCATTCTGGGTCTACAGTACGGTTTGCTGATCGGGTTGCTTGCAGGATTGTTGAATTTTGTACCCTTCATCGGGTCGATCGTCGGGTTGATCCTCTCGGTTGGCGTGGCCTTGTCGCAGTTCTGGCCAAACTGGGTGCCGATCATGATCGTGATTGCGATCTTCTTTGCGGGGCAGGCGATCGAGGGCAATATCCTGCAACCGAAAATTGTCGGCGATCGCATTCGCCTGCATCCGGTGTGGATTATCTTCTCCTTGTTCGCCTTCAGCTATCTTTTTGGTATTGTCGGCATACTGATTGCCGTTCCTGTAGCAGCCGTGATTGGTGTGTTGGCGCGATTTGCGATTAAAGAGTATCGCCAGAGCACGCTTTATCGTGCGGAAAATTCGAGTGGTGATGGTGTGCAAACGTCTCCGCACGCGTCGAGTGGCTCGCAAACGTAATGGTCAATGAACAGCAACTGTTGCTCGATTTACCGCATCGCCCGGCACTCGAAGCTGAGGATTTTATTGTCAGCAGCAGCAACACTGCGGCAGATGAGATGGTGACGCGCTGGCCAGACTGGCCCGGGTATGGACTGGTCCTTACGGGATCGGAAGGCGCTGGCAAGACGCATCTTGCGCACGTGTGGCGGCTGCAGTCGGGTGCGGCGATGGTGTCGGCCAGTGATCTTTCCAGTGCAAGTGCGGATGCGCTGGCGACCTCCAGCGGTATTGCTGTTGAGGATGTGGATGCAGGCGAGTTTGATGAGCGTGCGCTTTTTCATCTCCTGAATCTCGCACGTGAGCAGAAGTTCAGCGTCTTGCTGACCGCGCGCAATGCACCAGGTGCGTGGAAGATTGCGCTACCCGATCTTCGGTCACGTGCACGCTCTTTGCCTGTGGTTGCGATCGAGCCACCGGATGACGAACTTTTGACAGCCGTGCTCGTCAAGCTGTTTGCGGATCGGCAAATACCGGCCACGCCGGCGGCCGTCCGGCACTTGGCACGACATATGGAACGGTCCATGAAGTTTGCCCTGCAACTTGTGCAAGAGATCGACACGCGTGTCTGGAGTACATCTCGAGAGGTAACGCGCGACCTTGCAAGGGCTGTGTTGTCCGAGATGCAGGGGGACAATTGAGGGTGTTCGGATGTCGCGGCTGGACATGATACTGTGATGCCCGGTATTGGGCAGCACGACTTCTGGCTCCACGTTCCTGTCCTGCGCGTTTTGCGCTCGAAAGGTGCTTTATGACGGACAAAAGGATGAGTGGTCCACGACCAACACCGGTGGGTGTGTCGGCTGGCGATGAGCGGCCTGTGTCTGTTGTGGACATCGGTTCCAACACGGTTCGTCTCGTTATTTATGAAGGCCTCAAGCGCAATCCGTCTCCGATCTACAACGAGAAGGTGATCTGTGGTCTTGGTCGCATGCTACCGTCCAAAGGTCGTATGGGGCGTCAGAACATCGAGAGGGCGCTCAGTGCCTTGCGCAGATTTCGTGCCGTTGTCGATGTTCTCGATGCTGGCCCCATGCATGTTGTTGCGACGGCCGCTGTGCGTGAAGCTTCGGATGGCCCGTTTTTCATCACGGCTGCGGAAGACATCAGTGGCGTTGCGATTGCTGTTCTCTCCGGTCATGAGGAAGCGGGCCTCGCGGCGGCTGGCGTGATGTCCGGCTTTCAGTCTCCACGTGGTCTTGCGGGTGACCTGGGCGGAGGGAGCCTTGAGCTGATCAACATCAACAACCGTAAATACAAGCAATGGACGACAATGCCTTTGGGCGGTTTGCGATTGATTGAAGGCGGGGGCACGAACTTCGACAAAGTGCGCAAGATCGTGGATCGTGAACTCGACAAGGTCGATTGGCTGGATGCCGGAACCGATCGTCCGTTCTATGCGGTTGGTGGGACGTGGCGGGCCCTGGCGCGTCTGCATATGCGGTATCGGGATTATCCGATGAGTGTTCTGCACCAGTATCGCATGCCACCCGGCGAGGCGATCCGGTATGCGCGCTATCTTCAGGAGATGCCGCTCGATTTCTTTGGCGCGTCGAATGACCTGTCCAAATCTCGTATCGAGATGGTTCCCTATGGCGCAGCCGTGATGCAGCGTTTGATCAAACGGATCAAACCTTCGGAAATCGTGATCTGTGCCACGGGGATCCGTGAAGGCTTACTCTACAATCTTCTCCCGAAGGCAGAACAAAAGGAAGATGGCTTTTTATCCACCTGCCGATTGCTTTCAGAATTGCGGGCGCGTTCTCCAGACTATTCACGTGAGCTGTGCGACTGGACAGATCATCTTTTCCGCGTGCTCAAGATCAGGGAAACGGCAGATGAAAAAAGACTGCGGCATGCGGCATGCCTCATTGCCGATGTGGGTTGGCGGTCACATCCGGACTATCGTAGCGAGCAGAGTGTCGCGGTTCTGGAGAATGTCGCATCAACCAGCATCGATCACGCAGGCATCGCCTTCATATCGCTCGTAATCTACTACCGGCATGAAGGCATTGTCCGTGACGCCTTCAGTTCGCGTTTTCGCTCCCTTGTGACGCGCGATATGCATAAGCGTGCACGTATTCTCGGAGCAGCCATGCGGGGCGCTTATTCTGTCGGGGTTGGCGCTCCAGGCGTCTTGCCGAACGTATCCATGCGCGCGAAAACTGATAGACTTATCCTGAAACTCCCAAAGGAACAGCGGAATATTGATGGTGAGCGGTTGCGGCGGCGGTTCAAGATCCTGGCGAAAGAGGTTGGCATGACGTTCGAGCTGATGGCCGACTGATGACGGATCGGCACAGCCATTGTTTATTCTGATGCCCTGAGCGTTGCACTTTCCGCCACGACAACGGCGCCGTTCGAGACGATCAGACCCATTTTCCCACTTTTGATGGCGAGGGCATTGTCGCCAAACAATTCACGCCTCCATCCCCGCAAGGCTGGCACATCAGCCTCGGGTTCCACCGCAATGCGCTCAAGGTCGTCCGTTGTTGCAATGAGTTTTGCGGCAACGGCATTGGCTGCCGATACGGCCTTCAGATGCACGCGCAGGAGATCGATTACAGCCCCGGCTTCGGGTGGTGCTGCCGCCTGTTTTTTCATAGATGGCACGGTATCGAGATCGCGATTGAGGCCGCGTTCGACGGCCTCAAGAATCTGTTGGCCGACCCGCGAGCGTGCAAATCCGTCCGACATCGTGCGCAATTTGGCGAGTTGTTTTTCGTCCCGTGGGGACTGGTTCGCGACATCGTAGATGACTTCATCGCGGAGCACGCGATTGCGCGGCACGTTCTTGCGCTGCACTTCTTCTTCGCGCCATGCGGCCAGTTCCATAAGCACGGCCATGGCCTTGCGTGATTTCACCCGGGTCTTGAGGCGTTTCCACGCCTGCTCAGGATGGGTTTCGTAAGTCGCAGGATCCGAGAGAATGTCCATCTCTTCAGTCAGCCAGTGACTGCGCCCCGATTTGGTGAGCTTGCCTTCAAGGAACTTGTAGATGTCGCGCAAGTGGGTGACGTCTGCGAGTGCGTAGATCAGTTGCTTTTCCGACAGGGGGCGATGCGCCCAATCGGTAAAGCGGGACGATTTATCGATGTCGACGTTGCAGATCTTCTTTGCGAGGTTGGCGTAACCGACGGAGTCGCCAAATCCGCACACCATTGCGGCCACCTGGGTGTCGACCAGAGGTTTCGGGATAACGCCCGCGAGATGGTGGATGATTTCCAGATCCTGCCGCGCGGCGTGGAATACCTTGACCACGGCTTCGTTTGTCATCAATTCGAAGAATGGCGCGAGGTCAAGACCGTCAGCGAGGGGGTCGATCAGTTCTTCGACATCATCACTGGCAATCTGGATCAGGCAGAGTTCTGGCCAGAAGGTGCTTTCGCGCATGAACTCCGTGTCGACAGTGACATAGGAGGATGTTGCGAGTTTCTGGCAAGCCGCCGCTAGATCGACGGTGGTCGTAATGGCTTTCATGCCCGCGGCTATAACGCAGGAAAGTGAGTCTGTCCTGCGTCATTTCTGGCGAAAAGGTTAGCGACGGGAGCCGCCTGACAGCGAATCAGCCTCGGCTTCCCGACGGTCGCGCTCGCCCTGGGACAACGTGAGACGTTTCTTCGCCAGCTTGAAGATCCCGCGTGATGTGCGCAGAAGTGGAGCGTAGCGGACCCGCTCATCGTCTGGAACCGTATCCCGTACACGCATGCGGGTGAAGGCGAAGAGCAGAAGCCCGGCATGTGCAGCGCAAATGAACAGGAAGAACCCTGGAGGGCCGAACTGTGCCATTGAGAGAGACGACAACATGGGGCCAACGGTCGCCGATATGCCGTATGTGAACAGCATGCCTGCCGTAACAGTTGCAAACTGCCCGGGTTTTGCGAAGTCGTTCGCATGGGCGGCCGCGATGGAGTAAAGCGGCATCGCAAAACACCCGAACAGGAATGAACCGGCGTAGAACCACTCTGCGGACAGCCCGGTCAGATAAATGCTGCCACCAGGGGCGTGCATCCTGTCACCTTCCGAGAGATAAGCGAGGAGGAGGCCTGCGGCGACTGCCAAAATGGTACAGAGTGAGAGGACCTGGCGTCGGTCCATGCGATCTGACAACCAGCCGATTGGAAGCTGAAGGACGGCTCCCCCCACGATGCCAGCTGTGATGAAGAAGGCAACTCCCTGTGTGTCGAGCCCAACATTTGTGGCGTAGATCGGCCCGATAGTGCGGTAGGAGCTGTTGGTCAGGCCGATCACGAAACAGGTCATGAATGCCAGAGGGGAAATGCGCCAAACGTCCTTGAACTTGAGCTTCACGGGCTCGAATGGTTGGGTTGTGTCTCTTGGCGACAGGGTCACAGGTACGACGGAGAAACAGAACATGATTGCGGTGATCATGAACAAGATCGTTCCTTCCGTGCCGAAGACTGGCAACAGAAGCTGTGAGGCGGTCACAGCGCCAAGATCTGTCAGGCTGTAAATACTCAGCATGCGGCCGCGATCGTTGTTATCCACGGCGCCGTTGATCCAGCTTTCGATCGCCGTGAACAGTCCGGCGATGCAGAAGCCGGCCAGTGCTCGGGAAAACATCCAGATCACCGGATCCTCGTAGAGTACGAGGATCAAGGCCGAGATTGCGCTCAAGGA
This sequence comes from uncultured Hyphomicrobiaceae bacterium, assembly GCA_937931785.1. Classification (GTDB taxonomy): domain Bacteria; phylum Pseudomonadota; class Alphaproteobacteria; order Rhizobiales; family CALHAX01; genus CALHAX01. The sequence continues at coordinate 2,777 of CALHAX010000037.1, read as the reverse complement.
TGCAAGGGCTGCAAACACGCGGGCATGGCCCACCATGTCGATGAGCTTCGGTGTGTACATCGAGCTGATCAGGAACCCGCCGAAATAGGTCGTTCCGAGCAAGCCGATGGTGGACGCGGACCAGCCGAGCGCGTTGGCTTTCAGGGATATAAGGGTGATCAGAATGCCGTTGCCGCACAACAGGATCGCAACGGAAAACAGCAGCGGCAAAAGGCGAGGTAGAGATTTCATGGGGCAACACGCCTGTGACGGAGCTGCGCGATCGCGCGTATGAAACTCTAGGCGCTTGTTTTTTAACCGGCGCAATACAAAAACGCGTGCGGCGATCAGATTGTCCTGGACGCGCCATTGTGACAGGTCTGATTGCGTCGGTGTGTGTGTCTGATGGTTACACTTGAAGGAGGTTCAGCGTGACGCATAACCGTGTTTGGTGGGCCACGGCGGCACCCAGCATTCTGGGGGCGGGCTTTCCGATTCTGGTCAAACTGGATCAGATGATGTTGCGCGCCGGGTGGATTTCGCAGCGTGCTGCGATTGGCATCGAGTTTCTCTATCTGCTGGCCTGCTTCGTGGTGTTCTTTGCTGCCATACTGATTACGGTCCGTATGGTGCGGTCGGGAGAGCGCGTTTCCATACCCGGTGTTGTTCTAGGCCTGATCATCTGGGTCGCCCTTCTTTTCGTCGGGTTCAGCAATGGCCCTGCAGTGGTGTACGCAACCTGACGGACGCCGGCCTGTGGCCGCCTGATGAGCTGAAAAGCACCGCTGGAGTTGACAATCGGGCACCTCCGTGCGCTTGTCCCGCCCATTGGACAGACCCGTTCATACACCCTTCCAGAGACACGCATTTGAGGCCGCGCATCGGCGAGGCCAGGACACGGACAATGGCTCATTCGACACTGACATCTCCCTACCGCACACACACGTGTGAGGCCCTGCGCGCGAGCGATGTGGGGAGCACAGTTACGCTTTCCGGCTGGGTGCACCGGGTGCGCGACCATGGCGGACTGTTGTTCATCGACTTGCGCGACCATTACGGGCTGACACAGTTGGTTGTGGATCCGGATTCCTCCGCTTTCAGTCTTGCCGAGAAAGTGCGGTCTGAATGGGTGATCAAGATCGAGGGAGAGGTCAAGAAACGGACAGACGAGACGATCAACAAGGACCTGCCATCAGGTGAGGTGGAGATTTTCATTCGTGATCTCGACGTTTTGTCCGAGGCGAAAGAACTGCCACTACCTGTTTTCGGTGAGCCGGATTATCCCGAAGATCGCCGCCTGACGTATCGCTTTCTCGATCTGCGCCGGGAGACGATCCATGGCAACATCATGAAGCGGTCGCAGATCGTTGCGGACATTCGCCGCCGCATGACGGATGCCGGGTTCTTTGAGTTCCAGACCCCGATTCTGACGGCCTCCAGTCCGGAAGGTGCGCGGGATTTCCTGGTACCGTCGCGCATGCATCCTGGAAAATTCTACGCGCTGCCGCAGGCGCCACAACAGTTTAAGCAGCTTATCATGATGGCGGGCTTCGACCGCTATTTCCAGATTGCTCCGTGTTTCCGTGACGAAGATGCCCGCGCCGACCGTTCGCCGGGTGAATTCTACCAGCTCGACATCGAGATGAGCTTTGTTACGCAGGACGATGTGTTCAACGCCGTCGAGCCGGTGTTGCATGATCTGTTCGTCGCATTCGGCGATGGCAAGCGGGTGACGGATAAATTTCCGCGCATTCCGTATGCCGAGTCCATGCGCAAGTACGGCAACGACAAGCCGGATCTGCGCAACCCGATCGAGATGGAAGATGTATCCGAGCATTTCCGTGGCTCGGGTTTCAAGATCTTTGCAGGCATGCTGGACAAGGACGAGGCCAACCGTGTGTGGGCTATTCCCGCACCAACGGGGGGATCGCGCGCGTTCTGCGACCGGATGAACTCCTGGGCGCAAGGCGAAGGGCAACCGGGCCTCGGCTACATCTTCTTCAAGGATGGCGCGGGTTCCGGACCGATTGCCAAGAACATTGGCGAGGAACGTACCGCTGCCATTCGCGAGCAGCTTGGCCTCAAGGATGGTGATGCCGTGTTTTTCACTGCAGGCGACCCGAAGAAGTTCGTTGATTTTGCGGGCGCTGCACGGACGCGCGCCGGAACGGAACTCGGACTGGTGGATGAAGATCAGTTTGCGTTCTGCTGGATCGTGGACTTCCCGATGTATGAATGGGACGAGGACGAAAAACGCTGGGACTTTTCGCACAATCCGTTCTCCATGCCACAGGGCGAGATGGACGCGCTGGAGACGAAAGATCCCGGTGATATTCTCGGTTATCAGTACGACATCGTGTGCAACGGTGTGGAGCTGTCGTCCGGCGCCATCCGGAACCACAAGCCTGAAATCATGATGAAGGCGTTCGACATTGCCGGTTATGGTTCCGAGGTTGTGGAGGATAAATTTGGTGGAATGCTGCGCGCACTCCAGTACGGCGCACCACCGCACGGCGGTATCGCGCCGGGGGTTGATCGCATTGTGATGCTTTTGTGCGGCGAGCCGAACATCCGTGAAGTCACCATGTTCCCGATGAACCAGCAGGCCCAGGATCTTCTGATGGGTGCGCCGGGAGCCGTGGATGCAAAGCAGTTGCGGGAGCTGCACATTGGGCTGAGGTTGCCGAAAGTGGAGAAGGGTTAGAGACGTCGGGCTGTGTCTTTAAGACGTTCGGTGTTAAGACCCATCAACAACAATATCGTTCCCAAGCAGATTGTAGAATTGCAGCAAACTGATC
>CALHAX010000036.1 GCA_937931785.1 uncultured Hyphomicrobiaceae bacterium | reverse complement strand
CCGGGCGGATATGTCTGCGCGATCCGCGCGGCGCAGCTGGGACAGAAGGTTGCCGTTGTCGAGAAACGCTCCACCCATGGTGGAACCTGCCTGAACGTCGGTTGTATTCCTTCGAAGGCACTGCTGCACGCGTCTGAAATGTACGACGAGGCCGGGCACGGCATGGCGGACATGGGCATCAAGGTGTCGCCAAAGCTCGATCTCAAGAAGATGATGACGTTCAAGGATGAGGGTGTGAAGGGCAATGTGGACGGCGTTGCCTACCTTCTGAAAAAGAACAAGGTCGATGCGTTCGAAGGTGCGGGCAAGATTGTCGCTGCCGGGCGGGTCGATGTGACTGGTGCTGACGGTGTGACGCAAACGCTTGAGACGAAGAATATCGTGATTGCTACAGGCTCCGACGTCACGCAGTTGCCGGGCATTGAAATCGACGAAAAGACTGTCGTGTCGTCCACGGGTGCGCTTGAGCTTGGCAAGGTGCCGGGCAAGATGATCGTTGTTGGTGGTGGTGTGATTGGCCTGGAGCTGGGATCGGTCTGGCGTCGACTTGGCGCCGACGTGACAGTTGTCGAATTCCTGGATCGTCTGATCCCGGGCATGGATGGCGATGTCGCAAAGAATTTTCAACGCATCCTCAAGAAACAGGGCGTCAAGTTCAAGCTCTCACACAAAGTGACGGGTGTGGAGAAAAACAACTCTGGTGCGAAGGTTACAATTGAACCTTCAGCGGGCGGTGATTCCGAAATTCTTGAAACCGATACGGTGCTCGTGTGCATTGGCCGCGTGCCCTACACGGAAGGCCTTGGCCTCGAAGGTGTCGGGGTCAAGAAAGATAACCGCGGACGTGTCATGGTTGATGAACACTATCAGTCGAATGTGCCAGGCATTTATGCAATCGGTGACGTGATCGATGGTCCGATGCTGGCGCACAAGGCCGAGGATGAAGGTGTGGCGTTGGCCGAAATTCTGGCCGGGCAGGCGGGGCATGTAAACTACGATGTCATTCCGAACGTCATTTACACGCATCCGGAAGTTGCGTCTGTTGGTAAAACTGAAGAAGAGTTGAAAGATGCTGGCGTGGCTTACAACACGGGCAAGTTCCCGTTCACGGCCAACGGCCGGGCCAAGGTCAACCGGACGACGGACGGATTTGTGAAGGTGTTGGCCGACAAAACGACGGATCGAATTCTGGGCGTGCATATTATAGGTCCGCACGCTGGTGAGATGATCGGGGAAGCTGCTGTCATCATGGAGTTCGGTGGTTCTGCGGAGGATCTTGCGCGCACATGCCATGCGCATCCAACGCTGACTGAGGCCGTTAGAGAGGCTGCGCTGTCGGTCGATGGGCGCGCCTTGCACATGTAGTGATGCAAGGGCTCAGGGGGCTCAGGCCAGATCGAGTGCCTTGCGGATCAGATCCCATGTCGTCTTGTGATCGCCGCACACTGTTTCTGCGCCCGCATCAGTCAGGCGTTTGCGGCGCGTTGCATCTGTGTGAAATCCGATGAAATGCACGCCGTTCTCTCGTCCGGCTTCCAGATCATTAAGGTTGTCACCAAGAAACACTGTTTGCGAAGGTGCAACACCCAGCCCCGCGAGCACGCTTGCGAGAATATTGCTCTTGTGTCCGCCAGCTTCGGCTGCTCCGGGATGCTGTTCGACATAACGCCACATGCCGGCTTGTAACAGGCGCACCTTGGCAGCGGCACCGAGGTTGGCCGTTGCGATGCCAAGTGTCAGACCATCAACTGCGTGAAGGCGTTGCAGGAGCTGACATGCGCCGGGGATACTTACGACCTCAAGAGCACCGGTTTCATAACCTGTCTTCAATCGTGTGACATAGTCTGTCGCGACGTTGTCGAGGGTGGCTTCGATCTCCTCCGGTCGGACATGTGTCGTTAAAATTTCCCGATAGATCTCGATGTCATTTCGTATGCGGTAGCTATCCCAGTCGCGGGACAGGTTTTCCAATCCGAACCTGTTGGTGAGAGGTACAAAAAACAGATTTTCTTCCTGGGGTGTCAGTTCCAGAAGTGGGCCATCGACATCAAATATCACAGCGGCTTGAGGCATGGCCTGGGATTTCCCGAATCATGTGATGCGGCAACTAAAGTGTTACTGCTACGTTAATTCTGGCCTTGGAAATGCCGCGTTACAGCATCAGAGTTTTAACAGTCGCAGGTTACAATTTGTGTGTGAAGTCGAATGGCAAGTCAAATCGAGCCTGAACAGTTGTGATGGTTTCCGACGAGCAGCAGAGGAGCGGTGCTTCCGAGCAATTTGGCAGCATTTTAGTGGGTAACGAGATGAGCAAGCCGCAAATTACATCAGTGAATACCGAATCGATTGGTCATTTGACGATGCTCGAGGTGGTCGAACGCCTCCAGGAGGCTAGGTCACAAGGTTGTCAAGAGAAGCACGAAAAGCCGGTTTTGCAGCCTGTGGTTCGAGCTAAACCACAGATGTCAAAGTTTGATGCGATTCCTGAACATCTCTTTTGAAACAGTCTGCGGACTGAGGGGATCATGAAACCGTCATGATCCGTGCCGGAATTTTAACCACTCTACGCCATACTACTATCTGAGAATGCGAAAGGCTGCGCAAAGTAGCTGCACTCGGGAACGTGGACTGGTCTGCCGGCGGCACCAAGAAATTCGCATGTGCAGACCCGGTGGTGGTGTGCTTATGCGGCTCCATGGACATGATATTGCGCTGAGGCGTCTCTTTGAGAACGAGACGGCAATTGCGCATGGTCAAACGCCGCCGCATCGCATCCTTATGATTGGAACCGGTGGCGGGATGTGTTGCACCCGTGCTGCAGGCTATCTCACGGCTTTTCGTGATGCTGGTATCGAACATGCTGTCGACCACGCCGTAACCGTTTCGGGCAGTGGTGGGGCCATGGGGGCGTTTCTCTCCGGCATGCCGCATCGGGCATCGCGGATGTTCGAGCAATTGAGTGCATCCGGGTTTATCGAACCGTCGTCATTTGGTGCGCCGCGCCTGCATCTCGAATACCTCGCAGATATTCTGCGCGGGCATCACAGTCCGCTGTCGTTCAACGACATCCGCATCAAGTCCCATCGTACATCGTGGCATGTTGTCGTGACGCGCATGACCGGTGAAAGTCTGCTCATTGATGCGAAAGACTTTGCCCCAGACACGGCGCAGGCCGTACTTGCCTCTAGCGCTTTGCCGCAGGTGACGAATCCAATTCCCGGATTGGTTGGTGGCGGAGAAGAACTTTTGGTTGATGGGGCTTGTGGGATGCCGTTGCCTGTCAAGGCCGGTGTTTCGAAATTTCGTCCTGATACGGTTGTGATTCTGGAAAGTCGCCCGGATTATGGCGATTTGTCACGAATAGAACGGCTGTTATGGCCTACGGTGACGCATTTCTGCTTGCGCCATGCTCCGGCCAACCTGCGTCGACAAGTTGCGTCCATGGGGCAGCTGATCCAGACGGAAGTTGACCGCCTGGAACGGTTGCGGCGTATCAAATGGGTGCGTATTCTGCCTGATCAGGAAGATATTCCGCTTTCGCCGTTCAGCACGGATGCTACGAAACTCCGTCGGGCTGCAGAAGATGCGCGCTCGTTCATGGCGCATGCTCTGCAAAACGCACGCCCCGTCGTTCAAGTCTGATTTTGCATACCTGCCTGTTGGCGAGTGAAATTAAGACTTATTTTTCCTCTCATGACTATTTTTTACCGTATTCGTGGGGCGCGCGCCCTGACTGAACGGGGTGTAATCATGTTTGAAGCAGTGTTTGACAATCTTGTTGCCTACTTCCAGGCAACTTCTGCTCCATCAAGTCGGATTTACCCCCTTTATCTCATCACCTCTTTGGGGTTGGCATTTTTTGCCTTTTGGCAAGTCGAGCGAGCGCATGCCGCCGAACATGGCGATGATCATGATGGCGGCAATCGGCCAACGTTTCTGCAGTATGTTTTTGATCCACGGATCATATTTCATCCGTCGACACGGCAAGACGTAAAATTCTTTTTCGTGAACTCGCTTGTCTATTACGCGTTGATTGCCCAGTTCCTGATTGGTGTGCACATCTTTGCGACGCTCTTTCATTCCATGTTTGTAGGTGGGTTCGGGGTGCTGGATACGCCGGTGCTGTCAGGTGCTGCGGGCCTCGTTGTCTATACGATCCTGGCTGCCATTGCGCTGGATCTTGGTGTGTACATCGCGCACTACATGTTTCACAGGGTTCCTGTCTTGTGGGAGTTCCACAAGGTGCATCACTCCGCAGAAGAACTTAATCCGTTGACATTGTTCCGGATGCATCCGGTCGATTTGTTCATCACAAGCCTCGTGGTCGGGGTGCTGAGCGGTCTGGCATTTGCAGGGATCTTTTACCTCACGGCTGACGAACCGACCGCGTTTGGGTTGTTCGGGCTGAACATCATTACGTTCCTGTTCTATGTGTTCGGCTACAACCTCCGGCATTCGCATATCTGGTTGAATTACCCATTGTGGTTGAGCCGTATTCTCGTTTCACCGGCACAGCACCAGATCCATCACAGTTCTGATCCAAAGCATTTCGACAAGAACTTTGGTTTGATGTTTTCGTTCTGGGATCAACTGATGGGAACGTCTTATATTCCGCGCAAATTCGAGAAGCTGAAATATGGCCTGTCACGTGCGGAGCCTAATCCGTTCAAAACAGTTGCTGATATATATATAAAGCCGTTCGTGTGGGCGGGCGATGTCCTGCGGGAGACAATGCGTGTTCCTGAACGTCGACAAAATGCCCTGATTGCCGGGTTCTTTATCATGGGGGCGTTGGTTCTCGGGCAGTGGCAGTATCACAAGGTTGTTGTGGCGCAAGGGCCTGCTATTCCAAGTGTGAAGCTGGCGAATCTCACATGGACAGAAGTCGATACGGCGATAAAAAGAGGATATCGCACGGCAATCATACCCACCGGTGGTACGGAGCAAAACGGCCCGTTCGTTGTTCTTGGGAAGCACCATCTTGTCGTTGACCGCACAAGTCATGACGTGGCGCGTGCACTTGGCAAAACCCTCGTGGCGCCAGTAATGGACTATGTCCCTGAAGGTGATACGGGTGAAAAGCCGACAGGGCACATGGAGTTTGCGGGGACGATCAGCATCCCGGAATCGGTGTTCGAAGCTGTGCTGGAACACACGGCGCGCAGTCTGAAAACGCATGGGTTCACGGAAATCTATTTCATGGGCGACAGTGGTGGGAACCAGGACTCGCAATCCCGAGTTGCTGCCAGGCTCATGATGGAATGGGCTGGAGAAAAAATCAAAGTTGCCAACCTCGATAGATACTATGCGGCGAACGGTCAGTTCGCTTCGCTCCAAAACGCTGGTTACAGCGATACGGATATCGGTTGGCATGCTGGAATCCGAGACACCTCGGAAGTCCTGGCGATCAGCCCGAAGAGTGTTCGGATCACCAAGCAGAACATGATTTCCGTCCCGCGCCTCGGCTATTCAGGAGCACCGACAAAGGCAAGTGCCAAAATCGGAAAATCTATGCTGGCCTTGAAAACCCGGGCTGCCGTCGCGCAGGTTAAGGCTTTGCGTGCGGAATGGGCGAAACCAGTTGAAGAGAAGATTGCTGAGGCTGGCGGTGGCTGAGTCTTCTCTGGCACCGGCAACCGCGAATGTGTGGTTGCCGGTGCCATTGGTTTGAACCGGGCTAGAAACTGCCGCGACGCACGGGTGTTTCAGGGAAATCGAAGTTACGGGTGCTGCCCGTACAGGCTGTGAGCAGCAACGTTGCGGCCAAAGTTGCGATTGCAACAGGCCAGCGTTGGCGTGTCGCTATGGGCTTTTTCCTTGTGTGTGACGTCATATCCTTCCTCTCCTTGGGGGATTTTGATCGCGCAACCAGAAGCATGGCCTAACCGTTTCGACGGGTGGGGCAAAATCAACCTGGTGTCACGTGTGGTTGATCGTTTTGGTCATCTGAATTCCACTCTACGGTCAGTGCTATCCCCAATGCGTCAAAAGAAGCATGTCGGGTGTGTTGCGTGGCTGAAACCGGTGTGTTACGTGACCCACGGCTATCAAGGGGGTGCCAACCTGCGCCTTTGCTCGCCCGTGCCGATCGTTGATCGGTTCACCGGAAATTCCTAGAAGCGCGGTCTCCTCAGCTTTGGCTTTGGGGGCTTTTGCCAAGAGCTAAGAGCGGCAACGTGTCCAGCAACGATTCTCTGACAACCGGTATGACCGGGCGCTACGCAAGCGCACTCTTCGAGTTGGCCAAAGAGGCCAACTCTCTTGATCAAGTCGCAAGCGACCTTAATGGTTTTGCGGGCATGCTCGATGAAAGCACCGACTTGCAGCGCCTTGTGCGCAGCCCGGTGTTTTCTGCAGAGGACCAGTCGAAAGCCGTTTCTGCGGTGCTCGCCAAGGCGGGCATGTCGCAACTCACCTCAAATTTCTTCAAGCTGGTGGCTCAAAACCGTCGGCTTTTTGCTGTTGACGGCATGATCGGTGCGTTTCGCGCACTGCTGGCTCAGCATCGTGGTGAAGTCAGTGCCGACGTGACGTCTGCCGTCGCGCTGGACGACGCCCAATTGAACGATCTGAAGGCCACATTAAACGAGACGATGGGCCAGGACGTACAAATCAATACGACGGTTGATCCTTCTATTCTTGGCGGTTTGATCGTCAAGGTTGGAAGCCGGATGGTCGATTCGTCACTCAAAACGAAACTCAACAATCTCAAAGTTGCCATGAAAGAGGTGGGCTGATGGAAATCAGAGCCGCAGAAATCTCGTCGATCCTCAAGGATCAGATCGCAAATTTCGGCCAGGAAGCGGAAGTTTCCGAAATCGGTCAGGTGCTATCCGTCGGTGACGGTATCGCCCGTGTTTACGGCCTGGACAACGTGCAGGCCGGTGAGCTGGTGGAGTTCCCCGGCAACATTCGCGGTATGGCGCTGAACCTTGAAGTCGACAACGTCGGTGTTGTGATCTTCGGTGATGACCGTTCGATCAAAGAAGGTGACACGGTCAAGAGGACCGGTACCATCGTCGATGCGCCGGTTGGCAAGGGCCTTCTTGGACGCGTTGTCGATGGTCTTGGCAACCCGATTGACGGCAAGGGCCCGATTGATGCGGTTGAGCGCAAGATGGTGGACGTCAAGGCGCCCGGCATCATTCCGCGCAAGTCGGTTCATGAGCCTGTACAAACGGGTCTGAAGGCTGTGGATGCTCTGATCCCGGTTGGCCGTGGCCAGCGCGAATTGATCATTGGTGACCGTCAGACCGGGAAAACGGCTGTCGCGCTCGATACCTTCCTTAATCAGAAGGGGCCAAACTCACGCGGCGACGAAAACGAAAAACTCTACTGTATCTACGTTGCCATCGGGCAGAAGCGCTCAACGGTTGCGCAGCTTGTGAAGGTGCTCGAAGACAACGGTGCGATGGAATATTCCATTGTTGTCGCTGCGACAGCCTCTGACCCGGCGCCGATGCAGTTCCTTGCACCGTTCACCGCCACCACCATGGGTGAGTATTTCCGTGACAACGGCATGCACGGCCTCATGGTCTATGATGATTTGACGAAACAAGCTGTTGCCTATCGTCAGATGTCCCTGCTGCTGCGCCGTCCGCCGGGACGTGAAGCGTATCCGGGTGATGTGTTCTATCTTCACTCACGTTTGCTCGAACGTTCGGCCAAACTGAACGAAGCGAACGGTTCTGGCTCCCTTACGGCGCTGCCGATCATTGAAACCCAGGCCAACGACGTTTCAGCCTACATTCCAACGAACGTGATTTCGATTACGGATGGTCAGATCTTCCTCGAAACGGATCTGTTCTATCAGGGCATTCGTCCTGCGGTGAACGTGGGTCTGTCGGTGTCGCGTGTGGGTTCATCGGCTCAGATCAAGGCGATGAAGCAGGTGGCTGGTGCCATTAAAGGTGAGTTGGCGCAGTACCGCGAAATGGCGGCGTTTGCGCAGTTCGGCTCTGACCTTGATGCCGCGACACAGCGCCTGCTGAACCGTGGTGCCCGTTTGACGGAATTGTTGAAACAGGCGCAGTTCTCGCCGCTTTCAGTCGAAGAGCAGGTTGTCTCGATTTACGCTGGTACAAAGGGTTACCTCGACAACATCGAAGTGAGCCAGGTTGGTCCGTTCGAAGATGGATTGCTGCGTTTCATGCGTGACGAACACGGCGATATCCTCGAAACGATTCGCACTGAGAAGGCGCTGTCGGATGAGACGGGCGCCTCACTCAAAGCGGCCGTGGACAAGTTCGCAGGTTCGTTCGCGGCCTAAGACGCTTTGATTGTTTAACGGAGCGCTTCAATGGCGAGCCTCAAGGAACTACGAAACCGGATCGCGTCGGTTAAATCCACGCAGAAGATCACCAAGGCCATGCAAATGGTTGCGGCGGCGAAACTACGCAAGGCGCAAGAAGCGGCCGAGGCCGCGCGTCCCTATGCAGAACGCATGGATGCTGTGCTTGCCAATCTGGGATCGAAAATAACCGATACGGAAGGCGCTTCGCCGATCCTTGTTGGAACTGGCGGAGATCAGACGCATCTGTTTGTGATTGCGACGGCAGATCGTGGACTTTGCGGTGGCTTCAATGGCAACATCGCCAAGCTGGCACGCGCCAAGGCCCGCAGCCTGATGGCCGAAGGCAAGACCGTCAAAATGCTGTTTGTCGGTCGCAAGGGCTACGACGTTCTTAAAATGGAGTTCGCGGCGAATATCATCGATACGATTTCGCTGAAAGACGTGAAGCAAGTCGGGTTTGTCAACGCGCAGGACATTGCGAACCGTGTGCTCAAAATGTTTGACGATGGCGAATTTGATGTTGCGACGCTCTTCTACGCAGAATTCAAGTCGGTCATTGATCAGACACCAACGCCACTGCAGTTGATCCCGGCGAAATTACCGGAAGCGGGCGACGATGCAGATGGTGATTCTGCAGCGTATGAATACGAACCGGAAGAAGACGAGATCCTGAAGGATCTGCTGCCGAAGAATATCGCCACCCAGATTTTCCGCGGACTTTTGGAAAACGGTGCATCCGAGCAAGGCGCGCGGATGTCCGCGATGGACAACGCGACGCGGAATGCGGGCGACATGATCGACAAATTGTCGGTCACCTACAACCGGACCCGTCAGGCAAAGATCACGACGGAACTGATTGAAATTATTTCGGGTGCGGAAGCGCTTTAGAACTGAATGAAACGCAGGGGCATTGCGCCCCACCAGACGATATATCCGAGAGGACGAAAAATGTCACAAGGTCGAGTTAGTCAGGTGATGGGTGCCGTCGTGGACGTGCAGTTCGACGACAACCTGCCTGCAATTCTGAATGCGCTTGAAACAACGAACCAGGGCAACCGCCTTGTGCTCGAAGTTTCGCAGCACCTGGGTGAGAACACCGTTCGCACGATCGCAATGGATGCGACGGAGGGGCTGGTTCGCGGGCAAGAAGTCAAGGACACGGGCGAACCGATCATGGTGCCGGTTGGTCCTGGAACGCTTGGCCGTATCATGAATGTGATCGGCGAGCCGGTGGATGAAGCCGGACCAATCAAATTCGACGAAACGCGTTCGATCCACCAGGAAGCGCCTGCGTTCATCGAGCAGTCGACGGAATCCGAAATTCTGGTGACGGGCATCAAGGTCGTCGACCTGCTCGCGCCGTACGCCAAGGGCGGTAAAATCGGCCTCTTCGGTGGTGCTGGTGTAGGCAAGACGGTTCTGATCATGGAGCTGATCAACAACATCGCGAAAGCGCACGCGGGCCGTTCCGTGTTCGCCGGTGTTGGC